>NZ_JAMZAP010000012.1:0-160878 GCF_024181785.1 Vibrio sp. Y42_MX_L11
CGTCTTTCATTTTGGTCCGGAACAGAATATTCCAGTATGACCGCTTATAGTACTGCATCTTAATCTTCATTGTGATTGCGTTCAGAGCACCCATTGACATCGGGAGGAAGTCCTTATAGTAACGTTTAGATTAATATCTAATGGCGTTGAATACGCTTGGTCACCATTTGATGCAGTAGAAACCGCAGTCAATGTAATATCGTAATCTCCCGGGATCGCATTATTGATGTGTAGCGTATCAATTTCATCTTCTGGAACAGTCCATGTTGTACCATCAAAGCTGATATTCGATGTTGTGGCCTCACTCGTGATCGTGGCTCCTCTTGGCACGCCTGTGAGCTCTAAGGCCAGTACTTCATCGACATCGGTCAACGCAGCCATAATACCCACCAGCGCGATGCCTTGACGGCTTGCACTTTGACTCGCACTAATTCTTTGAATGTAACTAAAGTTCTGATCAATGGCCAAGTTTGGTACGTCAGCGACAGGCGTTACGTTAATATCAAACGTTTCTGATGTTTGTAGTGAGGTACCCGTTAAGTTGTCATAGAAGATACCATTGTCATCAGCGGTAACGGTAAGCGCAATAGAATTGCTGTTCACGTCACTGGCATCAATAAATACACCGACATCCGGATCCGTCGAAGCGAAAAGACTATTAAGCTGAGACAAAGTCCCCATCAGTACAGTTTCACCTGCTAAACCAACGCCTTGAGTAATGCCACTCCCCGCCGGGACAACGACACTTATATCACCCTCATCGATGCTGAGTGACACCGTCATGATTTCATTCTCATGAACACCTGCAAAATCAACATCGGTAATTTCGAAACCTGAGATTTTTTGATCCGATGACTCCACAATCGTATTTGTGACCATTGAGCCATCAATCTCCGGAGCATCGTTAATCGCCTGCACTGTCATCACGGCTGAGCCACTGACGGTCTTCGGATCCGAGACGCCATTGGTCATGCCATCATCCGTAATATCGTAATTAAAGCTTACATCCCCGTAAAAATCAGGAGCAGGTTCAAAGCTCCACTCCGTTGAGCTCAGTTGAGTAAGCGTCCCTGCTGCAGGGTCGACAAGCGTAACATTGCTAACGGTTAAATTGTCCGACTCAATATCAACCGCATTAACCAGCAAGTCCGCTGCGGTCATAATAACAGCGCCGCTGTCTTCATCAATACTTGTCAGCGTCACTTCCGATGTTGTTGGCGCATCATTCACCTCTGTGACTTCAATTACAAATTGGCTGCTATTTGAATTGAGTGTTTCATCGACACCGCTAATCACGATACCTTCGTTGCCTTGGTCATCGACAGAGATGTCGACATTGACGTTACCAAAGAAGTTAAGCGCTGGGTTAAACTCCACTAAACCATCAGCGATAGCGGCGTTAAGGTCAGATACGGTTCCTTTCAGTTCAATTGAACCCGTGCCGTCTCCAGAAACCGTCAATCCGTAATTGGCAATAATCGATGGATTGAGCACCAAGTAACCGCTATCGACAGCAATATTCAAGACATACTCTGCGGTAGGATCATCAAGTACCGCATCCACATCCGAAATACCAAATGTATCCAGCAGGATAGCGTTGTCTTCTGGTGTTTCAACGTCAATGACATTCGCGAACTCCGGTCGATCATTCACCGCTTCAACATCAACAGCTACGTCAAACTCCTCGGCTGAACCTAAACTTTGGCGACCATCGAGCCCGGTATCAACAGCTTGCACTTTGAAATGCAGTGACCCACCCCATGAGTTATCGTTTCGATCACCAGAATTAAAGACCACTTGCCCCAAATCTTGAGCATCGATTTCTAATACGAAGACGCCATTTCCTTGGTCAGTAAACACCGTTCCATCAGGTAATGAAACACTCGCCCCATCAGGAACATTTGAAATCTCAACTCTCAGCGTCTCTGGATCATTTTCCTGGTAGGTTGCGCCATCTCCGATGGACTCTTTGTTATCAACCACCAGCGCATTGACGTTGATAACAATATCTTCTCCTTCATTCCCCGCAGCTGCAGTATCAGGATTCACATCAACATCATCACCAATAGGATTCACAACCAGCGTAAAGTTATTAGTTCGCTCAGTTGGTACTTGCAACAATTCTTCTTGGATGAACACGGTAATGCCAATCTCTGCCTCACCACTGAAGTTTTTCGGCGGTTTGATTTGGATGTCACTCAAATCAACGGATGTCTGAGTAAGGTCTTTTAGCTGAATACTCCATTCTCCTCCGCCGTTGTTCTTAACAACATAATCAGAGGAATTGGATTGCACGACAAAATCATCAGGGATCCCTGTTAACTTGAGTGAAACGAAACTTTCAGAGCCATCATTATCGTTTAAGCTGATCGAAACCCCAGAGCCTGATTGATTCAACGAAATTAAAGTATCTTCGTCACCAACCACGGTAATTGGCTTCGTAGGATCGGCACCTGTAATCGTAATATCGTCCACCACTGGCGTAACTTCGAATGTCACGTCATCAGTAAAAGTTCTTATATCGATATTATCGCCAGGGTTATTTAGGATAGACTGATCAAATACAGCCTCGTCTGTGATCTCTCCTTCGATATTAATCTTGACGGTGTTTTGTCCCCCACCTACGGGATAATTTTCTTTCGGCTTAAACAGAACAGTATCAAGCGCACCCGCTAAAATCTCTGCTTCATTAAACTCAATACTTGTCCCTAAGCTATTGCCATTTGCGTCAACAAACTCCCCCAGTGTTGTGTCATCGAGTGCTAACTTGATATTCGTTAGCGTTTCCTGACCACCTTGGATATTGTTATAACGGTCAGCAAAATCGACATTTAGATTAAGTTGGATTAAACCATCTTCATAACCCACACCATCCGCCGTTGGTACATCGCTATTTAGGTCATTAACTGGTTGTTTGTTAGCGTCTAAACCGAGAGTACCTGTGATATCCACTGTCACATTTGGTGTAACATCACCATCTAATGGCTGATCACCCGCCGAACTCGGAACATCTGCAATCGGTAAAACCTGAACTGGAATTCGCACGTTGTTTTCTTTTTCGTCGCCAGACTCTGTGTCTTTGGTGACAAACCTCACAGGCAATTCGAAATCACCAGCATAATCTTCTGCCAAGTGCATCGTTAAACCGTCCAAACCTGTGATATTGCCACTAGCATCAATATCTGCTTGGAAAACGTATTTACCATTGACAAAATCGATATCAGTGCCTGTTATCACCAAGCCTGGAGGAATACCGGGTGCGGATGGATCAATAACAACAGTCAAAACATCTTCCACACCATCCGCATTAATCGCATCGACTTTCGACGTCAATTGAGTGCCAAGGTCGATCGCATTATCTTCCGATGCTTCAATTTGAACGTCATCAGCCACCTGAATTTCAGCGGCAACACTTGTTTGCGGCGTGAGAACCGTCGGAAACTCAAGTGTCACGTCAGTTTCTCTTGCCACTGTTGCGTCTTTTTCAACGGCATCTTCACCTAAATCGTTGACCTCGGCATAGATGGTTAACCCAATTTGAGATAGACCGCCGTTGTCACCATCATCGCTGTCGTCGTTTGGCGTTAAATCAAGACCTGAAGGCGCTTTAATTGAGAAGTTTTCTTCGTCAATGACAGTCCATCGACCGCCGCCTTCGTTCAATGCACCAACAATGACCAATTGATTGAGAATCTCAGGGTCGACATTGTGGAACTGAACAACAAGCTGAGTCACCACTTCATCTGAAGAGGCGTCAAACTCTTGGTATTTGATGATATTCGCACCAGACTCCCCACCCGTTGAAGTATTGATCGTAAAATCAATGTTCCCTTGACCGTCTGACTTCACGATGTCAGTGACAACGCCAGTGCTTTCAGTAACAAGCAAACGTGTCTGGGCGTCTAGCGATCCTGTTGTATTTTCTGGCTCAACGATTGGATTGACTTGGACATGCACCATGCCATTGATGGCTTTTTCTGCAATTCCCTGCCCTGGATTAGAAGCATCGACATATTCGTGGTCAATCTCTTTCACCGTCACCGTAGTATTCAAATCAAAGTCAGTACTAGAGTCTTGCTCTAATTGCACCTGGACATACCCGCTTTGAGAGATTCGAGCAGAAAAGTCTTGCTCCGACTCGTTCGCTAGTGGCGAAAGTGTTAATGTTCCAGAAACCAATGTTTGTGCTACGCCATCGACATAAACCGTGCTGCCTGGAGGAAATCCAGAAATCGTCACATCACTAAAGAACTCATCTGTATCAGGGCTTTGAGCCAACGTTGGCTTCCAATCAATATTAAAGCGTGTATCTTCATCACCTTCTGATTGAACCGTGTAGTTATCTTGCGCATCAATGACAGGAGCGACAATAATTCGGATCTCACCCGATGAGGTTCGACTGTGACCATCATTCTCTGTGACGATCGTCGTCGCTGTAATATGAATGTTCTCCGTCGATGACGCTTCCGGTTTAATAACAATTCCAGAATTAATATTCGCCGTGGTGATATTGGCTTCATAGATTGGCTGATTTTGCGCGTCATAGCCTACAAAGGTCAGATCGACGGATGCACCATCGCTATCAAATACCTCGACACCTGCCGGAATATTGGACAGCAGAACCGTAACCGACTCTGAGTGGTCATTCGGGTTATCTGGTAACTCGCCAGAGATAACACTAAAGCCCAACTCTACTTGACCATTCTCATCGATATTAGTCTCAATACCTCTTACATTGCCGTCATTAAACTCATGCCAGATCCCTGATTTATCATTCAGCTCAATAAATGGTATGTCAGCTACGCCTTTCACACCGACGATCACTGTTTTGCTACCTAGTGACAACATATCTTCGGCAACCCCACTAGATAACGATGCCGTATCTTTTACGATACCTTCAACGTTGAAAGTAAAGTCATCATTGCTGTGCAACGGAGGAAGCACTTCGACGTTGGCTAACTCAGATTCTGGCACTTCGTAATAGAGTACATTGCCGCTTGAATCGGTCACTTCCACTATTTGGCTTGGGTTTGCTGAATCAAGCCACACTAACGTAACGCCATCAATTGAGAAGTCAGAAATACGCACAAACAGTGCTTCAGAACCATCTAAATCCGCAGACGGCTTCATGGTAATCACTTCACTTAACTGAAGTGGATCATGATCCGTGACAGGATTGACGGTGTCTTGAGTTCGAGCGTTATCCTCAAAGACATTGATTCGGTTGACTGTAAAACTACCTGGGTCCGCGATTGGGTTAACATCAATGATGATAGTTTCTGTCTCTGAACGTGCCGTTTCCTTCCCTGAGAACGGATTATTGTTTTCTGTTGTAATCGCGGTTACATCAATCTTGATTTCGCCCGAGAAATTATCGATTGGATCAATTTGAACGTCACCAATTCGGCTGGCATCTACGAGATAAACACCACCAGTTTTTGGAATCGCGCTACCATCCGAATAGACTAACTCCGCGTTACCTTCTCCTTGTGTAAAGATGAGCTCGTACACTATATCTTCAGGATTACTAGTATCCTGAGTTTCCGCCGTGATATTAAGTGCGACGTTGTTTCCGTCTTCATCGACAGAATAGTTAAACTCGCTGCTCGTCGTCCAAGTCGCAATATCTGCCACACTCTCAACTTGAATATTCAAATTACCATTAATAACGTGGTCAGCTGAGCCATTGTTCAGTATTTCAACGCGAATACGAGGATCAATACCTGAAACGTCAGTCGAGGTATGACGATCTGGGACAAAATACAAGTTATCTAAAGAGACAAGCTCGCCACTAAATGATTGCTCGACATTCGAGGCATCGAGAACAACTGTATCGCCTACTGGTGTCAATTCAATGAAGTTCCCGCTGCCATCTCGGTAATAGAACGTACCGTTGTGCGTGCTTGCATCTCGAATAGTGATATCACCTAAGCTTTCGTTACGATCGATATCATGCAAATCGATAACCAAATCGACTTTCGCCGGCGTCACATCCAGCGTCGACAAGTTGTCCTGAGTATTTGCAGAGTCAACGCCCACAACGACACCATCACGCCCTTGGTCCTCGAACGCAGTAACGGTAGACGTGTCAATTTGCGCATTACGGTCTCTTATCGAGATATCCACATCGGCATCTGCGATATCGCCATCACCATCGGTTGCAACAACGTTGATGGTGAAATCAATCGAGTCGGTTTCGGTATGGTCAAGATCGTCATTCGGACGGAATGACACACGGCCATCAGTTCGAACAACCAAACGACCGATTTCAGTATCCACTCCGTCAAGAACCTTGTGAACAAATACGACTTGGTCGCTGCCGTTCAAATCGACAGAATCAGAATCAACACCGTTTTGCTTAAAGTAAATGCCTGAATCATCAGCCGAAAATGAAGTCACTTGTGCGCCGTCAGCACCAAGATCGTCATCAGCTTCTACAGGGTCTTGGAATAAGTGAACCGTGCGGCTGCCTTGTCCCTCAACACGCGAAATAGATGCATCGTACAAGGTTGGAACATCATCGGTAATCGTCACTGGTAAGTTAATACCTGCCGTATCGCCATCGACATCTGTAGCAAAGACTGGAAGATCGAGTATGAGAGTATCTTCGCCTTGGGTTGAGTGGTCTAGCGCCCCCTCGAGTGTAAACTTGTAAGAGCCGTCAGCGTTCAAAACTAGCGTGAACACTGAGTTACCATCAGGTGTTTGACCTTGATAAGTAAAGTTGTTGTTGCTTACCGCGGTTTGAACTAACGTCACCGCAAGACCACCTGAAGTGACTCCCGGGATCGGGTTAGAAGTAAGATCCAACTGGTAAGAGACAACGGTATCTGCCCCTTCCACCGTATCGAAATTACCCGTTGCTTCAAGGCTGTCTTTGTTGGTTGCCTGAGAGCCATTGGTGAGGTCGTCCTCATCAACAGCCAAAGCATCTGCTGATTTAATTTCGGGAATGTCATCAATCACGGTAATTGGAAGATTCAGTGAAGATGACGTGTCACCATCAAAATCTGTGACTGTAATTGGGATATCAATGACAAGGTTGTTTTCACCTTGAACGGCGTCATGGTCAATTGGTCCCAACAGTTCAAATTGGTAACTGTCGTTATTCGCATCAAGAGACAACGTGAAGATCTTAGTTGATGTGCCAGTAATAACCGCTTCGTAACTGGTTACTCCACCATTGGTGCCTACTAGATTCAACTCGACGCTGCTGCCATTCGACGTTAAGCCTGACACGACTGCATCGAGGTCAGAAACTTGGTAGCTGACAATATTGTCTGCACCAGCAACGACCTCAAATCCGCCGTTTAATACCGTAGAATCATTACTTGTCGTATCAGAGCCACCGGCAAGATCATCTTCATCAACGGTTTGTTGGCTAGAGTCTGTCACTTTCACAATCGCTGGAACATCGTCCACAACCGTGATTGGCAAAGTGATGTTGTTTGATACATCACCGTCAAAATCGGTCGCGTTGACTGGGAAGTTGATGACTAACGAATTTTCATCGTTACCCGCAGGATGATCAAGTGCACCCAACAGTTCAAACTCATAGCTGTCTGCTGAACCATTTAGCGTCAGTTTAAAGACGGTATCCGTCGTACCTTGTACGTAAGCTCGATACTCAATCACACCATTTGAATTTGAGAACTCAACCATCTCAAGCGGTTGACCACCTGAAGTAAGTCCAGAAACAGGTGACGTTAAGCTATCCAGCTGGAAGCTAACGATAGTATCGGCACCATCGGTAACGTCAAAATTGCCACCAATGATATTGGATTCTGGCGTGTCGTCCGAACCTTGGCTTGGAATATCATCCTCATCCACAGACAAGGTACTACCAGAGCTAATAGCATCAATGGTTGGCTTGTCATCTACGATCGTCACTGGCAAGGTCGCAGTGATAGTATCGTTGTCGCCATCCGTGACCTTCACAGGTAGATTCAACAAAATCTCATCAGAGTTAACCGCGTGATCTAACTGACCAGATAACTCAAAGTCGTATTTACCATCTTGATGAAGTGTCAACGTGAACACCGTCACTCCACCCGGAGTTTGCCCTACGTAAACAAGTGCGTCAGCAGTTGAGGCACCAACGTCTTGAGAAAGTGTTACCTCTTCTCCACCCGATTTCAGATTCGGGATAGGGTTTGAGCTCAGATCCAATTCGAAAGCATCAATACCATCTGCGCTAGTGACTTCAAATTCACCTGATACCGTTAATGGCTCTTTAGTGCCATCAGAACCAAGAGGTAAGTCATCTTCGTCTACACGTAGACTTTCAATATTGGTAACAACTGGAACATCGTCCACAACGGTAATTGGCAATGTGAAGGCTGGTGAAGTATCACCATCATTATCTGTCGCCGTCACAGGGAGGTTAATAACAATCTCGTTTTGCTGATTACCATCTGGATGATCAAGCGGCTTCTGTAAATCGAACTCGTAGGTGTTGTTCGTTGCATCCAACGTCAGTTCGAAAACCACTTCAGCAGGATTGCCAGCAACACCTTGGTATACGTTCACACCGTTTGCGCTAGAAGACAGAACTAAGCTGATAGCTTCACCATCTGAAGTCAGTGACGCAACAGGCGTGGTCAGGTCACTAAGCTGAATAGAAGCAACTTGGTCAGCACCTTCGGTGATATCAAAAGTACCTGAAATAACAGTATCTTCTGCACTTGCAGCATCAGTACCTGCTGGTAGGTCATCTTCATCAACGGTTTGTTCGCTGCCTGCTAGTAAACCATCAATGGTCGGAACATCATCCACAACCGTAATTGGTAAGGTGATGTCGTTCGACACGTCTCCATCAAAGTCAGTCGCGTTTATCGGCAAATTGATGACCAGTTCATTTTGGCCATCAGCATTTGGATGATCGAGAGGAGCAAGCAAATCGAACGTGTAGCTGTCATTAGAGGCATCGAGTGTCACACGGAATACTGGTGTCGTCGTGCCATCAATACGAGCTTCGTAAACTGAAACGCCACCTGCGTTTGATACTTCAACCATAACCAATGATTGACCACCTGAGGTCAGGCCTTGTACTGACGTCGCTAGGTCAGAAACGCCGTACTCCACAATGCCATCAGAGCCATCAGTCGCGATGAAGTTACCAGCAATGCTGTTCGATTGCGTACCATCAGATCCGACTGTTGGGATATCGTCCTCATCAACCGTTTGCACACTGGTTGCTTCAATGCCACCAAGTGTCGGCTTGTCATCAACGATCTTGACAGGAATTGTCTCAGCAGACGTGTCGCCATCAAAATCTGTTGCGATGATTGGGAAGTTGAGCGTTAACTCGTCGCTATCAACAGCATGATCGATTGGCCCTTCAAGCGTGAAGTTGTAAGAGCCATCATTATTCACTGTCAGTGTAAAGACCGACTCAGTGCCTGCTGTTGCTTGGTAGGTAAAGCTGCCATCAGCGTTTGCGGTTTCAGTCAGCGTGACCGCCACGCCTTGTGATGTAAGGCCATCAACTGGTGTTGCAGAAGCATCAAGCTGATAGCTCACCACTCGGTCAGAGCCTTGTGTGGTGGTGAAGTTGCCATCGATTGAAATCGGGTCAGTTTGGTCTGAGCCAATCGTGGCTAAATCATCTTCATCAACGGTAATCGCATCGACATCGGTAATAGTTGGCTTATCATCGACGATGGTGACTGGGAGCGTTTCTGTGGTGGTATCACCATCAAAATCCGTCGCGATGATTGGGAAGTTCAGCGTCAGCTCATCACTACCTGTTGCATGGTCAATTGGACCTTCAAGCGTGAAGTTGTAACTGCCGTCGCTGTTCACCGTCAAGGTAAATACGGCTTCTGATCCTGCGGTAGCGGTATAGGTAAAACTGCCATCCGCATTCGCGCTTTCCGTCATTGTCACCACTACCCCGTGTGAGGTTAAGCCATCAACAGGGTTAGAGGACGCGTCTAACTGATAACGCACAACATGATCAGAGCCCGTCGTGACAAAGTGACCATCAATCGACACGGACTCTTTTTGATCAGAGCCAATCGTAGCCAGGTCATCTTCATCCACGCTGATCGCATCAACATTAGTGATGCTTGGCTGATCATCAACAATAGTGACAGGCAGTATTTTAGTTGAAGTGTCGCCATCAAAGTCTGTTGCGATAATCGGGAAATCGATTTGTAGGCTGTCGCTATTCATCGCATGGTCTAGTGGACCTTGCAGAGTAAAGGTGTAGCTGCCATCTGGCTTCAGCACTAATTCAAATACGGCATTGCCATCTGCTGTGGCAGTGTAAGTAAAGCTACCATCACCGTTTGCCGTCTCAGCAAGCACGACAGGCTCACCATGAGAGGTCAACCCTGCTACTGGATCCGCGGTTGCATCAAGCTGGTATTTAACAACGCTGTCCGAGCCTTCTGTCGTACTAAACGAACCAGACATAAACGCATCATCGTTTTGGTCTGAGCCAATTGTGGCGAGATCATCTTCGTCTACTGTCAGTGGAACAACGTTGTCGATGCTTGGAACGTCATCAGTAATGGTTACAGGAATGGTCGCAGTAGTCGTATCACCATCAAAATCCGTCGCAATGATTGGGAAGTTCAGTACTAACTCATCGCTGTTTAACGCATGGTCGACCGGACCTTCCAGACGGAAGTTGTATGTACCGTCTGCATTCACATTCATGGTGAAGACAGGGCTACCATCCGCGGTAGCAACGTAAGTAAAGCTGCCATCGGCATTCGCAGTCTCTACCAAGGTAACAGGCTCACCTTGCGAAGTTAACCCCGAAACAGGATCAGCCGTTGAGTCAAGTTGGTAGCTCACCACACGGTCTGACCCTTGAGTGGTCGTGAACGCACCTTCTACATAAACAGCGTCGCTTTGGTCTGAGCCAATACCTGAGAGATCATCTTCATCCACAGCCAGCGGCACGACGTTATCGATGACGGGTGCATCATCCGTGATCGTGACTGGAATAGTTGCCGTGGCCGTATCACCATCAAAATCGGTGGCAATAATCGGGAAATCAATGGTTAGGCTGTCGCTGTTGGCCGCATGGTCGATTGGTCCTTGAAGCGTAAAGTCGTACGTACCATCCGTTGCGACGTTTAGGGTAAAAATAGGATTACCATCTGCGGTCGCGACATAGGTAAAGCTGCCGTCACCATTAGCCGTTTCGACCAAGGTAATCGCCTCACCTTGAGACGTCAGGCCCGCGACAGGATCAGAGGTTGAATCCAGTTGGTAGCTCACCACTCGGTCAGAGCCTTGTGTGGTGGTAAACGCGCCTTTAACGAACAGATCGCCGCCTGGGTCGGAACCTACAACGTTAAGGTCATCCTCATCAACATTCAGCGCATCAACCGCTGTAATAGTCGGTACATCATCAACAATCGTGACTGGAATGATTTCAGTTACTGTGTCGCCATCAAAGTCGGTGGCTATAATTGGGAAGTTCAGTGTCAACTCATCACTATCAACCGCATGATCAATTGGTCCTTCAAGCGTGAAGTTGTAAGTACCATCAGTATTCACAGTCAGCGTAAAGATCGCTTCAGAACCCGCTGTCGCTTCATAACTGAAACTACCATCACCATTTGCGGTTTCTGTTAGCGTGACAGCCACACCTTGCGATGTTAAACCGTCAACTGGTGTTGCAGAGGCATCTAACTGGTAGCTCACCACACGGTCTGAGCCTTGCGTGGTGGTGAAGCTGCCATCAATAGAAATTGGATTGCTTTGGTCTGAACCAATTGACGCTAGATCATCTTCATCAACCGTAATGGCATCTACGTCAGTGATAACTGGCTTATCGTCCACGATCGTCACAGGGATCGTGGCGTTTGTGGTATCACCATCAAAGTCGGTCGCGATGATTGGGAAGTTGAGCGTCAACTCGTCGCTATCGACAGCATGATCAATTGGCCCTTCAAGCGTGAAGTTATAAGAGCCATCAGTATTCACTGTAAGCGTAAAGACCGCTTCACTACCCGCTGTTGCTTTATAAGTAAAGCTGCCATCACCGTTTGCGGTTTCAGTCAGCGTGACTGCCACGCCTTGCGATGTAAGGCCGTCAACTGGTGTTGCAGAAGCATCAAGCTGATAGCTCACCACTCGGTCAGAGCCTTGTGTGGTGGTGAAGTTGCCATCAATAGAAATCGGGTCAGTCTGATCTGAACCAATCGTGCCTAAATCATCTTCATCAACGGTAATCGCATCAACATCGGTAATAGTCGGTTTATCATCCACGATGGTGACTGGCAGTACAATTTGACTTGTGTCACCATCGAAGTCGGTAGCAATAACGCTAAAATCAAGAGTTAAACTGTCGCTATTTGCCGCATGGTCGATTGGACCTTGCAACTCAAAACTGTACGAGCCGTCGGTATTCAAAATTAATGTGAAAACTGCACTGCCATTTGCCGTTGCGCTGTAGGTGTAACTGCCGTCTGCATTTTGCGTTTCGGCAATGGAGACGATTTGACCTTGAGATTGCAGGCCATTTAAAGGATCAGCGTTTACATCCAACTGATACTGTACGACGCCATCTGAGCCCTGAGTCGTCGTGAACTGACCTTCAACCAGCGTTGGCTGTGATTGGTCAGAGCCTACCGAACTTAAGTCATCTTCATCGACGGTAAGAGCAACAACGTCGTTAATGGTTGGCACATCATCAGTAATGGTAACCGGTAGAACAAGTGAACTGGTGTCACCGTCAAAGTCCGTTGCGACAATATTGAAGTCTAAAGTTAAGCTATCGCTACCCACAGCATGATCGATTGGACCTTCAAGGATAAATGAATAAGAACCGTCAGGGTTCACTTGTAAGGTGAAGATAGCGTCCCCTTCTGCCGTTGCAGAATAGGTAAAGCGACCATCTGAGTTGGCTGTTTCCGACAGAGAGATAGATCGACCCTGTGATTCCAACCCATTGAGTGGATCAGTGCCGCTCTCTAATTGATAACTTACAACACGGTCTGAGCCCTGGGTCGTCGTGAAGCTACCTTGCGCGAGCACAGAGTCGCTTTGATCGGAGCCGATGCTTGATAAATCGTCTTCATCGACGGCCAGCGCATCAACGCCATCAATCGTAGGAACGTCATCTTGAACTTGAATGACAATTTGCGCCGCTTCTGGTGTGTTCGAACCTTCAGTAATCGAGGAGCGGTCGCCATCCGCATCTACCGCGTAAACTGGCAGTGAGAAAGTAAGCGAGTCATCATTAGCACCCGTATGGTCGAGTTGTTCATACAAGTTGAATTGATATTCGCCCAATGCAGGGGCATCGATCGCCACATCAAATACGGTAATACGCACGCCATCCAGTTCGATGAAGCCTTCGTAAGTGCGCACGCCGTTACTCTCGGACGCGAGTTCCAGTTGAACAACCTGCCCTTGAGATTGGAGTTCTCCACCAACGTTAAACTCTGTAGGTTCCAACTCATAGTGGTCAATGATATCACTACCGACCGCTGTCGTGATCGACCCGGTACCACTTGTTACTGCCTCGCCTTCCTGTGAACCTTGGTCAACCCCCGCCTCGTCTAAAGACAATCCCGTCACGTTTTCAATTACTGGATTATCGCCATCAAGAATGGACATCGTAAAGGTATTGCTTGCCGTATCTTGGTCAAAGTCAACGATTGTGGTTGGTAAAGAGAGCTCAATCGTATCTTCACCGTTTGTTTGTTCCAACGGCTTAAATTGCTCAAATTGGTAGGTACCATCGGTGTTCAGACTGATGGTTAAGACGGTTTCATTCGAGCCAGCAATGGACAAGGTGATAGTACTGCCGTCTTCAGAGAGTACCGCTTCTGTCGCCTGATTATCACTCAGTAGGCCATCGAACTGACTAAGTCCTTCTTGATTAAACGTGACCGTTGCCAATTGATCACTACCAATATCAACAAAAGTGCCAGTGATTGGTGTAGAAGAAGATTCAACGTTTTCAAAAGTAACGTTTTGCGGCACCGGATCATCGCCATCAATAACAGTTGTCGTGAAACCGATAGGTGCTTGAATACTGTTACCACCAATATCTGCGCCTGTAATGTCAAAAGCGATATTGATTTGATCACCGGAGATGAAAACTTGACCATCAGCAACAGACGCGACATGGTCAATGCCCTGGCTAATCGTGGTAACGACCTCTAACTCTAAATCACGGCCTAAAGATGTCGCTTCGATCTCGATACGAAGCACTTCGTTACCACCTTGAGTGCCGATAATGGCATTTTGCGCTTCGTCGTAAACGAACGCCACTGGCTGACCACCAGAGGTAATGTCACTATTTAACTCGGTTAACAGAGACTCTAATGAGGACGTTTCAGGTACAAATGAAGCGGTATCAAGTGCGAGATCCCCTGCTTCAACCAGCACACTAGAAGAAATGGTTTGCGGATAGCTTGATAGAGAAATTGAGCCTTCTGTTACGCTAGATTCCAGTGATTGTCCGCCATCGGCAAAAATAGTGACATCCAAATCATCAGCTTCATCGCGTTCTTCTACACCGCTACGAGTCGCTGACGTCTCAAAAAAGGTGGAGGCAAGTACTTCCGGATTATTATATTCAACGGTCACATAGCCAGCATTGGCTGAGCCTTCAGCGCCAGCACCAGCAGCCGTTGCTTCCAAAATAGCAGTCGGGTCAGCACCATCTAAAATGGCCTGTTGGATAGCCGCGACATCATTAGCGTCAAAGTTAGCACCTTCGATAGCTGTTGGATCGAAAGTAACCTGGCCATTAACTGGAGATTGCAGCAAGGTTTCTGGTTGTTCAAAAGAAGGTTCTGGAAGGCACGCGACACAATTAGCATCAACCAGATACAGCTCATTATGTATCTGTACATCAAGAGAAGCGTTATTTTCTGTAATGATCACTTCGCCAGATATTAACTCATCCCCCGCTTTTATAGACCTGACTTTTCCATCCAGACCTAAAACCAAGACTTCACCTTTGACAGCATTTACAATCGCGTTCTGCGGCACGGTTTGCGTACTCATCTGACCTCCGCTAATGGCCTACGTTTCCCATTAACCTTTTTAGATAGTTTTTAAATGATTTAGTGCGGCATACAGCACACCTTTAGACGATTAGACTAAGTATCAACTCATTAAACAATCGATAAATGGCGCACTAATGAGCAAAGTAAGTAAAACTTACTAGTAGTCACAGAAATGTGACACATGTCCTAACGCCGCAATATCGATTAATTATATGAAATTGATACCTTATTCCGTATAAGTGTAGTCGTTTTAAAAAAGAAGATAGATGAAAACGCTCAGCTAAACGCCAAACTACCGGTTGCAATCAATAATGGAAGAAAAGCAATAAGAATGTTGTATACACCTGAACGTGATGACAACTTAATCAATATTGGTGACGAAAAAAACGTGACGATTAAATATTGAATGACATAAATCGTTGGACAAAATATAACCATGAAAATGTGGCTCACAATATGAATTCCCGAGCACCACGAATTCGGCTTTGTCCTGATATACAGTAAAAAAAATACGAGCAAGCTAATAAGAAAATACATAAACATCACACTTGAAAATAATTATCATTTTCAATAATATGTAAATATTCCCCCACTTTCAATGATGTGAGAGCTATTAATACCATCGTTATTATCAATCAACACAATAAGTAAAATTATCAGTAATTCCCGTCCTAAACGTTTGCGTAATCGCTAACCTTCTCTTAACCTTGATTTGAGGCTTTTATCACGGTTTTTCCATTGATATAGTGCGTCCATACAACAAAAAAAGACCATTCGAGGCATGGAGCTTCCTCATTAATCTCAAGATGAGAAGAATTGGTACCGACAAAATTCGGCAGATTTTAAGAGGGTCAAAAAATGGACATGAATATGGTTGAGATTTTAGGTTATGCAGCTTCAATCATGGTCGCAATTTCGCTAACTATGAAAGATATTGTTAAGCTTCGTATCCTTAACTTTATTGGTTGTGCGCTATTTACTGCTTACGGACTAATGATTGATTCTTGGCCTGTAGTATTAACTAACGGCTTTATTGCTTGCGTTAATATCTACTTCCTAGCAAAAATGCAACAGGAAAAAAAAAGCCTAGAATCTAGAGCCTAAAAAGCAATAGCATTCGAACAATAAAAGCCCGCGAATGATAAGATCGCGGGCTTTTTGCTTTTAATGCGCTCTCACTTTCTGCACATTCATCAATAGCTCTAGCGAACCCAGTTAAGTGCTAATGTTTCTCGACGAGAGAACATGTCTACATGTGATGAGATTATCGCCTTCACTTTGCCCAGTTTCTCTTCGGAATCCGCCTCACAAATAATGGTCAAGCTAGACTCGCAAAGAGCAAACTCCGCTTTTCCCGTCGGAAATGTCACCAAACCGCTGTTTTCATTCCAAGTAGCAGGAACCTTTCGTCCAAAATGCCGACAAAGTGTCACTAAGTATTTGTCAGCGTGTTCGCTATCTATTCGGGTGCTTTCTTTAATCATGAATTTACTCGTGTTTTGAAGCGCCCCCTCTCGGGAGCCCTATTAGAATTGATAAGCAGCAGAAAGTTTGAAGTTGCGACCCGGCTCGTAGTCATCAAGCGTGAAGCCACGTGCCGTACCCGAACGAGACGCATGAGAGCTGTACAACTCGTCAAATACATTATCAATACCAAAGGTCACCGACAGTCCATCAATATCAGACGGCACCCATTGAGCATATAGATTATGTACATCATAACTTGCTTTCTTTGGCTGACCATCAAAGACGTTGTCTTCCTCTAGAACAAACATTGAGTTCCACCCGAAGATCGTTTCTAAAGCGTCTGACTGGTAATCCAAAGTTAGAGCAATACTATCACCCATATCAATGCTACGCCCATTACCCCCAGCAACAGGGCCACCAGTATTCTTGTTTTTGGTGTCCGACTTAGAGTAAGAAAGTTTGCTGTTAAACTTGTCGTAGCCATAAGAAGCACTTGCCTCAAAGCCTTTAATCTCGACATCACCTAAGTTGTAAATCAGGTAAGTTTGAGTCGCGTTTTGGTACTGGTCTGCAATGTAATCATCAATTTCCGTTTGGAATGCCGTAATATTCGCTCCAAAGAAATGCTTATCAAAGGTTTTATCAAAACGGACACCACCCTGTGTGTTCAACCCCGTTTCCGGCTTTAGTCCATCCTCTAAAAATGCAACGTCTTGGTAAGCAATAAAGGTTTCCATCAGCTCAGGGCCTTTGAATAGAGAGCGTGCGCTCGCAAACAACGTCCAATCCTGAGTGACTGCCCATTCTGCTGCTAGGGCCCAGGTCACATCATCATAGTTACTCGTCCCCGTTTCAGCTTCACGTTTGTAATCATCAAAACGCATACCTGCGGTAACAAAGAAAGCATCAGAGAAGAAGAACTGGTCTTCTACAAACAGTGCGGTTGAAATGGCCGATTCATCCATGAACTTACGACTACCGTAGTAACTTGAAGATGTCTTATCCATGTAGTCGAAACCATAGGTGATTCGATTATCAAACTCACCTAACATAACATCCGACTGGAACTTACCATTCAAACCAAAGTTTTGGTTTTTAGCGGTGTTCTTCGATAAACGGTTCGAAGGCCAGCGAGGAGCCATAACGCTCTCATCCCGTTTAATTTCCGTCTCGGTATTATAAAGTGTGACGTTACCTTGATGTTGTTCGCCTCGCAGCTCGTAACTCAAGGTAACGGTATCTCGGTCATAATCCGTAGGAATAAGTAACGTGCTCGATAAGCCATTGTTCGCACTCCCCGACATATCAGGACGCGGACTGTAATCACCACTGTCTCGGTACATGTCATAAGAGAGCTCAAAACGATGGATGTCGTTTAGTTCATACCCCAACTTAGCCAGAATGTTGTAAACATCACCCGCAGCGCCATAGGTTTTGTTGCCGTCACCATCTTCAAAGTCATCGCGCGTAACGTAATGGCCATAAACCATCGCATCAATGTTTTCGGACAAAAGCCCGTACAGTGTCAACGAGCCTTGTTGGTTGTCGTTGGATGCATAACCGCCATAAACACGAGCACCAAACTTTTCATCGTAACGAAGTAAATCGCGAGCGTCTTTCGTTTCAAAATAAACCGAGCCGCCTAAGCCATTTTGAGTCACAGAGTTATTACCCACCTGGATATCGGCAGATTTGAGAATGTCAGGGTTTAGCGTCAAGTTACCAATGTGATGGAACATGCTTGCATGCTGAGAAGCACCATCAAGACGAATGTCCAAATCGGTTTCGCTCAAACCACGAATGGTAATACGTTGATTCACAGAGTGTGTTCCACCAACATCCACACCGGGAATATCGCGCAGTAAATCAGACATATGACCCGCTTGCTTCAGTGACATGTCGTCCGCAAACATCGACTCAGTATTGCTAGAAACTTTTGTTCCCCATACAACGACTTCTTCAAAATGTGACTCGGTATCTTGAGCTAAAACAGGGTTTGATAGCGCCATTCCCACTGCAAGGCAAAGGCTTGAAAGCTTGATAGATGAACAAGCAGGGCTTTCCATAACTTCATTCCTAAATATTAATGATAATAATTCTCAGGTATAATAAGCATGAGTTTTATAAATACAAAGGCGATTTGATTATGCGAAATCGCACAAGTGTTATGAGGAAGTGTCAAATGCAGGAAGTCACACCAAAACGAACTAGAATTGCCAAGATCGCTTTAACCCAAAAACTGGAAGCCACAGAAAAGCAGTGGATCGTCACGCAAGGTCAACCTTGTCAAACTCAACTGGCAGAAGGCAAATTCCTATCATATCAGTACAATGATCAAATCTTTGTTCATGGTGGACGCTGCCTAGAGCTTGTTGATTCACATATTGTTTCTACTGCACACGCCTCACTGTTGGTCACTATTCTTTTAGAAGGTAAGCTCTCGTTTGGCTACGACGATTTGCAATTTGATTTAGACGCAAGCGACGGCCCTAAAGGTGTCGTGGTGAACCTACTCAAACCTGCAAACTTTCGGCGCTCACTGCTCAAAGATAACCTCATTAATAAGATCAACATATTGGTTAAGCCCCAGTGGCTAGAGGCTCGCCTTGACCAAACCTGTCGTCATCGGTCCTTTTTTAACTCTCATCAGGCGTTCCATCCACTAGAGCTTAACCAGGCGTTATGCGAACTGGCTAAAACGCTGACAAGTCGAGAAACACCACAAGAATTCCAAGATAAGTTGGAAGTTGAAAGCTTGATCTATCAAATTTTGCATCAAGCGACTGAGCAAATCCCCAAGCACTTCAGTGCTAATAAAAATAACCTTGAACGACATACAGATGGTCGAATAGAGGATATTGTTAGCTATATAGAAACTCACCTTGAGCAAGAACTAGGCTTAGAGAAGTTGGCAAGCGTGTTTTCAATGAGCGTTTCAAACCTGCAGCGCCGATTTAAGCAATCACTGAATATGACCGTAAATGGTTATATTCGCTTTCGGCGCCTTGAGATTGCGAGGCAACACTTGGAACGTGGCCTAGTGACGATCACGGAAGCTGCTTATGAAGCCGGATACCACCACCCTTCCAACTTCACCTGCGCTTTCAAAAAGGTATTTGGTGTACCACCGCATGAAGTGATAAAAGAGTAAAGAGGCCCTAGGTAACTGACTGTTATTTAGGAGTGTCTTATCCACAACATCGGTATATACTCGCCTTAAACGTTATGGAGGTTAAACATGAATATTGGTGCTGTCGCAAAGCTTACTGGGCTTTCATCTAAGTCGATTCGATTGTATGAAGACAAAGGGATCATATCTCCACCAGTGCGCAGCGACTCTGGCTATCGAGAATATTCAGATAATCATATTCAAGAGCTTAACTTAGTATCACGCGCAAAAAACGCAGGCTTTTCACTGCAAGAATGCAAAGAGTTGGTGCAACTTGCCCATAATCCCAACCGAAAAAGCAGCGAAGTAAAAGCAAGAACCATAGATAAGCTTATGGAGGTTGAAGAAAAAATCGCGCACCTTATGGAGATCAAAACGCAACTTGAAGGTTGGGTTTCTTCTTGTCCGGGAGACGCTGAAAGCCGATGCCCAATCATAGACGAGCTCACCAAGTAAACTCGCCTATCTATCCTCATTGAGGAATAGCTATCATTAAGCCCTGAGGTTGGATTAGTGGTAAGTACACATGCGCTTGCCGTTTAATTCGATAATGTTAAACGGCGTTTCGTAGATATCCTCTAGCGTAGACGCCTGAATCACCTCTTCCACCGCACCACTTGCCACAACTTTGCCTTGCTTAAGCGCCAATATGACATCCGAGTAGCACGCTGCGAAATTAATATCATGAATAACCACCACCATGGCTTTGTTCATGTCATGAGCTAACCGCTGCACGACTTTCATGATCTGAAGAGAGTGTTTGATATCTAGATTGTTAAGTGGTTCATCAAGAAAAACGTAGTCTGTATCTTGTGCAATCACCATGGCAATAAACGCAAGCTGTCGCTGACCACCACTTAATTCATCCAAATATTTGTCTTGGATACCTTGTAAATCTAGATAGTCGATCGCTTGTTCAATCACCACATGATCTTCTTTGGTCAGATTTCCTTTGGAGTATGGGAAACGGCCAAAAGAGACCAACTCTTTCACGGTAAATCGCATGGTAATCGAGTTGGCTTGACGAAGTACCGCCAGCTTTTTCGCTAACTCTTTAGTGTCCCATTCCGCAATTTCCTTGCAATCAATGATAACACTACCACCATCCCGCTCCGTTAAGCGCGAAGCCATAGATAACAGCGTGCTCTTTCCCGCGCCATTCGGGCCAATAATCGATGTTACCTTGCCCTTTTCAAACTGAGTATTGGCCTCATCAACCACTTTATTTGAACCGAAGGCCTTCGTTAATTTGTCTATCACTATCATATTTATACAACTTTGTTTTTCAGTAGTAGATATAAGAAATACGCACCACCAATAAAGTTAATAACGACACTCAACGTCGTCTCAAAACTGAACACGTTCTCGATAATCCATTGCCCAGCCAGTAACGAGCTGATGGAGAGAAACGAACAACCAACCAGTAGCGTTTTGTGTTGGTAACTTCGGAACATTTCTCGGCTTAAGTTGGTCACCAGCAAACCAAAGAACATAATTGGTCCCACTAGAGCCGTAGAAATAGCTATCAGAACCGCCGAGATAATGAATACATTTCGCGTCACCTTAGGTACGTCGACGCCCAAACTTTTCGCATTGTCTTGGTCGAGCCAAAACACGTCTAAAGTGCGATGCATACTAAATAGCAACCAACATGCAAACATCAAAGCTGGTGCACTAAAGTAAACCAAATTCACTTTTACATTATTAAAGCTGGCGTAAAGTTTCGATTGAACGATTGCAAACGTATTTGGGTCCATCAGCAAAGAGAAAAATGACGCCGCATTGGAAAATAGCTGACCAAAGATCAAGCCGACCAATAGCAACGTAATCAAGTTCTTGCTTCCTTTAGAAAAGTAAAAACCAAACAACAATAACGAAAACGACACCATTACAATTACGGCAATCGCGAAATTGACATACAAGTTAAGAACTAAAGTACTCAAACCACCAAAAATCAGCACGATCAAAATTTGCGTCAACACATACAGCGCATCAAACCCCATGATACTTGGCGTTAAAATTCGGTTGTGCGTAATGGTTTGAAATACAAGTGAAGACTGAGCAATAGCCACACCCGCTAACACTATCGCCAATACTTTAGGAACTCTACGAGATAAAAAATACTGGTAGTTGTCAGCCGTTAGCCCAATACCAATAAACAAACATGCAAAAAGTACCGCAATGCCACCTAGCAGTAGGATTTTCGTTGAATCACGCATGTTGCTTACCTCGCAACAACATCGCGATGAATACCACGCCACCCAATATGCTGATCACGATAGAGATTGGCATTTCATGAGGGAAGATAATCAAACGACTCACCAAGTCGCAACACAGCACTAAAGTCGCCCCATACATGGCCGTAAGCGGAATGTTCTTTTTGAGGTTATCACCATAAAAGTGACTAACGAGGTTCGGCACAATCAGACCAAGGAATGGCAGCTGTCCCACAATCATCACGACACTTGCTGACATGATTGACACCAACAGCACGCCAATCGTGACAACCTGCTGATAATTTAACCCCAAGTTAACCGCGAAATCTTTTCCGATACCCACAGCTGAAATCCGTGCGGCAAAAAGATAGCTGAGAATAGCCATTGGTACCGCGATGTACAGCAGTTCAAAATCACCACGTAAGATGTTGGCAAAATTCGCTACTGTCCAAGCATTCAGACTTTGAAGTGCATCGTATTTGTAAGCGATAAACGTGGTCATGGATTGGATGACATTGCCGAAAATAATTCCGACAAGTGGCACAAAGACCACACTCTTAAATTGAATGCGTTGAATAAAGAAAATAAATGCTAGCGTCCCGAACACCGAAATACCGAAGACAAGCCATAGGTGATTGTCGTTGCCAAAGAAAACCACGCTCAGTACATAGCCCAGCATGGCGCATTCGATCGTACCGGTTGTAGAAGGTGCAGCAAATCGGTTCTGGCTGATTTGCTGCATAATAAGGCCTGCAATACTTAAGCCTGCACCAGCAAGCAGTATGGCGAATAAACGTGGTATACGGCTGGTAAAGAAAAGCTCTAACGCTTTCTCATCACCCGAAAATAACTGTTGGGGCGTCATGTTTGCCACCCCAACAAACAACGAAACCGTGCTTAAAACCACAAGGGTTAGCAATAACTTTTTCAAAGTTAACCTCTGCTATCTTGGATTAAAGTTCAACGGTTTGCTTGATCTCACTGACCATTTTTTCTGTTGCAGTCACACCAGACATCGACAAATACCACGCGTCCACATCTAAATAAGTGATTTTGTGATTCTTATATGCGGCGGTTGCTTTGACTAAGTCGTTATCCATGGACTTACGAATATCGTTATCTGGCGTGCCTTTCAGCGAATTGCGGTCAACTACGAGTATATTTTTCGGGTTAGCTTCACGAATAAATTCATAAGAAATAACATCTCCGTGAGTGCCCGTCTTCACGTTTTCAACTGTTTCCAAGAAACCGAAATCGTTATAAATCACACCAAATCGCGATTGAGATCCAAACGCACTGATGTTGTCACCCATGCTTAAAATCGTTAACGCATCATTGTTATTTGATTGATTGTAGTCACGGATTGCTTTGAATTGAGCATCTAGCGCTTCAATTTTCTGCTCTACTTTTTCTTCGATATCGAAGATTTTACCAATATTGCGCCACTGTGCTTGCGTACCTTCCCAGTAACCTTGATTCTCTTTCGCAGCAAAAACGACCGTAGGAGCAATTTCACTCAGCTCTTCATATTTCGCAGACGCTCGCGGACCAACCAATATCAAATCCGGTTTTTGCATGTAAATGGTTTCAAAGTCAGGTTCAAACAAACTACCCGCAGAGGTGTAGTTATCTTTGCTGTATTTTGAAAGGTAGCTAGGCAGATTAGAAGAGTTAGAGACTGCAACAGGATCGATACCAAAGTTGTCCAGCGCATCTAGCGGTCCAAAGCCAATCACAACCACGCGTTCTGGTGATTGTTCTAGCTCGGTTTGACCCATGTAATGGTCAATCACAACCTTAGCAGCGAAAGAAGGAGAAACAGTAAATAGCGACAGCAAAGCCGCACCGACGAATTTTTTCATTTTGTTAAGCCTTAATGAGATCTATTATCATGCGCGTTCGCAATATAACGTTACTCTTTACTGCATTCAACAAAATTTAAGGTACTTTACATTAGTTACGCTTATTCGAGCTTCAACTATATCAAAGACTTATAAAAACCATTCATTGCAATATCTAGGTGTATCATTCATGCGCTTCGATAAATGCTTTGAGTGCAGGCTCATCAATAATCTCCAACCCGTTTTCCGTTTTTGCAATCAATCCCTTTTCAATCAAATCTTTAACTGCACGTCGATAAACACGACCAGAAGTACCAAATCGCTCAGCTTCTTGATTCACTTTGTCAAAGCCACCGAGCAATGTGTTGGTTTGATTACGGACGAAAAGATCATACGCAATATTATAAGTAATGGGATGCAATAACCGATTGGTATAGATATCCATAGAGTCTTGATAATCTTCGGCCAACGCTGAAGCAAAGAACACCATCATTTCTGGATGCTTTTGTAGCGCTTCAGTTAGTTTTTGGATGCAGATGACATCAACCTGCATGTGCTCATCTGCAATCACATTCCATTGGCAAGGAGTCTGAGTGAAGTACTCCATTTCACCATAGATATGGTAGTCGCAGTTTGCCTCTCCTAATTGAAAGCGTCGCCCATTCGCGGCCAATATACTCATTGACACTCGACCTACCGGCACAACATATAAATACTGAAGTTGCTCACCTTGACGGAGAATTTCTTCCCCAGCATCAAAGTAACGCGTACTAATTTGACACTGATAGATCATCTCACGAAAGGCAACGCTCTTTTTTTCAAGGTATGTTTTGAAGCGGCCAGTTGGATACGGGCTGATTTTCATTCTCTGCTCTCTCAGAAAAGTTACTGATAACTATCTCAGGTGGATTGTACCCCGTAACACCAAATAAAAAAGCGACAGTGGCCTGTCGCTTTACATTCATTGATTTATAAGAGTTACTGAAGTTAGTACGGACTATCTCTGAGCAATCAACGCTTCTAGCGCCGTCATTGCAGCAAGCTTCTCACCTTGCATCATTACTTTCGCTTCATCAACGTACTGGCCAACCCCTTCTTTCACATCTTGTTGATACAAAACGACGTTATTTAAGATCGAAGCCACATGAAGGCCACGTAATCGGCCAACGGCAAACAAAGCTGAGGTTTCCATATCGGCACCTAAGACGCCCTTCTTGTTCCAGTATTGGCATATCGCATCTTCGTCATCGGTATAGAAACTGTCGTGAGAACGTACCACACCGAAATGATAACGCGCCTCTTGTACTGACAGGTAACGCTCAACTTCCTTTAATAAGGAAAAGCTTGCGTACGCCGGATAAGCCGAATCCACATACGCTTTGGAGCCGCCTTCATCTCTTACCGCACCTTCGGCAATGATTAGCTCGCCAAGCTGAATCCCAGATTGCATCGCACCTGCCGATCCGACACGTACCACATGAGTTACGCCGCACTGTTTTAGCTCTTCAACTGCGATGATCATCGATGGGGCGCCGATACCTGTGCTGCATACTGAAACAGGCTGGTCTTTGTATTTGCCAGTAAAAACACGGTACTCGCGATTTTCCGAGATCATTTCTGCATCATCCAATAATGCGGCAATACGATTAGCTCGGTCTGGCTCACCACATACAATGACGAGAGGAGCGACTTGTGTTTCATCAACACCAATATGAGGTTGTTTCGCCATTTTTCGTTCCTTAAGCTGCAGCTTGAGCTAAGGTTTTATCGCCATTGCGCTTGGCGCTACGGGCCCATTCACGCGTACCATTGGCAGCAATGAACATCAAAATCGCATACTGAACAGACATCGCATAAACACCCTGTGTCGCGTAGATGCCAACACTGATGATGTTAATCACAACCCAAAGAATCCAGTTTTCCACATATTTACGTGTCATCAGAATTTGTGCAACAACAGAAAGTACTGTCATGGTTGCATCCCAAAACGGGAACGCATCAGGTTCAAGTACCGGATCAGCCAAACCTGCACCAAAGAGATTCAAGCTATCAACAGCAATGTTTGCTAATGCAAAGAAAAAAGGGTCGATGTAGATGGTTAACAACGCGATAGACACAACGCCAATAGAAGCAGTGGCGATGAGTTTGTGTTTGTTTAACCAGCGTACTTCCAGCGTTTCACCTTCCGCGTTTGGACGAGTCCACGCATACCAACCGTAAATGTTCGCACAGAAGAAAAACAGTTGAAGAAGTAATAATCCGTATAACTGAATTTGGAAAAAGATAACGGCAAAAAGAGTGACATTCAGCAAACCGAATAAGTAGTTGATGGTTTTTTCTTGGCTAGCAAACCAAATGCAAAGCAATCCAAAAACCGTACCGAAAGCTTCGATCCAACTCATTGCGTAACCGCCGCCAATTGGAATGTTAACCAGGGTGTTGTTTATATCGAGTAAGGCAAGTAGGTCCATGTCGATGTCCTTTATTATTTTGTTTGGGAATATGCCTATATTAGGGCGTGACACCTAACAAAAAGGAGGACATTTGTCCCCCTCTTGATGCACTCGATCATAATTCAGTTCAATATTTGCTTGAAAGCAATAAATGACTCACTTGAACCGCTTGGAAATTAACGCGCCTAAGAATCCAAACCTAAATAGCGCTTTTTGAATGCGGAAGCTGATGCAAATAAAGCTGACGCCAAAAGTGTAATAACAAACCCAATTGCGTACTCGAATGCTTCATTCACCAAGAGCTGATAACAGCTCACAAAAAAAATCAGTATGACCGCAATAACATTAACTCGGTGAAACCAAGGATGCTTTACGGAGAACTTAGCGTAACCTTTTGATAACATTTAACTAATCCGCCAGACAACAATTAATATTTTTATTTATAATCAATGGTGATAGTAAGGCTTTATAGTATAAAGAGAAACGACTTTTTTGATTTTTTAGCTCAACATCACAGGTCATCTAGTGCTGCTTGACTTTAATATCTTGACACTTTTTCGTTCAACTAAGGTAGGTTCTAATTGCACGACTTGCGCTTCTGTTGATTTATCATCCAATTTTCGGACAAGCGTTTCCACGGCAGCTTGCCCAAGACGGTATTTAGGCTGGTGAATTGTGGTGAGTGATGGTGACATGAACTTCGCGATATGTATGTCATCGTAACCGATGATTGAAATCTGTTCCGGGACTTTAATATTGAGCTCATTTGCGGCGTTAATCACACCCATCGCCATCATATCATTGGAAACGAAAATCGAGCTGGGTAAGGTGCCTCGCTGCGCCATTTTCATAAATGCTTGATATCCGCCTTCACATTCGAAGTCCGATTCAATTATCCAGTTAGCATTAAATTCCAAGCCAGCTTCGTTCATCGCACGTTTGTAACCTTCGTATCGCATTTGTGCTTGGTGTTTAATCAAAGGGCCGGTGATACATCCTATTTCTGTGTGGCCGCAATCAATCAGGTATTTCGCCGCTAGGTAACCGCCACGAAGCGAGTTATCTTGAATTTTGTCGCTCGTAAACAGCATCGGCCCCCAATCCATCACCACGACAGGGATATCAGGGTAACGCTCAAATACATCAATACGCTCCCCTTCTAGCGAGGAGCACATCAAGATCAAACCATCGACACGCTTTTGCAAAAGAGTATTAATGGATTGGCGCATACGTTCGTTATCACCTTCGGTATTGCATAAAATGAGGCTGTAACCTTTTTGGTAGCAGCTGCGTTCGACGCCTTTTACGACTTCGCCAAAGAATGGGTTGGTTGAGGTTGTCACTAGCATACCAATGGTTTTGGTACGATTGACTTTTAGGCTTCGCGCCAAAGCAGATGGCGCATAGTAGTTGAGTTCTTTTGCGGCATTATTAACGCGTTCGGAGATCTCTTCACTCACAAAACGCGTCTTGTTAATAACATGGCTCACTGTTGAAGTGGAAACCCCTGCCAGTTTTGCGATGTCTTTCATCGTCGCCATGTTATTACTCCTAATTAATGAGGCGTTTAAGCCCTATTGTGCTGCGAGAAACGCGTCCACCTCTTCGCGAGTTGGGATCGACGTCTGCGCGCCAAAGCGGGTCACAGAAATTGCAGCCGCCGCATGTGCAAACTTAATTGCTGATTCTAAAGGTAAACCCTCTAACAGGCCAGTGACGAATGCCCCATTAAACGTATCCCCTGCTGCGGTGGTATCGGTCGCGTCAACACGGAACCCCGGGATGAGCTCACCTCTACCATTTTGACTTATCCAAACACCCTTCGCACCGAGAGTGATCATGACAATTTCGATACCTTTGCTATGAAGCACATTCGCCGCTTCTTGCGCGCTGTCATTATCCGTTACCGTTACCCCCGTCAACACTTCAGCTTCGGTTTCATTTGGTGTAATGACATCAATACAAGCAAGCAGTTCGTCTGACAGTTCACGAGCAGGGGCTGGGTTTAAAATGACGTTAGTTTTTGCATCTTTCGCCACTCGCGCGGCTTTCTCAATGCCGCACATCGGCGTTTCCAATTGCATCAGCAGGTAATCCGCTTGGCGAATGCGTTCTAAATCTGGCTCAATCGCTTCTGCTGTCAATTTGGCATTCGCTTCTGCTGAAATACAAATGCTGTTTTCACCACTATCCGACACTTGAATCATCGCAATGCCAGTTGGGCAGTTTGGTTGCATCTTCACACCTGTGATGTCGATGCCGTCCATATTGAAGTTTTCACGAATATTGATGCCGAAAGAGTCATCGCCTACACAAGCAATAAAACCAATGTCTGCATTTAATCGCGCCGCCGCGACGGCTTGGTTGGCACCTTTGCCACCTGGGATAACTTGATAGTTACGACCATGTAGCGTTTCGCCAGGGCGAGGGAAAGAAGGCACTTGAAGAACATGGTCAGCGTTTACACTACCTAACACCACTAACTTATTCATACGGTTATCCTCGGTTCTGAATGAACCCTTTTTTTGAAAAACTATTTTGGAAAATACATTAGATGACTTTAACTTCTCTTCCTAACGAAGGAGTCACGATAAAAAGTCAAAGGCATCTATACCCTGCATTTTTAAGTCTCTTGGGTATGTTTGCCCTCTCCTCCTAAACGACAGATATAAACGGAGGAGAGAGCAAAAATTAGGACGCTTTATTGAACGTCAAACTTATTTAGTCACTACTTTTAGTGGCACCGGAATGTATTCTTCTACTTTTTCACCTTTCAAGACTTTGTCAGCCGTTTCAACACCTAAAGCACCGATAAGATCTGGTTGCTGTGCGATGGTTGCTGCTAGCTTGCCACGGTTAACTGCGGCAATGCCGTCTTCCGTGCCATCAAAACCAACGATAACGACGTCTTTGCCAGAAGCTTGAACGGCGCGAAGTGCACCTAGCGCCATTTCATCATTCTGTGCGAACACCGCTTGTACATCAGGGTTAGCCGCGAGTAGGTTTTCCATCACGTTTAGGCCTTTAGTACGGTCAAAGTCTGCTGGCTGGCTGGCAAGAAGATCCATATCGCTGCCCTTCACGGCATTCATGAAACCTTCACCGCGCTCGCGCGCCGCCGATGTGCCCGCAATACCTTCAAGCTGAATTACTTTTGCTTTTTCGCCAACTTTTTCCATGATGTAGTGGCCTGCCATTTCACCACCGATCACGTTGTCGGACGCGATGTGGCTCACAACTTCACCACGGCTTGCGCCACGGTCTAGTGTCAATACAGGGATCTTAGAACGGTTCGCCATACGAATCGCATTAGACACAGCATCAGAATCCGTTGGGTTGATAAGAATTGCTTTTACACCGCGAATACTTAAATCCTCGATGTTCGACAGCTCTTTGCTCGGGTCATTTTGCGAGTCCAGTACAATTAAGTCGTACCCCAATTCTTTCGCTTTAGCTTCCGCACCGTCTTTCATCGTTACGAAGAACGGGTTGTTTAGCGTCGAAACCACAATCGCCATCGTATCTTGGGCTTGTGCCGCTACTGATACAGTGGAAGAAAGAAGTGCAGCAGAGATAAGAGTTGCAAGTTTTTTCATCGTTCTAGTCCTTTGTGTAGGGTGAGCCAGCACACGCCCACTGGCTCGGTTTGTATTCAGGATTTAATGGTTATGGATTATTTGTTTTTGTTGTCTACCAGTACTGCGAGCAAGATAACCACTGCTTTGGCAATCATTTGGTAGTATGAGGAAACATCTAGTAGGTTAAGAGCGTTGTTTAAGAAACCGATGATCAGCGCACCAATTAGCGTACCCATGATGCGGCCTTTACCACCCATCAAGCTGGTACCGCCAAGAACAACCGCTGCGATAGCGTCTAGCTCGTAGCCCATACCCGCAGTTGGCTGAGCGGAAGATAGACGAGAAGTCACGATGATGCCTGCAAGCGCTGCCAGCATACCGCAGATGGCGTACACACCAATCTTCACTCGGTCAACATTGATACCAGATAGGCGAGTCGCTGATTCGTTGCCACCTAGTGCGTAAACGTAGCGACCAAAACGAGTGTGATTAAGTAAGTACCAAGCCGCTGCGAACACAACCACCATCAACCAAACAGGTACTGGAATACCTAACGCGTAACCAGTACCAAACCATGCAAACGCATCAGCTGTGTCAGTAAAACCTGTCGAGATTGGACGCCCTTCGGTGTACACCATAGTCACACCGCGTAGTAACGTCATGGTAACCAGCGTAGCGATAAAGGCCTGTACTTTGCCCTTAGCAATAATGATGCCGCTAATTGCACCTAACGCTGCACCTGCGACTAAAGCAGTCGGAACCGCCACCAGCACCGGGACTTCAAGCGCAATCATGCTTGCCGCAAAGGCACCACATAGCGCCAGTACGGAACCAACACTCAAGTCGATGCCTGCGGTTAAAATAACCAGTGTCATACCTACCGCGATAATGGCATTCACTGAGGTTTGACGAAGAATGTTGAGAATGTTGTCGACCGTAAAGAAGTTCGGGTTCAAAAATGACACAACAACAATCAAAAAAATCAGTGCTATCAGTGATTTTTGCTCAATCAACCACTCTTTTGTGAACAACTTCTTGTTGCTAGCTTCGGTTGGTTTGCTCATGGTATTAGTACTCATGCTGCTTCCTCATTGATCTTTTTGCCTACGGCACAGGCGAGTAATTTTTCTTGATCGGCGTCTTTCGCATCGAATTCGCCAGTAATACGACCTTCATGCATAACCAGAATGCGGTCACTCATACCGAGCACTTCTGGCATCTCGGAAGACACTAAGATGATGCTCATGCCTTCGGCTTTGAACTTGTTGATGAGTTGATAAATTTCTTTTTTCGCACCGACATCGACGCCACGTGTTGGCTCATCGAGAATCAGAACTTTAGGTTTGGTCATTAACCCTTTCGCGATCGCCACTTTTTGCTGGTTACCGCCGGATAAGTTACCAATGATTTGGTCGCGCGTAGGGGTTTTGATATTAAATAGCTTGATAAAATCTTCCACGGCAATCACTTCATCGCTATGTTGGATTTGGAAGCCTTTAGTCAACTGATTGAGTGAACAAAGTGACATATTCTCCTTAACCGAGAGACCTAACACCAAGCCATCGCCTTTGCGATCTTCAGAGATATAAGCGATGCCATTTGCTAAGCCATCTTGTGGGCTAACCGGGTTAATGGTTTTGTTATCAAGGTTGATAACACCATGCTCACTTGGCAACGCGCCATAAATCACTTTCATCAGTTCGGTGCGGCCTGCCCCCATCAAACCAGAAATACCCAATATCTCACCGCGTTTCAGCGTGAAGCTCACATCGTGAACGCCAGAGCCAGTCAGGCCAATCACTTCAAGGCAAGTTTCGCCATGTCGCACATCAATACGTGGGTATTGCTCTTCTAACTTACGACCAACCATCATTTCGATCAGGCCGTCTTCATCAGTGTCTGCTACTTTGCATTCACCGATAAATTTACCGTCACGAAGCACGGTAATGTCGTCACAGATTTCAAAGATTTCTTTAAGACGGTGTGAGATATAAACAATGCCGCAGCCCTGCTCTCGAAGCTCGTTGATCACTTTAAATAGTGACTCCGTCTCGGTATCGGTCAGCGCGTCAGTTGGCTCATCCATAATAATGACTTTCGATTCAAACGAAAGCGCTTTCGCGATCTCCACCATTTGCTGTTCACCTAGGCTCAAATCACCAAGCAACGTTTTCGATGAGTGCTTTACGTTAAGGCGTTGAAGCAACTTGTCTGCTTCTTCATACATCTTGCCCCACTGAATACGCCCCATCGTGCCGGTAAATTCACGACCTAGATAGATGTTTTCAGCAATCGTTAGTTCAGGGATCAAGTTCAATTCTTGGTGAATGATGCTGATGCCCGCTTCCTGAGAGTCACGCGGCCCTTTAAACGCGGCAGGTTGGCCTTGATATTGGATGCTACCCGCATCCATGTGATAGATGCCAGTCAGCACCTTCATCAATGTTGACTTGCCTGCTCCATTTTCTCCCATGAGCGCCATGACACGGCCTGGGTAAACATTCAGGCTCGCTTTGTCCAGTGCTTTCACGCCCGGGAACGCTTTCTCAATGTCGCTCAGTTGTAGAATGGCTTGAGTCATAATCTGTCCTCAATATCTCTGGCTTAAAAAACCACGCCCGCTTGAAAGATAACGTTCGCGTATGGCGAGCATTCGCCAGTTCGAACGACAGCGCGGCTTTGTGCTGTGCGTGCTTTAAATGCTTCATGTGACACGTAGCTGATCTCGATAGATTTACCCGTTTCTTCGCTCTCTTTGCTCAGTTCGTTAAGCAATGCTTGATGCAAAACAGGGCTTACATCAGAAAACTCTTCCGCAATGATGACCCCTTCGATTTGCGACTCAGATAGAATCACGCGAACAGTATCAAGAAAACTTGGTACGCCATGCGTTAGCGCCAAATCAATTCGCTGTACATGCTCAGGGATTGGCAGGCCAGCGTCACATATCGTGATCTCATCGGTGTGGCCTAGCGTCGCCACCAAGTAAGAAATATCTGAGTTAATTAGGGTACTTTTTTTCATCTCATCGACCTTTCGGTTACACGTTCATACAACCATGAGCGCCTGTTTTAAAGTGTTTTCGTTATTAACAGAAAACTCATCGAAACGTTTCGATGAAATAATAATTCGTTGTGGTAATTTGACCAGAGTGAGATCGATAAGGTGTGAGAATGATCCGTAATTAACGGGTCATCGAATAGTAAAAAGGTACATGAGTCACACTTTATCATCGAAACGTTTCGATGACTGGCTTAATCTACACTTGAAGTGAGGTTTTTAAAGACAGTTGAAAAAGAGATACGTCCCATTACTGAGAAACACTCTAGTTAATGAGATGGAAACCTTACACATCATCACAGTTCTTGGATGGTTGTCTGATTTTGGAGAACGCTCACCTTACAATCTGGTTACAATTTGCAAAACACATCATCCGTTCAGTACCTTATATGGTATGCGACGTTTGTAGGGACACAAACGGAAACTAAAAGCCATAATGAAGTTAAGCAATCGAGTCATCTTGCTTGTCGCGCCAGTGATCTTATTAAGCGCGCTGGTATCAAGTTATATTATTTACAGCATTCAAAAAGTAACGCTCATCAAGCGAGAAGACAGCTATATCCAATTGCAAATGGAAAAGCTCGCAGGGCAGTTCCGACAAGCCAACATATTCCTCAATAGTTATGCATACACATTAAGCAAAAGTGATGTATTGCAAGACTACTTGGTGAATCATAGCAATCCGTATCGTGAGCGCGTGTTATTTAACCGACTCGATGAAACCGCAGATGTGTTAAGCCATGGCTATACAGGCGATGCAAGCATGGCGATTCTCGACGGGAAACAAAACCTTCTTTATTACACAGAAAATAAATACTACGAATCTTCAGGTGTAGTCGACCCTAAGGTATTGGATTACATCTCGCGAAGCTTTAGTACGAGAGAAGCGTTTAACCATACTGGCTTTATTTACAATTCCAGCGGGCAAAGTATTCTTCTGCAATACGAACTGATCGACAAACGAACAGGGACACAACCTCTAAGTTTTGATCCGCAAAATGTCTTTTTCGTGGTGGTATCGGTATCGCTCGAAGCCTTCAATGAGATCAAGCACGAAATCGAGTTCGACACGCATAGCGTGATAACTTTTGCCAACAAGCCTATTTATCTCGATATTCCTCTCGCTCAGACGATTGAACTATTGCCACACTTTTATGCGGTACTCTCCCCCGCTGAATATTTGATGTGGAATAAAGTCGATAAAGTGTGGCTAGAACTGGCCCTTTCCTTTGGTGTGGCAGCGTTTTGCACCATCACCTTAATTGTTTTGGTTTTGTATCGTTATGTATTACACCCCGTTTCTCGCCTCGATAAACAGCTACAAGAGCTGGAAACAAATCAACGCGGCAACATTGAAAAGCTAGAAACAAACGATGAAATAGGACGCTTATCCTCACGCTTTTTTGATATGTATGAAGAGCTCAACGTCATATATAAGAAAACAAAACGCCTGGCTGAAACGGATCACCTAACGCAACTCGCTAATCGCCATCGTTTCCATGAACTTGCAACTCGTGAACTCGTCTCCCCTTCGCAGCATTTGTGGGTCATTTATGTCGATCTCGATAACTTTAAGTACGTTAATGACAAATACGGGCATGAACTGGGAGACAACTTATTAAAGGTGTTTTCATCACACATCAAAAATGTCTGTCAAAAATTCTCGTACGACTACGATAGCCCCTGTTTTGCAGCAAGATTGTCTGGTGACGAATTTGCTATTTTATTGAGCTCAAATCAGGATGCACAACGCCTACCCGACTTGCTGGCCTCAGAGTTGCTTAAACCGATTAGCAATCTCAGTCCATCTTGGAGCAATTCATTCCCCGTGACTGCGAGCGTAGGTATCGCTCAGTACCCTCAAGACGGTACAGACGTCGCGAAATTACTCTCCAGTGCCGATGCGGCAATGTATCAAGCCAAACGAGCCGGGAAAAACCAGTACGCTTATTACTCAGCAGCTCTCAATGTTGAGTCTCAAAGACGCAGTCAGCTTGAGCGAGCGCTCAGAAAAAGCAACGTAGAAGAAGAGTTCCATCTCGTTTTTCAACCCTATATGAATAATCGGGACAACGAGATTGAAGGACTAGAGGTATTATTGCGCTGGGAAGCGGAAGGCATTGGTCCCGTGCCTCCGAAAGAGTTTATCCCAATCGCGGAACAGGCGGGCTTATTTGATAAAATTGATCGCTGGGTTTTCGCCAACGCTACAGCGGAATATCACCAATTAAGAAATATTTTTGGTAAAGACATTGTCCTTTCGATCAACCTCTCTTCAGCAGAACTTAACTCCATCGAAATGGCGAATTATATTCATGACCAAGCAAGCAAAAACGGTGTGAAACCAGAATGTATTGAGTTAGAGATAACAGAAACCTTTGCCGCAGAACAACAAGGTACAGCATTACTTGATGAGCTGTCGAAGCGTGGCTATCGTCTCGCCATTGATGACTTTGGCTCTGGCTATACATCGCTGACTCAACTTGTTCAATATCCAGTTCAAAAGATCAAGTTTGACCGAGAGTTCCTCGTTACATTGATGAAAACCAACAATGGTCATGTGATCAAACCCATCATCGAGCTATGCCACGCTCAAAATAAAACGGTCACCGCAGAAGGTATTGAGCACAATGTTATGCATGAATGGTTATCGGCCTACCGCTGTGACTATATGCAAGGCTATTTATTTGGTAAGCCAATGAGTAAGGAACAACTGAATTTGTGGTGGCAATCCGCAAATGACGATAGCCGCTTCGATGGTTCCATAGTAGGTTCAATTACTGTTCAAGGGACATCTTATTAAAGATTAAGTACTGAAGCCATGTATGTGGCTGCTGTACTTATATAATATAGAAACAAGACTTTACCCTTAGTTTCAATAATATAAGCAACCACATAAGTTCGTACGTTAATTTTTGGCATTATTATTTTTCGATGAAATCTCTCAGTTATTTAAATATTTAATCAAAACGATAGAATTAATTTTTGGTAAGTTTAGTTCAGATTTTATGTATTTAATTGAAAATATGAGGAAATAATTAAAAGCTGACAAAACTTACTTTTGTACTGCTAATCACCGGCTTAGATGATTCGTGTAGAAGCTCATTTGTCGGCTCCACTTAGACTTAGCTTTATCACTTGTGAACAGGAAATGCCCTTCTTCTCGGTATTTCTCTACCTTTCTTATCCATCTTGTTGTTTACCCACTCACTTAAAATGCACTAACACACATAACGAGTTGACGTTACGATTTGTTACGAGTCAAATCACAAATCTAAACGTAGGCTGAATAGACGTACAAAAGACAAACACATTGAAATAAAAAGAGTTTCTAATCTAGAAAAAATAAAACGTCGTTTTTATAAATTCGCCATCTCACAAATATCCTTAAACACAGTTTTATTAATTACGCATATCAGATATTATTTATTCCGAAGTTTATCGAAACAATCGATTAACTGCATAATTTATTTGAGTTTCAAACAGTTAGTTTTTAACTTGAAAACTTATCGTTAACCCAATATTAAGTACCTAAGCGTACAATAAGAAACATTGGGAATAGAATTATATTGATGTGCATGTTGTTTTAACGAATGCATGAAGCAATCGGTAAATTTGTAACACCATAGAGTTTTATTTAGCCAAGATGAAAAAGTTAATTTTATTATTTATATGGACATTTCTGTCTGCCTCTCCTTTTGCCTTTGCAAAACAAGCAGATAACGAAGTCAAAAGTCACATACCACAGAATCAAATTGAACAAGTGTTCAAACAAGCAAAGTTAGATGGCGTAGTAGACTTTAAATTGTTTCGTGACGCTTACATCGCGTACAAAAAAACACCCGATAGAAAGAAATCAGTACTAACCATCATCGACTATAGTAAACCATCGACTGAAAAACGCTTTTATGTGGTTGATTTAGATAAAAAGAAGCTTATCTACAATACTTATGTTTCTCACGGTGTGAACAGTGGAAAGAAAACAGCGACGCAGTTTTCAAACGTGGTGAACTCGCGTAAAACATCGCTGGGTACGTTTTTGACTGACACCACCTACTACGGATCAAATGGTTATTCACTTCGATTAGATGGTCTAAGCTCAGGGTTGAACGATAAAGCTCGCGAACGTTATATCGTTGTGCACGGTGCCGACTATGCTAACCCTTCTTTTATCAAGAAGAATGGTTACCTTGGGCGCAGTTGGGGTTGCCCTGCACTGCCAAAGAAGTTGTCTCGTGAGATCATTGACACCATAAAAGGCGGCAGTGTTATTTACGCAAGCGCATAACCGGGGGCAACTCATGTGGGGGAAGAATGCTCTATTTCTTCCCCAACAAATAATCGGATTGGCTCAAGCTTCCTTTTATCAAGACTCTCTTTACCTGTTTCTCCAGTTTTCGCTTGCTTCAACGCTAAAATTATTTAGGTATTAGCTTATACCTAAATAACATCAGAAAACTCTGTTCATCCCTCTTCCATCTCGTTAGTATACGCTGAGTTGGTCAGACACCGATTTTCATTGTTATCATAGTGTCACTAAGATTCCGTAGTCATAGTGATAGTCTATGACGTTATATGTTTAGGGTTACTTCTTGCGTTATCTACACCGTATATTATTGATGCTTTCATTGTCCCTATTTTCAGGGTTCATCGTTGCCTCATATGCGCATACGTATCACCACACTAAACATTACACCTCTGAACGCTTGCTTAAACTTGCGCAACAAGACGATTTTGAACTAGCACACAGCGAATTCCATACATTTGCCTCTCCAAGTTCTTGGGGCTCAGAAGGTTATTATCTGCACATAAAGCGCGAGTTGTTAGCGCTGGTTTCCTGCCGTCGAACATCCGCCACTGATGGTGTTTTATCATCTGATTTTACTCCTGATTATTTTTTACTTGTTGCTTTCTCTTCCCCACCACTATTGGAATTGGCGAAACAAGCATCTCGCTTACCTCTTGATGGTTATGGCGGGCTGATGAGTAAACGCTCTCTCTATCGACTCTCAGGAAGAAAAGAAGCCAATTTGATGTACGTCTTTACTCATGGTCGCAACGCCTTCCCTGTTGTTTAACTTTTTATGACATACAGAGAACACGGAAATGTAACGATGAGAACCAATACGCTCATTGTTACTAGAACCAATTTGAGGTCCATATAATGACAAAATTCGCTACGACTATCGCACTAGCACTGCTATTTGCAACGGGCTCTGCCTTCGCTAACACAGAAGCAAAGCCAGAAGAAATGAGCAATGAGACTCTGCTAGAGTGTGCCAATGTTTCTAATGCACGTATTGCGGTTCCTGAACACAGAGCGATGTTCAGACACTACCTAATGTCTGAAAGAAACTATAGTTTCAGCCAGTTATCTTCTGCTGAGCTTGAATTTAAAGCAGCAGATAAGAATGAATCCGAAGTAGAAAATATCTACAAGTCTCAGTGTAAAGAGGTTGGCGAGTACCTATATAGCATTGGCTATTAAACTCAAAACCCTAACGACACTCATAAAGAAAGGCGCATACATTGCGCCTTTCTTTTTACTGATAAAAACCAGCCGATTAGATGTCTAATCTGTATACAAGCTTAAAAATGCAAATCAAAGTAAACTTACTGAGAAAACTCTGACACATCCTTGGATTTACAGAACGCTCGACGTGCTTTAACAAACAAGAAACTAAGCACCCCAATCACAAGAGTAATTATTGGGGCCGCCATTAATAGCATTGTGATCGCTTTGCTCATATTCTCTGGTAGCAAAGGAAGCAATAAACCAAAACCGCATAATATCAGCGTCCATAAAATCGCACTCAACCACGCAAAGTAATGGAATTTACTAATACGTTTCACTCGCAACCCCATCATTAATGGCAATAGGGAACGAACAACCGGAATAAACCGCGCACAAAAAAGCGCGATCAATCCATGTTTACTGAGTAATACGTCGACCTGTTCCAAACGCTTTTGAGGAACCGCGCTCACCCAGCCTCGTACCTTAGGTAAGCGATTTAGCCACTTGCCTTGTAAGTAAGCCGCCCAACTTCCCAGCCCCGCACTAACAGCTATCACCAACATAATCATAATTGGATCAAGGACGCCAACTGCCGCCAGCGTACCGGATAATACGACGACACTGTCGCATGGGAATGGCGCAGCAGGAATAAAACCACTTTCCAAAAAGATAAGCGCAGCAACAACAAAATAAACCAATCCTGCACCGCCTGGCGCCATTAACGCCGTAAAATCTTGATGCCAAAAGGCACTCAAGACCTGAATTATCGAATCAAACATAAACCGCTCCTAAGCATAACTAACCAAAAATTGTAAAAACATGGAATGTGTTAGCGAGCATGTATAAAGCGGTATATGAGATTCGATTCTTTCCTCGCACCGATTCTGTATTTAGAATGAGTAAAAATACTTTCAACACAACGACCTAAAGCCTCATTGCCGATGCGTTTTAGCAGCCCCATCGAGTGAATTGCCGAACGATGTGTCCACCAAACTACAGCAAGCGTTTCAAACCATTCGAGTTCTACATCGTCGTTCGAGCTCGTTTCCTTAGAATGGCTAACCCTCAATATATTCCGGCTGTTTAAACTCGGATAGTCTTGTTGTATTGGAAAGGCAGGGTGTTCTGAAAAGTGCTTCGACTTAGCGTCAACAGCAATATTCTGGTTATGAAAGGAAAGAAAATTTGGGTATGAGTGCGCCATACTCATGCTCGGAGCCAACAAGCAGAAAAGTAGTCCGAGTAAAGCAATCAGAGTCGTACGCACAAAGGTAACCAAAACCAAAATAATAAGTTCTTTTAACCCTGTGCGTAACGATTGGCAATTAGTATTCTTAATCGTTAAGAATACTAATTATTTTTCACCGTAAGGGTAGTTTTCAAACATTTTCGCAATTTCTTCTTCAATCAGAGACTCTCTTTTCTCAGAGCTCATAGACTCAGATAGTTTCCTGCTTGAAACACCTTTCCACACAACCTGATTAGCCTTTGCATCAACAAGTTCTACCACCAGTTTGCCATACTTACGTTCTTTGTATCGTTCCGGGCTTGAAGTGATCACGCCAAAGCTATTCCAACCATAACCGAAACTCACCGAAGACCCAGAAGAGACAAGCTCGGACTCTTCGACGATATCATGATGAACGTAAAGGTCCCCACCACTATTCACTTTAATTAAGCCCTTGTCTTCAAGCTGTTCAGCCAATCCTTGTTCAATACGTCGACCATCAATACTCGTAGGGGCTTCTGCTTGGGCACCGAAATCAAACGTTCTGTAAGCTGAAAAATCGGCTTGCTTATCGACATCCGTCGTTACGGTTGTACAAGCAGATACGAGCATCATCACCGCCCCTAATATCAAACCTTTCCACATGTTAAATCTCCTTTGGTTAAGCTGACTGTTTCAGCGGAATTACGCTAGTGCTATACATACGCTTCAGCAGTAAAAAGTAATCATTTCAATATCTAGTCTTGACCATGAAACCTGACTGTTCAATAAACGCGATTAACCTTTACACTGACAATCTTGAATATCATCAATGCCTAAACGCTAGTAGACAGTGTGTTTGCACCTAATTAGCAGCCATCGATTTTAGAAGCGGAATCGCTGACCCTCCTGAAAAACAGAGACAATGGACACTTTAACACCAAGACGCTACTTTTTTAGGCACCTGACAAACAATTGATGAGAAAAGACTTTTCTTTTTCGTTCAGTGTGGCATATTAACTGAGTCCTATCGATGCGCGGGCATCGTATAATGGCTATTACCTCAGCCTTCCAAGCTGATGATGCGGGTTCGATTCCCGCTGCCCGCTCCAATCTCTTTTATCTCAATCTACTCAAAAGAATCCGATGGTGGAGCAAATAGACAGCGCCAACGTTGTTTCCACGTTAAATTTGGTCGTGTTACGTCATAAAACATGTCTTTCCATTCTGCAAACGTCACACGAATGGGATTAAAGCTGTTTACCGGTTTAGAAATTCCATACCTAACGGTTTCCACTTCTGGTTCAAACGTTCCAAACATCCGATCCCAGATAATCAACACTCCCGCGTAATTTTTGTCGATGTACTGACGGTTTATACCATGATGAACACGATGATGAGATGGCGTATTAAATACCCACTCTAGCGGTCCAAGCGAGCGAATTGATTGAGTATGAACAAAAAACTGTAAGCCCAGATTAAACAGCACAACGAAGACGACCCACTTGGGATCAAAGCCAATAATCACCAAAGGCAACCAGAAAATCCACATTCCCGCTAACGGATACATCAAGCTTTGACGAAACGCGGTGCTGAAATTCATTCTCTCCGAGCTGTGATGGACCACGTGCGCAGCCCACATCCAACGAATACGGTGGCTAGCTCGATGAAACCAGTAATAGAAAAAGTCTTGCAGAACGACAAGTAGCAAAAACGCTGAAACGCTCATTTCGATATCAAACAATCGCCAATCAAACCACCACAAATATAACTGAGCAATCAGTAAACCCGTGAGTATGTCTGTCGCTTGGTGTAAGCCCGCAAGTACAAAATTACATACAACTTCCGGAATATAATACGTCGCGCTTTCAGGCAAACGTCCCCTTCGTTGTCCAAACCAGTACTCTGCAACCATACATAAAAAGAAAACTGGCGCCAAAATCATCAGAAGTAATTCAGGGCGTTCCATCAACTGTGTCCAATCCATTGTGTTTCTACCATTTTGCATAGTGATCTTCAGTAAGACCTATGACTTCTTCTAACTGATGTTTGATACCATTCCCATCAACGATGTAGCCAGAGAAATAGCCGATATATTGACGAAAATTGCTTTTGAGAAACCAAAAGTTCTTCTTTTCTGAACGTCGATTTAAAGGCGTGAATACTAGGTCAATCCGTTTATCTTCCGACGTGATATGCCACCTTTGTCCTTCATCATTTCGTGAAAATTGAAACTGAACAGGCTGTAAAAAATGCCGTTCACCATTAATCCAGAATACATTTTCACAGTAGCCCGTTTCATTGACACCCGCAGCTAAGTTCAGCCCCAACCGTCTGCCGCTTTCAAAGCAATTAATACTCGCCCACCGCCAGCTTGTCTCCCGTCGCATGTACCCAGCGGAAAAGTCGTAACCAGCAGCCACTTCTGAGAGATCTTGTTCCTTTCCTAATATGAATAAATTGCCATCTACCGTTAACGCATTGTGCTTCTGCGTATAAGTCCAACCCGCATAACCGGTTGGTGTACATAACATTAATGGCAAACTCATACTTTCTGGACGTAAGTAGAGATCAGCATTGACATATTTCGTCACAAAGTGGACGTGCCAAATACCATTCTGAATAGAAAACTGAATACTTTTGTCAGCAAGATGGGCATGACTAGACCAACTGGAAGGCTGAGTTTGATAATCAATATTAAAAGGCTTTAACCACTGCTGCTCCACTAACTCATTATTTTGAATATCAAACAGATAGCAAAAACCAGATGCTAAATACCTAATATCCGCAATCGCAACCCCAATCACGTAGTTAGGTGTGACCAAATTAACGAACTGAAACTGCTTATAGTCACAGTAACGGCGCCACTTAGACGCTGGCTTATCCATCTCATCAAGGTAGGTAAACTTATCTAACTGTAAAGATGTGGGAATCCCATCAAGATGGCCAAACACTGGTAGACCGTTTTGCTGAATAAACGAGTCCAGAGTCTTAAGCTCATGCATATTTTTATCTTTTTCGAGTCAACACGCTCAGATGTTAACACTACGTTAACAAAAACAGTTTGCGTGACAGCACAACAATATCGACTAATTTGGCTTCTGCTCGCTATATGTGAAACCGATCACTCAACTATCCACTCATGTCACTCACTTAATCTTCCTCATCAATACGAACAGAAGGTGGAAATTGATCGTTCTCATCCGCAGGAAAGACCAGTATAGCCATTGAGAATTGGTCAAAATCACTATTTAATGGGAATAAATTCATATAAACTGATTGCTTATTCATATCAAGGAAGAGAGCTATGTCACACATACACGATACTATTGTTGCGTTGCAACACAGTAGCCCGGCTCAAAAAGAGTTTTACCAAGCCGTAGAAGAAGTATTAACTTCTCTCGCTCCAGTCATAGAAAGCAATAATAAATATAAAGAACAAGCGATTATCCAAAGAATCGTAGAACCAGAACGTCAAATCATGTTTCGAGTTCCTTGGGTCGATGACGCTGGGAATGTGCAAGTAAACAAAGGCTACCGCGTCGAGTTTAACTCCGCCCTAGGTCCATACAAAGGCGGACTGAGGTTCCATCATTCAGTGAACGCGAGCATCATAAAGTTCCTCGGCTTTGAACAGATTTTTAAAAACGCGCTTACTGGCCTTCCAATTGGTGGCGGAAAAGGCGGTTCAAATTTCGATCCGAAAGGAAAATCTGACGGTGAAATCATGCGATTTTGCCAATCATTTATGAACGAGTTATACCGCCACATTGGTCCTGTTACCGATGTTCCTGCTGGCGATATCGGCGTCGGTGCGCGTGAAATTGGTTATATGTTTGGTCAATATAAGCGATTGACGGGCCGCTACGAAGGGGTACTTACAGGCAAGAGCCTTCTTTGGGGGGGCTCACTTGTTAGAAAAGAAGCAACGGGATACGGAACCGTATATTTTGCGGAATGCATGCTCAATGACCGTAATGATTCACTAAAAGGCAAAACTTGCCTCGTTTCTGGCGCAGGTAACGTCGCTATCTATGCAATTGAAAAGCTATACCACATGGGAGCAACCCCAGTAACATGCAGCGATTCTCGAGGCACGATTTATCATGAGCACGGTATTGATCTGCAGCTCCTCAAGCAACTTAAAGAAGTGAAAAGAGCAAGTTTAGAAGAGTATTTAGACACTTACCCTGAAGCAGAGTATACGCCGTTGGGTGACTATCCTAATGAAGGGCATGCTGTATGGCGATATCAAGCTGACGCCGCATTCCCTTGCGCGACCCAAAATGAACTAACGTCAAACGATGCTCTTGCTCTTATCGATAATGGGTGTGTTTTGATTAGTGAAGGCGCAAACATGCCAACCACTCGTGATGCGGCCAATATCATCGTGGATTCCGAAATGGCTTATGGGCCAGCGAAAGCAGCCAATGCAGGCGGCGTTGCAACCAGTCAGCTTGAAATGGCACAAAATGCCAGCATGCAAAACTGGACCTTTGAGCAAGTCGATAGCCAGTTACAGACCATCATGAAAAACATCTTTATTAATGCAAACGAAACCAGTCGAGAGTTTGGTCAACCTGGTAATTTAGTTTTAGGTGCAAACATTGCCGGCTTTAGAAGAGTCGCTGATGCGATGATCGAGCAAGGCATCATTTAGTTCACAATAGCCAGCAGCCTGACTGCTGGCTTAACACTATTCGGCGATACACTGCGCTTTGACAAAGAGCTTCATTTAATCTGCAATAAGCGTCGTCACTTCAGTTTTAACCGAATTGGCGATAAAACAATTCTCATGAGCCATGTGGTGCATTTTTTCTAATTGAGATCGTGTCGGTTGATTATCACCAGCAAATGTTATCTTAGGGTTTAGTGTTACCTTAGACACCCATTCTTTTCCATTTTCACCTTTTTTCAGCTCCCCTACTGCTTCATCTAGGTAGCGATCCACAACGTAACGTCGTTTCGCCGCAATAGAAAGAAAAACAAGCATGTGACAACTGGAAAGTGCCGCAACAAATGCTTCTTCCGGATCAACGTTTTCTTCTACAGATAATGGCAACGGCACTACGTGTGGAGATGGTGACGCAGGGACTTGCAACCCGCCATCAAACTTCCAAATGTGCGCCCGACTATACTGGTTATCACTGAATACTTCGTCAGCTTCGCGATGCCATTCGATTAAAGCGGAATGCTTACTCATTCTAACTCCCTGATTTTCTCATTGACGAATCAACACATCCATTCACGTCATAGTAAACCATAACGAAACAAGGTAAGGAACGTATGAACTCAGAGAGGTTACAAAATTTGTTGAGGATCGACGTTTTTTTTCTGTATGTCATCCAGAAGTCGATTAGCCTGATGGATGTTAACTTGTAATCGGTTGATTAGCATCTGTAACCGCTCAATTTCAGGAGTTTGCTTCGCTTTGAGCGTGTTTTCTAGCGCCTCCGTTTGTCCAGCTAAAATCGGCAAACCAAGGTTCAATGCCATACCTTTTGTTTTATGCAACGTATCTTCTAGAGACGCGAAATCTTCAGCCATAAAATAATCAATAAGTTCATCAACCGATGATTCAAAATCGACAATAATACTTTTTAGTAGCTCATCTATCGCTTCCGGCGCTTCTTGCAAAGAAATGAGCATCTCTGAACTGGATAACTCTTCTTCTGTCAGCCGTAACTTCTCTATTGGCTTGCGCTGCAACTGGAGAACGTTGTTGTCATTCGTTAATGGTAAATTCTCTTTTGGTTCGAGCCTCGCAGCAAACTGTTTAAGAGCGTCCGAAAAGCTCTCTTGCTGTAGCGGTTTTGTAAGCACATGATCCGCTCCGGCTTCAATAAAGCTATCATGCGCCTCACGAAATACATCTGCCGTATACGCAAAGAGTAATGTTTTGATACCTAACTCTTGTCGAATCACACGCGTCGCTTCAACACCATTCATCTCAGGCATGTGATTGTCCATCAAAATCAGGTCATATTCGTTATCTCTCGCCTTTTTAACCGCCACCAATCCGTTTTCAGCAACATCCACTTCATGTCCCAACTTTTCGCAAAACCCTTTCGCCACAATGGCGTTCACTCGGTTATCTTCAGCAAGCAATATCTGCAAATTGTGTGTTTTCTTGCGCGTTTTTGGTGGCTCTTGTGCCTTTGGAAGTTCGCATTCAACCCAAGGAATGGGCAGTTCGACGATGAATTGACTTCCGACGCCCTCCACACTTTTCAATGTAATCTTGCCATCCATCAAGCCAGTTAATTTTTTAACTATTGCCAAACCAAGCCCTGTGCCCCCAAATTTTCGAGTAGTTGAAGAATCGGCTTGCTCAAACGAATTGAAAACATGTTCTTGCTTGTCTAGCGCAATACCAATACCAGTATCGCTCACAATCATCACCAAGCACTGATTTACCTTATCAAGTTCCGTTCTGATTAACACATGCCCTTCACTGGTAAACTTCACCGCGTTGCCAGCAAGATTAAACAAAATCTGTCGTAAACGTGCGCAGTCTCCGGTAAATTCAATGTATTCAGGCACTTCATTTTCCACGATCAATTCGATATTTTTTTCATCGATGAGCGGTTTTATTGCGCTACACACAGGAGAAATGACTTGGTCTAAATTGAACTTAGCCTGCTCAAATTCCAGTTTGTTTTCTTCAACTTTAGAGAAATCCAAAATATCGTTAAGAATCGTCATCAAGTGTTGGCCAGAATCAAGAATGACTTTCACGTACTCTTTAGTCGTCGGCTCTTTGGTTTCCTCTGCAATCATTTGAGAAAGGCCTAATACACCATTCATCGGCGTTCTTAATTCGTGACTCATTGCGGCGAGAAAACTTGATTTGGCTTTTGCTGCTCGCTCGGCTTTATTTCGAGCCTCCTCGATTTCGAGGTTCAATTGTTTCAAGTTGTACATTCGATATTGCGACTGATACAAAAATGCACTGACTAACAACATCACGGCAATAAAAACAAACAACCAAGTGAAACGCGCTTCACTTTGGGCAATATTGAGTAGCCGATGCTCCGCATCCTCGATAAAAACAAAGTATCCATGATCAAGCAGTTCATTCGTGAGTAGTTCTATCCTTTTATCGCTCGCTTGAAGCCGATCTAAGAAATTGGCTTCACTTTCACTCTCAACTACGTTTTGTGTCAAAAGCAGTTGGTTGAGAAACTCAAAATAGTGATGCCCACTCAACGTCTTTCCGGTATCGGTAGAAATATCTTGCTGATATAAGTTGAATAGCATTAATAACGCGTATTGATTCTCTACCTGAACGCCAATCAACATATCGAGCTTCAGCGTTGTATCAAGCACACGGTTTTTGAATAGATTGAGCGTATCCTCAACTTTTTTATAATTGGGCGTCACAGGGAACCAAACTGACTCCCTTGATGAATTTAGCAAGTTCTTAGCTGCGACTTCTATATCTACTAAAGATGTCGTCAGTTCATAATTCTTCCTATCTTCAACCGCATATCGATTCACGATAACATCGCGCTCTTCAATCAACTTGTGCCCAATATCCGTCAACTCCGCGTGGAATTCTTGTGCACTTTTTGAATTCACATGTGACATATACGCCAATACACAACACGTCAGCATGGCAATAAAAAAGCAGAGATTAACCAGTTTGAATTTATTCATTTTCCAACACCTCTAAAATCACGGGTCTGGGTGCTGTCAAGGACTGTAAGAACGCTTCAATATCAGCGACACTTTCATCGCTCATCGTAATTCCGAGCTGCGTTTTCGCCATAATCTGTATCGCCTCAGATAACTGGTCAACTCGTCCGTTATGAAAATAAGGGCTTGTTAGGGCGACATTACGTAAACTGGCGACTCTAAAATAGAATTGTTCTTCACTTTCCGTCGTAATCAGGTGCCGTCCCGAATCCTCTACTACTGGCTTATCTTTGAAATAGGCGAACCTTTGTATCATCGCTCCGCCAATATTTTTGCCCTGATGACACTGTACGCAACCTGAAGACTGAAATGTTTTCCACCCCCTAATTTGCTGCTCACTGAGGACATGGGTGTAACCCAGTAAGTAGGCATCGAATGGTGCACCTGGAGTTTGGAGCCCTTCGACAAACTCCACAATGGCGGACTTAATATTGTTAATATTAATCGGTAGCTCACCATCACGACTAAATAGCGCTTGATAACGTTCGCTTCCTTTCACGTACTGCTCTATTGTTTGCCAGTTTGAGTCCATTTCTATTGGATTGTGGATTGGCCCATCAATCTGAGCCATCAAAGTGTTTTCGGTACCATCCCATAAAAAACGATAATTTAACGCTGCATTAAACACTGTGATGGAATTTCGAGTTCCATCACCTTTCACTCCTGTAGAGACGGGGGTATTTTCAGCGCCATTGGTTTGCAAGTTGTGGCACGTCGCACAACTGATGCTACCGTTTGAAGATAGCTGAGGATCACGAAAGAGATGCCAGCCAATTCTCGCCAGCTTAATATCTACGACAGGGTCACCTTCTATCGGCTGAACTAACGAAATATCACCTAGCACCTTAGCATTTCTTGCGATTGTTGCTTGGCTCAAAATGAGTGCCACAACAACTAATGTGATTATGCTGAATTGCCTCATCAACTGCATACCTTACACTTGCCATTAGTATGAAGTTAGTTGCATTTTTAGGTTTTTTCCATTAATGGAAAACGGTTACCAGAGCTGCACGCGGAGGGACTTTTATTTAAAGCTCACATAAGGAGCAAATGACGAAGGCGAGTAACGAAGAATTGACTCGCTTCGTGGAGTTATGTGTGCATATTTTAGCTTATAGAAGCCAGCAACCTTTGAACCCAAGTAATCTCACCATAGGAGATGAGATCGAAGATAGTAAAGAAAATGGCACAGATAATGGCCAGTTTGACCAAGCGTTGAACAATAAACATCATAATTACCCATCATTTTTTCGCAGTTTACTATTACAAAAGAAGTTTAGATACAGAAGAAAAGCACTAGTTACACTAATAGACTGTTTTATAAAAAGATTTATACCTTTACTAGCTGCACGATTAAACCGTAATTTGAATGCGCGGTACGTTATTGAGCATTTTAATTGCAAACACGAAAATCTGGTAATTAGAGCAAACGTTTCACTTACCATATCAGCTCAGAAAATCCTTCATTTTATCTCTATAATTTGAATCTATATCAACAATTTCTGTTAGAACATGTCGTACACTTTCAGTGAATTAACATCTATAACTATTTTTTAATGAAAACACTTCGCTTGTTTAACTTGAATCTTCGCTATAAAACCGCCCTATACTTTTCATTAGGACTGCTGGGCATGGTCATCAGCTTCCTTTTTATTAGCCGTTATTTTTTCCTGTATAGCTTAGATGAGCTCGAAGACATGGAAATTAACCATGCGAATCAGCAAGCACTCGCTGTCATCGACATGATGGTGAGCCAGCAAGAAAGCGCCTCATACGATTGGGCGTACTGGGACGAAACATACGATCTGTTTGTTGATCGTGATATTGCGAAATATACCGAGCGAAACCTTTACACAGAGAGCATTGATGCGTTAAACCTCGATATGATGGCGTTTATCACGACTAATGGACAAACCCTGCTCTCCTTGACTCGTGAGGATAACCCCGACACTTCTTCAGAACTCACCGCTAAAATGGCGAATCAACCTACTCTTCAAGATTACATCAAGTCCATGAATCACAAGCTTGATATCCATAGAGAGAGCATCTCAGGGTTGTTTAAAATCAACGATACTATTTGGGGTCTTAGCCTCAGCCCAGTTAGAAACAGTGAAGGCGACCGCCCTTCTAACGGATGGATGCTTTGGGGAAGAAACCTATCTTTGCGCTTTCCTGGAGACTTTAAATCCATTTTAACTGCGGAAAACTCATTAGAGACACAGATGGTAAGTGAATCAGACAGTAATCAGATGCGGGATATAGAGAAGACCTCGCGGTCAATAACAAAATGGGCCTCACTCTCTGATTTATCTGGTGAACCGATCGCATGGCTAAAAACGAAAACACAGCGAGAGCATTATGCGAAAGGTAATACGCTATTCATGTATCTGTTTGCAACAGTTGGCGTTGTAGCATCAATCATCGCTGCCGGCACCTACATCACGTTTAAAAATAAGGTCGCCACTCGCTTTAATCATTTTGCTGAAGGAATAAGCGAAATCGCCTCTCAATACCAACTTGAAGGCTTGCATTCTGTAAAAGTAGACGAATTAGAGTTAGCGACAAAACTGGTACAAAAGCTCTCTGAAAATACATCGTTAACCCAACTGCAATTGAAAGACTCGATGGAAAAGTTTGGTGCTCTGTACCATAGCTCCTCACTGGGCATGCTAATTGTTATCGATCGTAAAATTGTCGATGTAAACCAACGAGCGTTAGATCTGTTGAGCTACAGCAAATCGCAATTGATAGATCGTCCTCTAGACACCTTGTGCCCATCGGAGGACGATGAATGTCGAGTTGACGCCATGTTCAGAGAGCTGAAAAACGGTAAAACACAATTCGAAGCGCAAGTGCTCGATAGCAATACCGAAGAAATCGACTGTTTGATAGAAGCCACGCTCATTCAACATCATGGTCAAAGTGCACTGATGTTGTTGCTTCAGGATATGAGAGAGACAAAACAGCAAGCAGAAATGATCCAAAAACTCACCGACTTTGATCCGGTATCCGGTTTCTGTAACCGTCCTGTCATTCTCAATGCACTGCACGAGCTCGTAGAGACACGGCCAAACCATTTTTCGTTTGTGTACATTAACAGTAAGACTCTCAAGCAAATTGCAGGGGTATACGGTCACCTCATTTTTGATGAAGTGATTCAATACATCGCATCCGCTATACGCGAGCAATTAGGGGCATTCCAAATAGGCCGAATTAGTGAGCATGAATTTATCGTTTTGATTCCAGATATCGAGCACCACCAAAAAGCGATAGATGCTACCAATCGATTACTGAATCATTTGTCACATAAGGTCCAGCTCTCCGGGATCATGATGTCATTAGACAGTAAAGCGGTGATGATGGATCTAAACATTACTCACCAGTCTGTCGAGCATTTGCTGCTTGCAGCACGTTTCTCATCGCAATCCGCTAAGGGTCGTCACTCTCACGAAGTATTAGTCATTGATGAAGAACTATCAGAGCAAGCGGAAACGTCTATGGTGATCAATCGCGATTTAGAAAATGCCATTAGACAAGATGCGATTAAACCTTTTTTCCAGCCTATCGTGGATGCTAAAACCACTGAAGTCATTAGCTTCGAAGCACTTGCTCGTTGGCAACATCCAACATTAGGGCTGATTTCACCAGAAGTATTTATTCCGATGGCAGAACAAGGAAAACTTATCGTCGAATTGGGAGAGTCCATTCTCAAACAATCGTGCGAATTTATCAGTCGGCTCAACGGAGTTCGTCATGCGCAAGGTCTGTCGATGTTAAGCGTGCATGTGAACTTAAGTGCGCAGCACTTTTATCATTCAGGATTGATGCCCTACCTAAAAAAAGTGATGGCTCAATACAACCTCTCTGCGGGCCAGCTTGTGCTTGAAATTACTGAAAGTATGTTGATGGGCGGAGAAGTAGAATCTATCCAAAGCATTCAAGACATCAAGCGACTTGGTGTTGGACTCGCTTTGGATGATTTTGGTACTGGATACGCATCATTCAGTAGCGTATGTAATTTTCCATTGGATATTGTGAAGCTGGATAAATCTTATATCGACGAGATTGAAACCAATGACAGAGCGAAAACACTGGTAAGAAACATTGCCAACATGTCTCAAGAATTAGGGTTAACTATTGTCGCCGAAGGTGTTGAAACCGCGAGCCAAGTACGCAAGCTTAAAGTTTGGAATATTGATGAGTTGCAAGGGTTTTACTTCCACAAACCGATGCCTGCCGAGCAAGCACTTGTTCAATTTTCTCGCCACGTAAACAGTTAGTCTCTCTCCTCTAAAACACATTAGGAAGGCAAAGTGCTTCCCGTCACTTTGCCTTTTTGTTGAGCCTCTTCACACCAGACGCCCCACGGTTAGTGGCTACCGATATTCATATCAAGGCCCGTAGCCTCAGATGTGCCATGATAAATGCTGATATGACTAATTCGAGTGATCAATTACTTATTTGCACTAGTATTACTGCGTATATACTTGAATTAGGTTTTCAAAAAGTCCCTGTGACCGCACAAGGAGGACTGCATGAAACGACTATGGATATGGGTCTTACCTTTACTATTGTTTGCTAGTCAAGCACTGGCCAATACTGTCTGGATTGTTCCCGTCAAAGGCGCTATAGGTCCTGCTACCAGCGACTATTTGTCTCGTGAGATAGAAGAGGCACAACTCAACGGTGTCAGTTTAGTGATCTTAGAGATGGACACTCCTGGCGGCTTAGACAGCGCAATGAGAGATATTATTCACGCGATTACCACCTCCTCCACTCCAGTTGCGACTTGGGTTGGCCCGTCAGGATCTAGAGCGGCTAGCGCAGGGACATACATTTTACTCGCCAGCCACGTTGCTGCCATGGCTGAAGCCACTAATCTTGGCGCGGCAACACCCGTCGCGTTAGGTGGTGCCCCTCAGCCCCCTTCATCAGATGATGGCAAAGATCAAAACGCGGAAGAAACGTCAGAAGGAACCAACGAAGGTTCAGAGAAAGTTCCCGCGAAAACCGCAATGGAGAAAAAGGTGATTAATGATGCTAGAGCCTATATTAAAGGCTTGGCAAAGCTTCATGGCCGAAATGCAGAGTGGGCAGAGAAAGCAGTGAGCGAAGCAGCGAGTTTGGACGCCACTGAGGCATTGGAATTAAACGTTATTGATTATATAGCCAACTCACCAGAGGATTTAGTCAAAGCCATTGATGGACAAACTGTTAAAGTTAATAATCGCGATGTGACATTGTCACTGGAAAATCCCGTATGGATTGAAAGAACACCCGATTGGCGAGCAGAAATGCTAGCCGTTATCACAAACCCAAACGTCGCCTACATCCTGATGCTCATTGGTATCTACGGTTTGCTTCTTGAGTTTTACAACCCAGGCATTGGCTTACCCGGCGTGTTGGGTGGTATTTGTTTGCTCCTCGCCATGTATGCATTACAAATGATGCCTGTGAACTACGCTGGGCTTGGTCTGCTGTTACTCGGAATTGCACTGATGATCGCGGAAGCATTCAGTCCGAGCTTTGGCATTTTGGGCTTAGGTGGTGTTGTCGCCTTTGTGCTCGGTTCCATATTCCTAATGGACAGTGAGTTGCCAGGATTTCAGATCGCCCTTCCTTTAATTTTCGGTATTTCTATCTTTTCTGTCGCGCTGATCGTGTTGACGGTCGGCCTGCTGCTCAAAATACGCCGACGACGTGTGACAACAGGTTTAGAAACTTACCCTGGGAAAATCGCTGTCGTGAGCGATGACTTTATCGATGGCGAAGGGCGCGTTCAACTCGATGGTGCGCTATGGAGAGCCAAAACCAAAGACCATCAACAACTCAAACAAGGTGATCATGTCACCATTGTGAATGTGAAAGGGCTGACCTTAACCGTGATGCCTGATGACCGCCAAAATAAATAGGAGGCGCTTTATGATGCTCTATACTGTTGCGGTGATCGTGGTGCTGTTGTTCGCACTTGCGACCCAAATGTTTAAGGTTTTGAGAGAATATGAACGTGGGGTTGTATTCTTTCTTGGTCGCTTTCAAGAAGTAAAAGGCCCTGGCTTAATCATTCTTATCCCATTTATCCAACAAATGGTACGGGTGGATTTACGTACTGTCGTTTTGGATGTGCCGACACAAGACTTGATAACCAAAGATAACGTGTCTGTGCGCGTCAATGCGGTTGTTTATTTTCGCGTAGTCGATCCTCAAATGGCAATTAACAACATTGAAAGTTACAGCGATGCCACCAGCCAGTTAGCGCAAACCACGCTGCGATCAGTATTAGGCCAGCATGAACTGGATGAATTACTTTCAGAGCGCGAGCGTCTCAACAAGGACTTACAATCCATCCTCGATCAACAGACTGATGACTGGGGCATCAAGATTGCCACGGTTGAAGTCAAACATGTTGATTTAAATGACAGCATGGTCAGAGCGCTAGCGCGTCAGGCTGAGGCAGAACGTAACCGTCGTGCGAAAATCATTCACGCTACCGGTGAGCTAGAAGCTTCTAATAAATTAAAAGAGGCAGCTCAAATGCTCAACGAAGCGCCGAATGCGCTGCAATTGCGTTACATGCAGACACTCACGGAAATCACGACAGACAAAACATCGACTATTATCTTCCCTATGCCGATCAACCTTGTCGAAGCCGTCAGTGATATCGCCGAAGCGGTAAAAAAGAATAACGAGACACAAGACAAATAAAAGCCATACTCAAGGAAGTAAGCTGTTTACACGTTACTTCCTTGCTTTAACTTGCTTGTTTTCGAAGAGCATTTAGTTTCTCTTTTAGTGTTTGGAGCACTCCCGCTTCATTACCGACAAACCTGTGTTAAAACAAGCTCTCCACGCTGTTTCGACATCATCGTCGTATTCAAAATCACACTCTTGAACCGTTTCGATAAGGCTTTCAAACCAAACATCAATATCCTGTGGTTCAATGCCAATATCGGAACTCGCATGCTTCTTACCATATTTTTCCACCATCTTGTGCGCCTCGTTAGAGGTATCGGCCATCATAAAAAACACGATAGATCCTCTAAGCATTCGCACCTGTTGGTGCATGTCGACACCATCAAACTTTTGTCTGAAGCTTGTACTTTTTGACCATAAATTCCTGTAAAACAAGTCGAAAAAGCCTTGGTTCGCGATACAACGTTCATAACTATCGTTGAAAACTTGAATCACGTTCATGTTGCTCTCCATTACTCTCTTAATATGAGTGTAATTTAATAATCATCAAAAGCATCTAAATGATGATGCCTAACCCTATGAAGCACGCCAATTTTCAATAAAAAGTAAAAAGTGATTCAAATAAACGCCCTCTTATCAATGAAAAAATATCCCGTATTATGAATCTATATTCGAGGTACGCATGGTTGTCGATGCTAAGCGCATACTCATTTGTCACAAAAATAAAAAGGATACAAACGTGTCTCATCAAATCATTACTGATCTAAACAGCCGCTACACTGCTAAAAAATACGACGAAACCAAACGCGTTTCTCAAGAAGATATGGCAATCATCAAAGAAGCACTCCGTCTTTCAGCGTCTTCGATTAACTCGCAACCGTGGAAATTCATCGTGATTGAAAGTGATGAGGCCAAGCAACGTTTCCACGATACGTTTGCAAATATGCACCAGTTTAACCAGCCACACGCTAAAGCCGCGTCACATACGATTCTTTTTGCGTACGATCCAAACTTCACCAAAGAGAAGTTCGCGAAACGTGTGGATGCCGAAGTAACGTCTGGCCACCTACCGGCGGAAATGTACAACAACTTTATGGGCGCCTACGCTTTTGCCGATGCAAATACGGATGAAAATGGCTTTAACGGGAACTGGACAAAAGCACAAGTCTATTTAGCGCTAGGCAATCTACTACACACCTTGGCTCGTCTGGGTATTGACTCAACGCCGATGGAAGGGATAGATCCAACACTGATTGGAGAAGTATTCAAAGAAGAATTAGAAGGCCATGTCTGTGAAGTTGCACTGGCGATTGGCTACCACAAAGACGGGGAAGATTATAATCATGGTCTACCAAAAGCTCGCCTTGCGATGGATGATGTAATTACGACGCTATAGTCGACCGTTTCCTTAGCTTAACTATTTAACTCATTGTTTAAACCCAAAAGAGCCGCACTAATGTGCGGCTCTTTTTTAGCTTGGCTTCAACTCTACTCTAACTTTATGCCACTTGCTCGGACTTAAAGTTACCAAGCAATGCATCGTAAAGCTCGTGGTCGCTTAACACACCAACTAACTGGTTGTCCTCCACCATAAGCAGAGGCTGATTGCTGCGCTGCTTAAGCTCAATCGCTTCTCGCATACTGATTTCCGGGCTAACCTGAACCAGAGAGTTTTCGTTTACCTCATCAAGATTCGAAGAATCGCTCTTCCATTGAACCAACGACTTATCTGTATCCGCTAAGCTTAAGCCTTTGCTCTCTTGGGTCACCCAAATATCTTTGTCAGGGCAAATCAGAACACGCTCATCTTCACGAACTAAGTCGTCACGCATCAAAGAGCGTCCCTTAAGTACGTTCAATGGATTAGTGTGGGCAACAAAGTCAGCCACATAATCGTTTTCTGGAGCAAGAATGATCTGTTCTGGCTTGCCGTGTTGAATCAACTTTCCTGATTCCATAATGGCGATGTTGTTACCGATTTTAAGCGCTTCATCCAAGTCGTGGCTCACAAAAAGAATGGTTTTGTTTAGCTTTTCTTGAAGCAGAATCAATTCATCTTGAAGCTGAGCACGAATCAATGGGTCAAGCGCTGAAAACGGCTCATCCATTAACAAGATATCTGTGTCCATCGCGAACGCTCGCGCTAGGCCAACACGCTGCTGCATACCACCAGAGAGCTCGTGCGGGAATTTCGTTTCCCACTCAGACAAACCGACCATTTCGAGCTGTTCACGCGCTTTTTTACGGCGCTCTGCTTTGCCAATGCCTTGCATTTCTAGACCAAACGCAACGTTATCTAATACCGTTAACCATGGCATCAATGCAAACTTCTGAAACACCATGGATACGCGGTGAGTACGAAGGTGGCGCAACTTCTGTTCGTCACAGTTAGAGAGCTCAACCATGTCGTCGCCGTCTTTAATTTTCAGAGAGCCACGAGAAATTTCGTTCAACCCGTTAACTGTTCGCAGCAAACTTGATTTACCCGAGCCTGAAAGCCCCATCAAAACACAGATCTCACCCTGTTTCACGTTCAGCGAAACATTATCAACCCCAACCACTTGGCCAGTTTCGTCGATGATTTCTTGTCGAGACTTGCCTTGGTCTAGTAGTGCTAACGCTTGTGACTGCTGCTGACCAAAAACCACATCAAGATTTTGAATAGTAATTGCGTCCATGATTAAGCCTCCTTCTGGTTTGGTGCTTTACACAAGCGGTCAAGAATGATGGCGACGAGTACAATCGCTAAACCCGCTTCAAAACCTTGCGAGATGTTTACGGTATTCAGTGCACGTACGACTGGCTTACCAAGTCCATCTGCACCAACAAGAGCCGCAATAACTACCATAGAAAGAGACAACATAATACATTGTGTAACACCGGCCATAATACTTGGTAATGCCGCAGGTAACTCTACCTTAAACAGCAACTTCATGCGGCTTGCACCAAATGCTTTGCCCGCTTCAAGTAGCTCCTCCGGCACTTTAATAATACCGAGGTACGTCAATCGAATTGGCGCAGCGATAGCGAAAATGATGGTCGAGATTAGGCCAGGGACAATACCTAAGCCAAACAGAACCAAGGTTGGAATTAGGTAAACGAATGTCGGCACGGTCTGCATCAAATCGAGGATTGGTCTCAACAAGGTATATAACCAAGGACGGTGTGCCGCCATAATGCCCAACGGCACGCCAATTAATACGGAAATCGTTGTCGCTGCAAACACAAGGACAAAGGTTTCCAGCATTTCTTGCCAGTAACCAAGGTTGAGAATTGCGAGCAAGGCCAACACGATGAATACAACTAGCGGAATGCTGCGGTGTAAGAACCAAGCAATTGCCGCCGTCATAATGATTGGCGCTGCAGGTGGCATCCATTTAAAAATGTCCACCACGAAAAGAATGATCGTTTCAAGTGTAATAGAGATTGCATCGAAGAAACCCGATGCATTGATGGTTAACCAATCGACGCCAGTTTCCATCCATTGGCCCAACGGTAGTTTGTTGTCCGTAATAAAATTCAAAATAAAACCTTTGTGTTAATGAAGCGGGCATGACTGCCCACTTTCTTTTTCAAAAAAACGCGCTTAAAAACTGCTTAATTAAGCGTTAGTTTTTAAATAGTTTGTAATTGCTGTTACTGCGTTTTGACCATCCACCGTCTTAACGCCTTCTAGCCACGCTTCAATTTGTTCTTGGTTTGCGTTCAACCATGCTTGCGCTGCTTTCGACGGTTTCTGCTTCTGGTTGAGAATCGCTTCCATCAATTCGTTTTCCATTTCTAGGTTGAATTCTAGGTTTTTCACTAGCTGACCTACATTTGGACACTCAGCAAGGTAGTTTTTACGTACGTTTGTGTACACATTCGCGCCACCGTAGTTAGGGCCGAAGAAGTCGTCACCACCCGCTAGGTATTCCATTTCAACGTTGCTGTTCATTGGGTGCGGGGCCCAACCTAGGTACACAATCCATTGGTTGCGGCGCGCAGCACGTGATACTTGAGACACCATGCCAGCTTCACTGGATTCAACTAGGCTGAAGTCTTTTAGGCCGAATGCGTTGCTATCAATCATTGACTGAATTAAGCGGTTACCATCGTTACCTGGTTCAATGCCGTAAATGCGGTCTTTAAATTTGTCGGCATGTTTTACTAGGTCAGCGAAGTTGGTCACGCCTGCGTCATAAACGTATTTTGGAACCGCGAGTGTGTATTTTGCGCCGACGAGGTTCGCTCGTACGGTTTCAACGGTACCTGCATCACGGTATTTCGCGATGTCACCTTCCATCGTTGGCATCCAGTTACCTAGGAAAATGTCGATATCGCCATTGGCCATAGAAGAGTAAGTAACAGGTACCGATAGTAGATCGGTCTTCGTTTTGTACCCCAACCCTTTTAGCAGCTCAGATGTCACAGCGGTGGTCGCCGTAATGTCGGTCCAACCTACATCTGCAAAACGTACCGTTTCACATTGGTTGGCATAAGCGCCTGTTGCTAAAGTACTTAGTGCGATTGTTGAGAAGATTTTTGTCATCTTAGACATATTGAATTCCTTGTAATGATTACTGACTTTTTTCGTTTTTATGAGATCGAATCGAGATCTCTTTTTGGCGGATGCATTCGTTGCATCTCTTGCCAGTTCGGTGCAATCCAAACTGGTGCGTTGTTCGACGTTTCCAGGGCGTTATCCAAAATCATGTCCGCGGCGCGTTCTGCCACCATAATAGTTGGCGCATTTAAATTACCGTTCGGAATGGTTGGGAAAATAGAAGAGTCCACCACACGCAAGCCTTGAATACCGCGTACTTGGCATCGCTCATTCAAAACCGCTAATGGGTCATTGTCTGCGCCCATTTTGCAGGTACAAGATGGATGGTAAGCACTCTCGACATTCTGCTTCACCCATTCATCAATTTGTTCATCCGTTGTGATATTCAGACCCGGCTGGATCTCATCACCACGAAACTCATCCATGGCTGGCTGATTGAGGATCTCGCGAGTAAGGCGAATACAATCACGCCAATCCTGCTTATCTTGTTCAGTGGAAATATAGTTAAACTCAATCTTCGGCTTATCATTCGGATTCGCAGATACAACTTCGACCGAGCCGCGACTTTCGGGCTTGTTAGGTCCAACGTGCACTTGGAAACCATGACCGTCAAAAGCAGCTTGTCCGTCATAACGCATTGCCGCTGGCAAAAAGTGATATTGAATATTTGGCCACTTTAGTCCCTCACGAGAACGAATAAACGCACATGATTCAAAGTGGTTAGTAGCCCCAAGGCCTTTGCGAGTTAATATCCACTCAGTGCCAATCAAGCCCTTGCTCACCAAACCTAATTTGCTGTTGAGCGTGATAGGTTGCTTACAGTGATATTGGAAGTACACTTCTAAGTGATCTTGCAGGTTTTTACCTACCCCTTCCAACGGATGTTTCACCTCAATGCCTGCTTTTTCTAATACTTCTTTAGGGCCAATGCCTGAAAGCTGCAACAGCTGAACTGAGCCAACCGAACCAGCACTCGAAATCACTTCATGGTTCGCAAAACATTGCTGAACTGAACCTGACTTTTCGAATTCAACACCAACCGCTTTCTTGCCTTCTGAGCCTGTTTCTTCCAGTAAAACGCGATGAACCGTCACTCGCTTCATTAGGGTGAAGTTTTTGCGTTTTTTAGCACGGCTTAAGTATGCATTAGAGGTTGAAGCGCGTACGCCTTTGTCAACGGTCATATGCATTGGGCCAAAGCCCTCTTGCTGATAACCGTTGTAATCTTTTGTTTCTGGGTAGCCCGCTTCTTTGCCTGCATCAATAAAAGCTTGATACAGCGGATTGAGCTTCATATCGTTGCCGTTACATGTGCCGACGGGGCCATTATCGCCTCGGTATTCATCAGCACCACCAATCCAAGACTCTGCCTTACGGAAATAAGGCAAACACGATTGATAATTCCAGCCTTTCGCGCCTTCCTCTTCCCACTGGTCAAAGTCACAAGCGTGTCCACGAACGTAAACCATGCCGTTGATCGACGAACTACCGCCCAGAACTTTCCCGCGAGGACAATGAAGTTGACGGCCATCCAACCCTTGCTCTTCAACTGTCTCAAACTGCCACGCGTATTTTTCAGTGTTCATCGGGTAAGAAAGCGCCGTCGGCATTTGGATAAAAATACTTTTATCCGACCCACCCGCTTCGAGTAATAGGACCGAATATTGACCACTTTCACTTAAGCGATCCGCTAACACACAGCCGGCCGAACCCGCACCGACGATGATATAATCGTAGTGTTGTTGCATTTTGATTCTCCTAGGAGTTAATACCAATCACAGTAGATAAGTGAACGAAATTAGCGTAGGAAAAATGCTTGAGAACAAGGCGGAAATTTTCGATAAGTAGTTAGCCTACAATCAAAATTGACAACGCAGTTATCGAGCATTTTAACAAGCTAAAGTGGTCAGTTATCTACTACGATTGGTATCATTTGTAAGGGCTTTCGAAGTCGCTTAGCTGAACCAGAACACTCTTCGTTTGCGTGTAATGTTTAAGGGTTTCGACACCGTTTTCACGGCCAACACCTGATTGTTTGTAGCCACCAACTGGCATTTCCGCAGGTGAGTCACCCCATGTGTTCACCCAACAAATACCAGCTTCAATTTGATGAATCACGCGGTGAGCACGAGATAGGTTTTGAGTAAATACGCCTGCAGCCAAGCCATAATCGGTGCCATTTGCACGCGCAACCACTTCCGACTCATCACGGAATTTCAGCACTGACATTACCGGACCAAAGATTTCTTGCTGAACGTGGCTCATGTCATCATCGCAATCGACAAATACGGTTGGAGCAACAAAGTTACCATTGGCTAAGCCATTCTCTGTTACTTTGTAGCCACCAGTCAGTAACGTCGCGCCACTCGCTTTCGCGGCTTCAATCGCTTCTAGTACTTTCGATTCATGATCTTTAGAGATCAGCGCGCCAATTTGCGTGTTCTCATCAAGCGGATCGCCGACAACTAACAACTCAGTTCGAGCTTTAAGTTGTGTAATAAAGTCATCATAAATACCTTCATGAACAAACACGCGTGTACCGTGCGTACAAACTTCACCTTGCGTATAGAAGTTCGCCACCATGGCCGCAGAAACGGCATCGTTTAACTTCGCATCATCAAAAATAATCAGTGGAGACTTACCACCCAGCTCCATCGTTACTTGTTTTAGTGTCTTAGCGCTGTCACTCATGACTACTTTACCGGTGCCTGATTCGCCCGTGAACGATACTTTTGCGATGTCAGGATGCGCCGTTAGCATCTGCCCTACTCGGTAATCCCCTTGTACGACATTAAATACGCCATCTGGCATGCCCGCTTCTGAATAAATTTCTGCTAGCTTAAGCGCTGTTAATGGTGTTTCTTCTGATGGTTTGAAGATCATAGCGTTGCCCGCAGCCAGTGCTGGCGCCGATTTCCACATCGCAATTTGAATTGGATAATTCCAAGCGCCAATACCTGCGCAAATGCCCAATGGCTCGCGACGTGTGTAGAAAAACTGGTCTTCGCTGAGTGGCTGCTGTTCACCTTGCAAGCTTGGAGCAAGACCCGCATAGTACTCAAGAACATCGGCACCTGTTGTTATATCAACCGCGATAGCTTCTTGAATTGGCTTACCAGTATCTGCCACTTCTAATGCAGCCAGCTCGTCATTACGCTCACGTAAAATGGCAACGGCTTTGTGTAAAATACGGCTGCGCTCGATCGCAGTCATTGCTGACCATGCAGCAAAACCTTTCTTTGCCGACTCAATCGCCGCTTCGAGATCGTCTTGGTTCGCTTGTTTAATGTTGGCCAATGGCTCACCATTCGCCGGATTGTAAGTGGTGAAGTGCTCATCTGAACACCCGTTGTACATCGCACCATTGATATAGTGTGCTTTCATTTCCATTTTGAAGACCTGTGACTTTTATATTTTTTCAGAATAAAACGTAAGTTGTTTGTCGAGATAGTCGTTGATGATGATTCTCGCTCTTTCTGCATCAATGCCTTGCGGGTTGAGCGTTCCGCGCAGCCAAATACCATCAATAAGTGACGCAATACCATGAGCAACCAGTTCGGCCTGCTCTGCATTTAATAATGCTTTGAGTTCTTTTCTTAGGTGGGACAATAAACGTCGTTCATTGACACGCTGCAAACGCTTAAGCTGCTCGTCATGCATTGAGTACGACCAGAACGCTAGCCAAGTCTTAGCAACTTGGTTTTCTGCCTGATAGCCGACAAAGTTACCGTCAATGATGGCATTAATTCTTTGGTGATGAGCATCACTTGGCAGCTCACGTAACTTCTGTGTGATAGTGGACGAAAGCTGACGCAAGATCTCTCGCATCGTTTCCTCCAACAACCCATGCTTACCACCAAAATAGTGATTGATAATTCCCGTTGATACACCTGCTTCTTTACTGATCAACGAAATACTCGCAGCGTGTAAACCGACTCTATCAATCACTGACATTGTCGCTTTCACCAGCTGTGGTTTTCTGATTTCAGGCATCCCCACCTTTGGCATTTTGCGTCCTTGTTATTTTTAATTGAACGGTTAGTTAAATATAAAATGCCTGAAAATTAGTTCGAACTCAAATCATTTTTTAAGAAAAAGGTTATTAACAAAGGAAGGAAAGTTGATGGTGTACGCAAAATTTCTATGCGATAACTTGTCGTAAAAGTCAAAGATGTGTTTAAAAATCCAAATAAAAACACAAACAAACCAATAACTTATTGAAGCATTAATTTTTAACACACCTTTCAGAGAATTGTTTTTCGTGCCACAAAAATCCACACCAGAAAAATTTTACATCGACCACTAATCATTTCACCTGTATCGGCTTTGTTTGTATAAAAAACAGACATACTCGTGTGTTATAGCTTCGTATACACAAGTGACATTAGTACTTTGAAAATGGGAGAGATAAAACGAGTAGAAAATACTGAACGCTATGAGTATGTAATTCGATACTCTTAAGCTAAGCGATTTTGAAGTAATCAGTAGGAAGGATGAGTTCAGGCTCACCGTTTGATGAGCCTGCATTCTTGATTTTATTAGGTCAGCTTGCGCCCTTTCACGCAGTTACGTCCATCCGCTTTAGCTTGATAAAGTAATTTATCTGCCTGATCACAGAGTGATTTAAAATTCATCTCACTATCTTCAGTCGTCACAACACCAAAACTACAGGTCACTCTCACTTCTTCATTCTGTTCCGTGACGAACCCATGTAAGGATAAAGCGCTACGTAATCGTTCAGCGGTAATGAGAGAGTCTTCATGATCGGTATTGGGCATCACAACAACAAACTCCTCACCACCAAAGCGTGCAACAATGTCATTTTCACGCACCGTCTCTTCTAGCACTTTGGCAACGCCTGTTAGTACGGCATCACCGAACACATGCCCATAGGTATCATTTACCTGTTTAAAATAATCTACATCGATTAGCGCTAAACTTACCGGCCCCGACTGCGGCTTCTTTGGCACCATTTTCTGTTTATCGAGCTTGCTATCCACCCATTTGTTTAAAGCTAGGTAGCCGTACTTAACTTGCTCGACTTGCTCAGACACAAAATGCTGCACCTTTTCTTGCTTAGATTGAGGCGTCGGCTTTTCTTTGCGTTCACGTTTCGTCTCTACGGGTTTAGTGAACCAATCTTCTAAAAAACGGCGATTGAATAACCCTGTCAACGTATCTGTCTTTGCTAGGCGGCGCATTCTTAAACGTGATCGATTCACAACAAGGAATACCACTGCCATCAAAAAGAGAACACCAATGAGTGCTAGTAGCGCTTCACCCAATAGATAAAAGGTACGACGGTTATTTTCCAGTTCCATACGCTGCAACACGTTGTTCCAGTTGAGATCTTCGTTCTCATATTCAAGTCTTTCTAGCTCAAATAGCGTCTGCTGACGCTCAAGATTTTCAACTTCTCTTTGGTTGCTAAATTGGATGAATTTATCGTGATAGTTGCCGTAAGTTTTATACGCTAATTTAAAGTCATTGCTTCCCGCGTAGGCCATGGCAGCCACTTTTAGTAGTTCCATTTGCTGTTGCTTAACATATCGGCTCTCGATAATTTCCGGCAACATAGGCGCGATCATCGCTAGAAGTGTCTCAAACTGCTTCTGTTCTAGCATATATTCGGCTTGCAACAGCTTAAATGTAGCTAAGTAGGCGCTAGAGGTTTCTCTATACTGTAAGTTCTCCGCCAACTTTAAGTGGCGAACCATCTTATTTTCTTGGTTCGTCTCACGGTATAACGCAGCAAGCTCGAGATTAACTCGAAACCTAAAGCGCCCGTCACCAATGATTTGCGCGAGCTTTAGCGCTCTCTGATACGATACAATCGCCTCTTCGTATTGGAACTGTGCCTTATGAAGCTTTGCTATCGTTAAGACGCTCAGCAGCTCATTGAACGACATGCGTCTATCCCTAAAATAACGGTACGCTTGTTCCAACAATGCTTCTGAACGGTCATAGCCCTGAATTTTGACCAGTACGTCACCAAGCTCTAGCGCCGCCCGTTCGACCAATCCTTGAACGCCAGAGGACTCAGCCGCATCCATTGACGACATAATTGCGGCATAGGATTTTTTAAACTCGCCCTGCTCATCGTAGTAACGTCCTTTTAGCAACAGGATCTCCGACTCGAGCTGCTTATCGCCATTTTCACGCGATGTTTCCAACAAACTATCCAACGAAGAAAGCGCGGTATCGATATCGCTCTTTCCGACCATAGTTCGCATCTGAATCAACTTAAATAAGAGATACTCATGGCTTTGTGGACGCACAAGTTCCAACCCTTTTTGTGCGACGTTTTGGCTCTCTTCCGCGCGCCCAAGTAGCTCTAGAACCGTGGACTTTGCAAGCCAATAACGTACCAGTAGCTCTGTTGGTTGATTTTGTAGTAGAGAGTCTTCTTCTAACGCCTCAATCAAAGCTAAAGAGCTCTGAGGTAATGCGTAAATTTGATTTTCAATGCCTTCTAGCGACTGTAAAAACTTACCTTCTTGTTCAACCTTTTCTGCGGATGCCTGAATAGAAAGACACAGACACCCCAATAGTAGTGGCATCGTCCTAAGCGAATGAAATAGTGACATTATTGCTCTTCCCTAATGGGTAGTTACTTCAGTGTAATAGAGAATTCTGGTTATTTTATTATTAAGGTAGCTGAAGGTTATTCAGCCAGCCTCATATTCCCATGTATTTTGCGCTGAATAATAAATCACCATCTTTAGATGTCGAAATGGTTTTCGGTCACAATATAATCAATAAGAGTGTTTTTCATACCCCAAGAAGCAAAATCTCATCAATGAGACAAATAATTGTCTTGATTGTGAATTAATGCATTTACATAAAAATTAACACGAGAGCACTTATTCATACCAAAAATACAAAAGAGTTGTAAATGTAATCGGTACAGCAGCCGTTACTAAAACATCCATTAAAAATTATCGATAGAAACAATATAAGAAAGGAGGAAGGAAGCGGACAATCAGGCTCGCTCCCCTTTTTAAAATGAGGAGGGGCTACATTCGCATTCCGCCATCGACTTCGAATACTCTTCCAGTCACGAACTCATTGGTTAACACGTATTTGATGGTCGAAGAAATTTCATCAGCAAGACCTAAGCGTCCGACAGGAATCATTTTGACTAAACGCTCCATCGCTTCAGGTTTTATTTGGTCCGTCATGGCAGTCTTGATGACACCCGGAGCAATCGCTACTGAGCGAATTCCGAAACGCCCTAACTCTTTCGCCCACACCGTCGCCATGGTGGCTACCGCCGCTTTGGATGCAGAATAGTTAGTTTGACCAATATTCCCCGCACGCGCGACGCTAGATATGTTGATCAGAACGCCTTTGCTATCGGTGTTCAGCATTACCTTGCTCGCTTCGCGGCCACACAGAAAAGTACCTGTCACATTCACATCCATAACAGACTGAAATTGTTCCAGCGACATCGCGTTAACCTGACCATCTTTAACTTTGATGAACATGCCATCGCGCATAATGCCTGCGTTATTGATCACGCCATTGAGCTGTTTGAAATCCGCTTCAATTTGCGTAAAAGCAGCGCACACTTCTTGTTCTTCCGTCACGTTCGCTACATAAAAACGAGTGGTGACGCCGAAAGATTCACACTCCGCTTTCGTTTCAGCCAGTTGGTCTGAATTGAGGTCGATAAGCGCAAGGTGAACACCGCTTTCCGCTAGCGACAGCGCCATTTGTTTACCAAGCCCCTGCCCGGCCCCCGTGATCGCAATAACCTTATTTGCTAGATCCATAAGCACTCCTTAGGCCTGATTTTGCTTTTGGTAGAACTCAAACAAGCTTGAAAAATCTTTTTGTCCGCTGCCCTGACCGTTGTGAAAATTAAACAGGTTACGAGCCAAGCTGCCCATTGGCGTTGATGTTTGACTGGCAACCGCCGCTTCCATCGCAAGACCGAGATCTTTCGCCATTAACTGGCTCATAAAGCCGCCCTGATAACCATTGCTTGCAGGCGTATTTTCCATCACACCCGGGCACGGGTTGTAAAGCTCTAGCGCCCAGTTACGGCCTGAACTTTGCAGCATGATGTCTGACAACACTTTGGGATCAAGTCCGTTTTCCATGCCTAAATTGAGTGCTTCACAAGTGCCGCTCATCAAAATGCCCAACATCATGTTATTGCAGATCTTCGCCACCTGACCGGCTCCGGCATCACCTGCATGGAAAATGTTTTTACCCATGTGGCTAAGCACCACCTTGGCTTGAACAAAGTTCTCTTGTGAGCCGCCAACAATGAAAGTCAACGTACCTGCCGCTGCGCCCGCAACGCCACCAGATACCGGTGCATCAACAAAGCTGATGCCAAGTTGCTGTGCTTTTTCACCGACCAAACGAGCGGTCGACGGATCGATAGTGGATGAATCAATCAGCAAGGTGCCCGATTCGACGCTATCTAAAATGCCATCTCTACCGAGATAGACGCTTTGAACATGTTGGCTGGCGGGTAGCATGGTGACCACCACGTTCGCCCCTTGAACGGCTTGTTTTACCGAGTCTGCACTCGACGCACCAAGTGCGGTAAGTTCCTCTACTGCGTTCGGGTTCAAATCAAACACTTCGACGTTCAAGCCCGCTTTGAGTAGGTTCTTAGCCATAGGCGCACCCATGTTGCCAAGGCCAATAAATGCAATTTTGTCCATGTTATATCTCTTCCTTAACTAGAGTGCCGCAGTGGCAACAGGTGATGCGGTCAATGGATATTCGAGTGAATCAATCGGCGCAAAGAAGCGTTCCAAAACTTGTGGCGTTACGTCAGAAACCGTGCGATGTTGCCAAGTCGGTTGATTGGTTTTATCGATAATCAGCGCACGAACCCCTTCTCTAAAATCACCTTCTAAGCCGCAACGTAGCGTCAGGTTAAATTCCATATCAAAACACGCTTTCAAAGAGAGGTTTTGATACTGCGTTAGCTGCTGATAAGTGATATTGAGCGACAACGGACTGCCATAATTCAATGCTTTTTGCGCATTGATGAACCACTTATCATCAACGTCGGCACTGCTGATTGCGCGAACAATCGAATCTAAATCACCCGAACAAAGCTGCTCAATCAATCCCGCATATGGCATCAACATCCCTTCGCTTGGCTCGTCCACTTGTACCGAACGTAGCGTAGTGGCGATTTTTTCGTTGATGTTTGCTTCACCTTTCCAACTTACCGATGCGAGTAGATCCAACAGTGCTTGTTTGCTTTCTGGCTGTGCAATCCATTGGCTTAATCCCAACGCTTTCATGTCTGTCGCGTTGATTTGGCAAGCCGTCAAACTCAGAAAAAGTGCCAAGTGTTTTGGCAGCTGATTTAGGAAGTACGTCGCGCCTACGTCTGGGTAAAGGCCGATTTTAATCTCTGGCATCGCAAAGCGTGTGGTGGTTTCTGCTACGCGATGACTTGCGCCCATAAATAAGCCCACACCGCCGCCCATCAGATAACCATGCCCCCACGCGATGATCGGTTTTGGATAAGTGTGAATAAGATGATCACAGCGATATTCGAGGTCAAAGAAGGTTTCCATCGCTGAAAACGCAGAATCAAAGTCTTGCTCTTTGTTTTCAAGTGCACGGTAAATCGCTTGAATGTCACCACCAGCACAAAACGCTTTTTCACCCTTGGCGTGCAAAAAGATCGCGACGACGCTGTCGTCCGTTTGCCATTCATTGAGCTGTTTGTACAACTTCTCAATCATTACGTAACTCAACGCGTTGAGAGCAGCTGGATTATCAAGCTCCAACACACCAATGACAGAGCCATCAGCGCACTCAAGTTTTGAAACATTTACTGTACCTGTCATTTGTCCTCCGCTAGCTGTTTGTCCATTGTGGCTTACGCTTTTGCAAGAAGGCGTTTACACCCTCAGTCTGATCTTGTGTATTAAACAGCTGTAAGAACAGTTCACGCTCCAAGACCAATCCGGCCGCGTGAGTTTGGCTGCGTCGACCTTGAATAAGCGTTTTGCATGCAGACACGGATTTCGGAGATTGACCTGCGACGCGCTGTGCAAGTTCCATAGCCGCTTCCAGTGCTTTGCCTTTTGCAACCACTTCTTCGACTAAACCAATTTTTTCCGCTCGCTCGGCCGTCACACGCTCACCACACAAGATCATGCGTTTCGCCCAACCTTCACCTACCAACGCGGTCAGGTTTTGCGTTCCGCCCGCGCAAGGTAACAAGCCGACCGATGCTTCAGGAAGTGCCATTTGTACTTGTTCTTCTGCGATGCGAATGTCACACGCCATCGCCACTTCCAGACCACCACCCATCGCATAGCCATTAACCGCTGCGATAGAAACGCCATCGAACGCAGACAACGCTTCAAAGGCTTCACCAAAAGCGAACGCCATATCTGCTGCTTGCGATTTATCGCCGGATGCAAAGTTGTTGAGATCCGCTCCAGCAGAAAAGAATTTCTCACCTTCGCCCGTCAGTACCAACGCATAAATAGAGCGATCATTACTGAGTTCAATCGCCAACTCTTTTAGCTGATTCAAAGATTCAAGCGTCCAAGTGTTTGCTGGCGGGTTACTAATCGTGAGCTTGGCAATGTGCGCTTCACGCTCTAATTTGATTTGTGCCGTCATAATCTTTCAGTCCTTTTTAATTTCTTTAGGTAAGGCTGTGTCTCGCTGACTAAAGCAGCTCAACGCCTTCCGTTAGTAATCGTCTTGCGACGATCAGACGCATGATTTCGTTGGTACCTTCAAGGATTTGGTGAACACGAACGTCTCGGAAATGGCGCTCGACTGGATATTCTTTGATGTAGCCATAGCCACCGTGAATTTGCAGCGCCTGATCGCAGACTTTAAAGCCCACATCAGTAGCAAAGCGTTTTGCCATGGCACAGTACGCACTTTTTTCTGCGTGCTGTGCATCGAGTTTAGCGGCAGCGAGTCGCACCATTTGACGCGCAGCGACCAGCTCAGTCGCCATATCAGCAAGCTTGAACTGCAACGCTTGAAATTGCGCCAGTGAACGGCCGAACTGTCTGCGTTCGTTCATGTATTGCTTGGCTTCGTTCAGTGCTTGTTGCGCAGTACCGACGGAACAAGTAGCGATATTGATTCGACCACCATCAAGGCCAAGCATGGCGAACTTAAAGCCTTCTCCCTCTTCACCCAACAGATAGTCAGCCGGAATACGAACATTTTCGAAGGTAATCATGCGAGTTGGCTGGCAGTTCCAACCCATTTTGGCTTCTTTTTTACCGTAGCTAATGCCTTCGCAATCAGCAGGAACAACGAATGCAGAAACGCCACCCGCTCCTTCGCCGCACGAACGCGCCATCACGACGAGAACATCAGTATCACCCGCGCCAGAGATAAATACTTTTGCGCCATTCAATACAAACTCGTCGCCTTCACGTACCGCACTTGTCGTGAGCGAAGCGGCGTCAGAGCCGGCATTAGGTTCGGTTAAACAGTAGGAAGCGAGCTTTTCACCCGAAATTAGATCCGCGCTAAACTGCTGCGCCACTTCGGCTTTGGCAAAGCTGGTGATCATCCACGTCGCCATGTTGTGAATGGTCATAAACGCAGTAGTCGCGGTACAACCCATAGCCAACTGCTCGAAAATGATCGCCGCATCCAAACGAGACAATCCCAAACCACCATGCTCTGGCGGCGTATAGATGCTCAGAAAGCCAAGTTCACCTGCTTGACGCAGTACATCTTTAGGGAAATGATGGTTTTCATCCCACTCGGCCGCGTGCGGCGCTAACATTTGGTCTGCAAACTGCTTTGCTACTTCGGCAAACGCGAGTTGATCTTCGTTTAATTCAAAATCCATCTTGAAGTCCTAAGGTCTAATTCGTTGCACTTGAAGCCAAGCCATCTAAAGGTTTGAAAGGCTTGGCTAGAGGTATCGCTACTTCTGTGACTAGCTCAATTGAATGGTCATGTTTGGACCGCTTGGAATGTCATCTTCAAACCAACGCGCGGTGACGGTTTTCGTCTCGGTGTAGAAGCGAACCGCTTGTTTGCCGTAAGCATGCAGATCGCCGTAGAAGCTGCCTTTCCAACCCGTAAATGAGAAGAACGGCAAAGGCACCGGAATCGGCACGTTGATACCCACGTTACCCACTTCAATATTGTGTTGATACTTTCTCGCTGCTGCGCCATTCGCCGTAAAAATAGACGTACCGTTACCAAAACGATTCGCGTTGATTAGCTCAATTGCCGCATCTAAATTGTCGACTTCCATCGTCAGTAATACTGGACCAAAAATCTCTTCCTGATAAATCGACATGTCAGTAGTCACGTTAGTGAATAGCGTTGGTCCCACCCAGTTACCGTTCGGGAAGCCAGGTACTTGGCAATCTGTCCCATCCAGAACACAGTTCGCGCCAGACACTTTGCCTTCATTAATCAGATTCACCACACGCTGCTTCGCTTGCGGGCTAATCAGTGGGCCATAACCGGCGGTTTCATCATCCCACGCGCCAGGTTGAACCTGAGCTAACGCCTCTTTAAGCTCTGGAATCCATTCTTTGGTTTCGCCGACAAATACCGCCACCGAAATCGCCATACAGCGTTGGCCTGCGGCACCGACTGACGCGCCAACTAGGTTATTGATGACTTGCTGCTTGTTTGCATCTGGCATGATGACCATGTGGTTCTTCGCACCCGCAAATGACTGCACGCGCTTTAGGTTGTCCGTACCCGTTTTGTAGATGTACTCACCAACTGGCACTGAGCCGACAAAAGAGATCGCACGAACGACTGGATCAGTCAGAATACGGTCGACTTGCTCTTTGGTGCCGTGGACAATTTGCAACACGCCTTTTGGTGCGCCTGCCTGTTCAAACAGCTCCGCCAATTTCATTGCAGTCAGCGGAACTTGTTCCGACGGCTTCAAAATAAAGGTGTTGCCGCAAGCGATCGCCATCGGGAACATCCACAATGGGATCATCGCAGGGAAGTTAAACGGAGTAATACCCGCACAAACACCGAGCGGTTGAATGTAAGAGTAACCATCAATATTGGTTGCGACGTTTTCAACCGTTTCGCCCATCATTGAGCTACAAATGTTCGCCGCTTGTTCTACCACTTCAATCCCGCGCCAAACATCACCTTTCGCATCAGCGAGGGTTTTACCTGTTTCACTTGAAAGCAGTATCGCCAACTCATCGTGTTGCTCTTTTAGCAGGTGTTGGTAGCGCAGCATCAATCTTGCACGCTCCGGCGCAGCGACTTCTTTCCAACGCTTAAACGCCTCTGTTGCGCTAGCGATCGCCGCATTCATTTCTGATTCCGTGGCACAAGGTACTTGCGCAATCACTTCGTTGGTTGCCGGGTTAGTTACATCTAGCCATTGTTTTGAGTCGGAGATGGCAAATTCACCACCGATATACTGCTTTACTTGTTCTGTCATGATGACATCCTTGTATTTTTCAGCGTTTCACTGACTACTGTTATGTAAGTGAAACTTTGTTGAGAATGAATTAGCAGATTTCAATCGCGATTGCGGTAGCCTCGCCGCCACCAATACAAAGCGATGCAACGCCACGTTTACCGCCTGTTTGTTTAAGAGCGTGAATCAAAGTCACGAGGATTCGGTTACCACTCGCACCAATTGGATGCCCCAACGCACAAGCGCCGCCGCGAGGGTTCACTTTGCTCTCGTCCAATTCGAGTGCTTTCACCGCGTATTGTGTCACGACGGCAAAGGCTTCATTGATTTCCCAAAGGTCCACGTCTGATTTGTCCCAGCCCGTTTTTTCCAGCAGCGTTTCAATCGCGAATACGGGTGCGATGGTGAACTCATCAGGCTGTCTTGCATGCGTGCTGTACGCGACAATTTTGGCTAGAGGTTGAAGGTTTTCCTGACGGCCAAATTCACTATCAACCAATACCATTGCCGATGCACCATCAGAAATAGAACTGGAATTTGCTGCCGTTACGCCGCCATCTTTGGCAAACGCAGGTCGTAAGGTGGGAATTTTATTGACGTCGAGTTTGCTCGGTTGCTCATCGTCTACCACCAAGGTTTCGTCGCGTCGACTTTTTACGTTAACAGGCACGATCTCTTCTTTGAACAAACCTTGCTCAATCGCTTGCTGCGCACGAGTCACCGACTGCTGCGCCCAGATATCCATACTTTCACGGCTGAACTGATACTTTTGCGCGGTTTGTTCGGCAAAGACACCCATCAATTCGCCTTGGTAGGCATCCTGCAAACCGTCATAAAACATATGATCAAGCACTTGCTCATGGCCTAAGCGGAAACCATCACGCGCTTTCTTAAGTAGATAAGGAGAAGACGACATGTTTTCCATACCACCAGCGATAACCGCGTGCGCGTTACCAGATTGAATAAGATCATGTGCCAGCATGACGGTTTTCATACCCGAACCACAGACTTTATTCAGTGTCGTACAACCGATCGATTGTGGCATTTCTGCTTTAAGACTTGCTTGTCTTGCTGGCGCTTGCCCCACGCCAGCGGGTAAAACGCATCCCATTAACACTTCGTCTATTTTTTGCACATCGAGTTGGCTTTCGGCTAGTGCCCCTTGGATGGCCTTCGCACCGAGTTCCGTGACATCTGTTGAAGCTAATGCACCTTGAAAAGAGCCGATAGGCGTTCGCTTGGCGGCAACAATCCATGTTTCATTTTTCATTCCATTAACCTTTTGTTGACGTTTACGTCATAACTATACTAACATTTACGTTAACGTCAAGTTTGCGGTTATTGTTTGTTCGAGTGATTCTTTTATTTCGAGTAAATGCGAGTGATATCAAGGCTCCAGAGTGGATGTTGTTTATTTACTTTAACGTTAACGAATTGTATATTCGTATGAATGTTATACGAAAGTCGTAAGGTTAAGGAATGAACACATTTAAGATCAGCGAGCTCGCGAAAGAGTTCGACATTACTACCCGAAGTATTCGCTTCTACGAAGATTTAGGTCTCCTAACTCCAGAACGTAAAGGCAACACTCGAATCTACAATGGTCGCGATCGAATTCGACTAAAACTGATTTTGCGAGGTAAGCGATTGGGCTTTTCTCTTGCAGATATCAAAGAGTTATTTGAACTCTACGATACCGATCAAAGTACTGAGCAGTTGAACTATATGATTCGGTTGATCGAAGAGAAGAAGGCAGCATTGCAACAGCAAGCAAACGACATTCAAGCGGTAATGATGGAGTTAAACGCGGCACAGTTGCGATGCCAAAACACACTGAGATCCATGAAAGGCGAAAAAGTCACCTGACACCTCAGCACTGGGATGTAGGTGACGTAAAGGCAAGGACACGCAATGAAATCTACCTACTCTTCCCTGAACTTTGTTTATGACGAAAATACCGATTTGCTTCGCGAGCAAATCAATAGTTTTGCTGCAAGAGAAATTGCGCCGCTAGCGCAATCTATCGACCAATCTAACGACTTTCCAAACCATCTTTGGTCCAAACTGGGTGACATGGGTCTTTTAGGTGTGACCACCAGCGAGGAGTTTGGTGGTGCAGGCATGGGCTATCTCGCCCACGTTATCGCCATGGAAGAAATCAGCCGAGCATCCGCTTCGGTTGCGTTAAGTTACGGTGCTCACTCCAACCTTTGTGTCAACCAAATCCACCGCAACGGAACACAAGCGCAAAAAGAGAAATACCTACCTAAACTCATCTCCGGTGAACATATTGGTGCCCTTGCAATGAGTGAACCCGGCGCCGGCTCTGATGTGGTCTCTATGCAGCTTAAAGCGGAACGTAAAGGCGATATTTTCCTGCTAAACGGCAACAAAATGTGGATCACAAACGGCCCAGATGCGCACACCTATGTTGTCTACGCAAAAACCGACCCAAGCCAGCACTCCAAAGGCATCACGGCGTTTATTGTGGAACGCGGCTTTCCTGGATTTACTCAAGCACAAAAACTCGACAAGTTGGGTATGCGCGGCTCGAATACGTGTGAGCTGGTCTTCCAAAACTGCGAAGTCCCTGCGGAAAATATTCTCGGCGAAGAAAACCAAGGTGTGAAAGTGTTGATGAGCGGTTTGGACTACGAGCGAGTGGTGCTTGCCGGTGGCCCGCTTGGCATTATGCAAGCATGTATGGACATCGTTGTGCCTTATATCCATGACCGCAAACAATTTGGCAAATCCATCGGTGAATTCCAGCTTGTTCAAGCAAAAATCGCCGATATGTACACGCAAATGAATGCCGCAAAAGCCTACATTTACGCCGTCGCTGCCGCTTGTGATCGTGGTGAAACCACACGTAAAGACTCTGCTGGTGCGATCCTCTACAGCGCAGAGCTGGCAACCAAGATGGCACTGGATGCGATTCAATTACTTGGCGGTAACGGCTACATCAACGAGTTTGATACGGGCCGTTTGTTGCGAGATGCCAAGCTGTATGAAATTGGTGCGGGCACTTCAGAAATTCGCCGCATGCTTATTGGTCGCGAATTGTTTAACGAAAGCGCCTAATCATCATACCTAGGCGCTCTGACTCTAAATAACTTCCTTATTCAACCTAAATCTTATTCAACATAGATAAAGACGGCTGGTGTCACCCGTCTACCGAATGGAGATCGGCTATTTATGGCTTGTTTGACGACCAAAATTAATACCCATTCAGAGCAGTATCAGGAAAACTACCGCTCTATGGCGTCGCTTGTAGATCAACTTTATACCGTGACTGCCCAAATAGAAGATGGTGGCGGTGAGAAAGCTAGAGAACATCAACAGAAGAAAGGCAAACTTCCGGTACGTGAGCGCATTCTTGCCCTACTCGACCCTGGTTCGTCCTTTCTAGAAATTGGTCAGTTTGCTGGCTGGGATGTGTATCCTGATTACGTTCCATGTGCTGGTGTGGTCGCGGGTGTGGGTGTAATTGATGGCACCGAGTGCATGATCGTAGCGAACGACGTGACGGTAAAAGGCGGCAGTTACTACCCACTTACCGTGAAAAAGCACTTACGCGCACAGGAAATTGCAGAAAAATGCCAACTTCCGTGTGTTTACTTAGTCGACTCTGGCGGCGCTAACCTACCCCGCCAAGATGAGGTATTCCCAGATAAAGACCATTTTGGCCGTATTTTCTATAACCAAGCCCGAATGTCAGCCAAGGGTATCCCACAAATTGCGGTGGTCATGGGGCTATGTACCGCTGGCGGGGCGTACGTTCCTGCCATGTGTGATGTTTCCATCATAGTCAAAGAGCAAGGCACGATCTTCTTAGCGGGCCCTCCTCTGGTAAAAGCAGCAACAGGAGAAGAAGTCAGCGCGGAAGATCTTGGTGGCGCAGACGTTCACTGCCGTACCTCTGGTGTGGCGGACTATTACGCAGAAAATGATCACCACGCGTTAGAGTTGGCAAGACAAGCGGTTTCACAAATCAACCACTTGAAACCCGTTCAACTCAAGCAAAAAGCACCACAGGAACCACGTTTTCCTGCTCAAGAGCTGTACGGCATCGTCGGAACCGATCTTAAAAAGCCGTTTGATGTTAAAGAGGTCATTGCCCGAATTGTTGATGATTCCCAGTTCGATGAATTTAAAGCCTTGTTCGGCGAAACCTTGGTCTGTGGCTTTGCCCATATTCACGGTATGCCGATTGGCATTGTCGCTAACAACGGCATTCTATTTTCGGAATCAGCACAAAAAGGCGCGCATTTTATTGAGCTGTGCGCACAACGCAAAATTCCTCTGCTCTTCTTGCAGAACATCACGGGCTTTATGGTCGGTCAGAAGTACGAAGCCGAAGGCATCGCCAAACATGGTGCGAAAATGGTAACTGCTGTTGCGTGTGCAGACGTGCCGAAGTTTACCGTGGTTATTGGTGGATCGTATGGCGCAGGCAACTACGGCATGTGTGGTCGCGCTTATGATCCAACCATGATGTGGATGTGGCCAAACGCACGTATTTCCGTAATGGGTGGTGAGCAAGCAGCTGGCGTAATGGCGCAAGTGACCCGCGATATCAAAACGCGCAAAGGTGAAAGCTGGAGCACTGAAGAAGAGGAAGCGTTCAAACGTCCTATCGCGCAGCAGTACCAGACTCAAAGCCATGCTTATTACGCCAGTGCTCGCCTGTGGGACGATGGGATTATTGATCCTGCAAAAACCCGTGATGTTGTGGGTATTGCTCTATCTGCTGCGCTTAATGCACCAATACCAGACAGCAAATTTGGCATCTTCCGTATGTAGTCGGATACAAAGCAAAACCCTAACTCCTCGCTATCCATCAATGATGAATAAAGTGCTGATTAGCGAGTATTGGAATATCAGACTGAAATGTCAGACAAAGGAAGTCACATGACCGGACTACTGCTTGAAAAAGACAGCAATGGCGTTGCCTGGTTGAGCCTGAATCGGCCAGAAAAACACAACGCGTTTAATGACGCATTGATTGCCTCACTAATTGAGACACTAGAACAGCTCGAAAAGGACGATTCTCTCCGTGCACTGGTGTTAAGTGCACAGGGAAAACACTTTTCTGCGGGAGCAGATCTGGGCTGGATGCAATCAATGGCAACCAAAACCGAAAGTGAAAACCTGCAAGATGCACAGCAACTAGCAAAACTTTTGCATACGCTGGATACCTTCAGTAAACCAACGATTGCCATGGTGCACGGCGCAGCATTTGGTGGCGCGCTTGGGCTGATCTGCTGCTGCGATATTGCCATTGGCGCACCTGAGAGCCGCTTCTGTTTGAGTGAAGTGAAACTCGGCTTATTGCCCGCGACCATCGGTCCCTACGTAATCCGAGCAATTGGACAACGCCAAAGCCGACGCTACTTTTTAACTGCCGAGTTGATTGATGCCGAAACCGCGCTATCGATGAACATTCTTCACCAAATCGATCCCCAGCCAAAAGAGGCGGTCAATCGTATGGTTGAACACCTGCTTAATAATGGCCCACAAGCCATGCAGGCGGCGAAAGCACTTTGTTTGCGTTGTGATAACCAACCTATCGACCACTCATTAATTGAATACACCAGCCAAGCCATTGCAACCGCCCGCGTGTCCAGCGAAGGACAGGAAGGACTGAGTGCATTTTTTGAAAAGCGCGCCGCCAATTGGAGGAATCATGTTTAAAAGAATACTGATCGCAAACCGCGGTGAAATTGCATGCCGAATTATTAAAACCGCAAAAAGCATGGCTATAGAGACGGTTGCCGTCTATTCCGAAGCGGATCGCAGCAGCTTACATGTTAAACAAGCAGATTTCGCTGAATTTATCGGCCCGGCTCCGGCAAGTGAATCGTATCTCGATATCGATGCGATTATCAGCGCAGCGAAAAAATGGCAAGCCGATGCTATCCACCCTGGGTATGGTTTTCTTTCTGAGAACCCGAAACTAGCCAAAGCGTGCAGCGAAAATGGCATCGTCTTTATTGGCCCTTCCACCAGCGCAATTGAGGCAATGGGTTCTAAATCTCAAGCCAAAGCAATCATGTCACAGGCGAACGTGCCCTTGGTTCCGGGCTACCACGGCACAGACAATAGCGTTGAGCATTTATTAGCGGAAGCGGAAAAAATCGGTTACCCAGTGATGCTTAAAGCGACACAAGGTGGCGGCGGTAAAGGCATGCGAGTGGTCAATAGCGCAGCCGAAATGCCCTTGGCCATCGACGGTGCGCAGCGTGAAGCGCTTTCAAGCTTTGGCGATAAGCAGCTTCTAATCGAAAAATGCATATTGCAGCCTCGCCACGTTGAAGTTCAGGTATTTGCTGACCAACATGGCAACTGTGTTTACCTGTCTGACCGCGACTGTTCCATTCAGCGTCGTCACCAAAAAGTAGTCGAAGAAGCGCCTGCTCCCGGTCTTAGTGATGAACTGCGTAAACAAATGGGTAAAGCCGCGGTTCAGGCCGCTCAAGCGATCGACTATGTTGGCGCTGGCACGGTTGAGTTTTTGCTCGATAGCCGCGGTGAGTTCTACTTCATGGAGATGAATACCCGTCTGCAAGTTGAACACCCTGTCACCGAGTTGATCACTGGCGTTGATTTGGTTGAATGGCAATTCAAAATCGCAGCTGGTGAGTGTTTACCGATCTCGCAATCCGAAATCACTCATAACGGCCATTCAATCGAGCTGCGAATTTACGCCGAAGACGCAGACAACGACTTTATGCCGTCAACTGGCCGCATTGATTACTTGCATGAGCCCACTTCAGACAGCAATGTCCGCTTAGCGTGCGTGCGCGTTGATAGTGGTGTTACCCAAGGCGATACCATCAGCGAATACTACGATCCGATGATCAGCAAACTGATCGTCTGGGGGCAAACTCGTGATATCGCCCTAAAGCAGCTTAAACAGGCGTTAACTCAATATCACGTGCGTGGAGTCACGACAAACATTGGTTACCTGCACAGCATTATTTCACAGCCAGCCTTTGCCAATATCGAACTTGATACCGACTTCTTGGTTAAACACCAGCAAGGCATCAGCGCGCAACAAAATGTGTCGGATTCTATCTGGCTAACGTTGGCAGCGGTTGCTCGCTGGAATGCTCTCACTGCTAAATCAGGCAGCTCAACGTTACCCGCGCCAACCAAACAGGGTTTTAGACTGTCGGTTGCCAACGTTTATCGATTTAACTTCACGGATGCCAATGCCAACCATCAGGTACGTTTGCAACAATCATCGCAAGATACAGGATCTCACTTCACTGTCCGATGCGGCGAGGAGTTGCATCAAGTCATCCTGCTTGAAAGTGGCAACCAGTTTATCGTCGATATTGATAATGAGCGTTACACCTTTAGTGCGCTTAGCGACGAACAAAAGACAACGCTGTTTTATCTTGGTCAGCAACGCACTTTCGCTCATCAACCAAGTTTTGAATCCGCAAAAGGTCAAGACGATGAACTTAGCCCAACCGCGCCACTGAACGGTGTGATCTCGGCGGTCATGGTGAATAAGGGAGACGAAGTAGCGGCTGGCGATCCGCTGTTAGTGCTCGAAGCGATGAAGATGGAGTACACCATCACGGCTCCGGTCGCAGCGATAATTGATGAAGTGTTTTATCAACATGGAGACCAAGTACAGCATGGTTCCATCCTGCTGCATTTAATTTCTGCACTCGAAAATGTCTGTGAAGATAAGGAGCACGAATATGCTACCAGCGAAGGTTAATATCGTCGAAGTTGGTGCTCGTGATGGCTTGCAGAATGAAACGGCAGTGACGCTGATTGATAAAATCCGTTTGATTAACCAACTAAGCACCAGTGGCTTAAAACACATTGAAGCAGGCTCTTTTGTCTCGCCGAAATGGGTGCCTGAAATGGCCGATTCCGATCAAGTATTTTCAAGTATCATACAAAAGCCTGACGTGGTTTATAGTGCGCTCACACCAAACCTAGCAGGGTTAGAACGTGCGCTGGAAAGTGGCGTAAAGCAAATTGCGGTGTTTGGTTCGGCTTCGGAGGCGTTCAGCCAAAAGAACATTAACTGCAGCATTGCAGATAGCCTAGCCCGTTTTGAGCCGGTTATCGAACTGGCGAACCAGCACAACATACCTGTGCGTGGGTATTTATCCTGCACCATGGTTTGCCCCTACGAGGGAGAAATAAAACCAGAGCAAACCACAGCGGTAGCGAATGCGCTTTTTGATATGGGATGCTATGAAATATCTCTGGGCGATACTGTCGGTAAAGCAACGCCCAATCGCGTTATCGCCATGCTGGATTCGCTGTTAACACAACTGCCAAAAGACGCGCTCGCGGTACATTTTCATGACACCTATGGACAAGCTTTGGCCAATATTTACCAAGCCTTGTTAATGGGCATCAACACCATTGATAGTGCGGTTGCTGGTTTGGGCGGCTGCCCTTACGCGAAAGGTGCCAGTGGTAATGTTGCAACGGAAGATGTGCTTTATCTTTGTGAGCAACTTGGGATTGAAACGGAGATTGATCTCAACATCATCAATGAAGCGGGTTGGCAAATTTGCCATGCATTAGCTAAACGTCCGTCTTCCAAAGTAGCACTCGCTTTGGGTGACCCAAACAGCTTGTAAATTGCTCAACCCACGATACACAACTACAAACGAGCATGTTTAATAACATGCTCGTTTTTTTGAGCCGATTTAATCTAACCGAAACACTAAACAGAAGCGTGCTTTTCCTCTGCAAGGGTGTGGCATCCCCACTTCGCGATCATATTAAGCAAATCACTTTTCTGAACTGGTTTTGTCAGGTAATCATCCATACCTAATGCGATACTTTTTTGTTGCTGCTCTTGCATCGCATGTGCGGAAAACGCGACGATTGGACACCAAGGAAACGCACCACTTTCCTGTAACTCACGAATGTCTTTTGTCACGCCAAAACCATCTTTGTTTGGCATAGAAATATCGGTAATCACCAAGTCCGGAGAAAGCTGTTTATAAAGTTCAACGGCTTCAACACCATCTTCCGCCAACGTCAGTTTAACACCTGTGTCTTGCAACATTTTTTCAATCAATATTCGATTGATATGGCTGTCTTCTGCGACTAATAGGTGCAGGCTAGAAAAGTCAGGGTTCTCATCTGAGGAAAGTTCTCGACGCTTTTGTATCTTGGCAGAAAACAGAGCTTGCAGTTTATGCTGCGTGACCGGTTGCGGCAATAAACGATCCCGCTCGCACGACCATGCCTGCCCTTCCTCCATCACGCAAGGTGCAAGGAACAGTACCCGTTTGGCGGCGGATTCTGTCGCATCAAGCTCATAAAGCGCATCTCTATCTTGAGCATTGTTTACACTCGCGAGGATACGATCAAAACCATCCAATTTTTTACCCAAAGACTGCGCAGTTGACCAATCGTTGGCATGAGTAACTTCAATGCCAATCTCTTGAGCTAAATGTATCAAGTGTTGCACGCGCGGTTGATAATCATCAATCAACAATAGTCGATTTGCACTCAGCTCTATCGGTTCGGAAAGAAGCTGACTTTGCTTAGGCAACTGCAAACTAAAGCTAAAACACGACCCTTTGCCAAAATCCGAATGCACACAAAGCTCGCCGTTGTACATGCTGATCAAACGTTTTGAGATTGCCAACCCCAAGCCTGTACCTTCATGGCGTCTTGTCGCGGAGGTATCAACCTGCTCAAACTTATCCATAATATGAGCCAATCGATCTTCGGGAATACCAATGCCCGTATCACTCACGGAAAAATCAAAACCGTGCTCACTTTCTCTGACTTTGAGTAGCACATGACCTTCATCCGTGAATTTCACCGCATTACCGATCAAGTTAAGCAAGATTTGATTAATCCGACCTTTATCGCCGACCACGACCGTATTCATAGACAATGGCATATCAACCAACAACTTAAGGTTCTTTTTATCCGCCTGATAGGCACACAAAGCGGTGCAACTCTCGACGAGTGAACGCAAGTCAAACTCCTCTTCAACTAACGTCAACTTGCCCGCTTCTACTTTGCTGTAGTCGAGGATGTCGTTAATGATCGTCACAAGGTTGTTGGCAGATTTGTGCAGCAAGAGTAATAACTCCCTTGGCTCTCGACGGTTTTCGTTCTCAAGCAATATCTCGCTGATCCCCATGATCGCGTTCATTGGGGTGCGAATCTCATGGCTCATGTTCGCCAAAAATTCCGATTTGGCTTGCATCGCCTTTTTCGATTTATCTAAAGCAGACGACAGACGCCTCTCCATCCTGCGCCTGTCGGTGATGTCACGCTCTACCGCAATAAAACGTAACAGCCCGCCATCTTCATCAAACACAGGAGAGAGCTCCAACTCGACCCAATACGGGTGCTTCGACTTGGTATAGTTGAGTATTTCAACCCTAATAGGAGAGTGCTTACGGACACTTTTTGAGAGCAATGCCACCGTATTTGGGTCTGTGTCTGGCCCTTGGAGTAACTCGCCCGGCGATTTGCCAATAACTTCTTCCAACGTATATTCGGTTAGCTGTTCAAACGCAGGATTTACCCATGCAATAGTGCCGTCAGGGTGAGTAATGATGATGGTATCACGCGCATGTTCAGCAACCTCAGCAAGCTGCGATATTTTGGCCGATAACTGTTGCTGGGTTTGATGCTCTTGCTGAAGTTTAGTTTGCGCTTGCGCTAAAGAGCGTGACATTTGGTTAAACGCTTCGCCAACACGTGTAACTTCGTCATTGCCTGAAATCGAAATTTGCGAACCCGGACCTTGCTGTGAAACCTTGATTACCCCAGTACGAAGAAGATCGAGCCGCTTCATCAAATAGCTACCGAGAGCATACGAAAACATCGCCACCAGCGACATTTCAATAAAGGCGATAACCAAACTTGCATGAGTCGCAAATGAAAGAACTTGATGTACATGTTCAACATTCACACCCATTTCAACCTTACCGAAAGTCTGCTCTCCAAGAGTAATCTCTTGCGCAACATCGTAAACTCCATCGGTCACATCAAACGGTCTCACACCAGTATCAACACCGCTGTAATCCCCCTGTAGCGTCAGCTCGACGCCATCTTGATTAACAATACGAATATAAGCCAGCTCGTGCTCACTCACGACAGAACGAGCAAAACTGTCTAGATAGGCTAAGTCCGTCGCAATCACCGCATCTCTCGACGCCTGAGCAAATACACTCACCAAGTGTTGGCTCCCAACCTCGAGGCTAGTCTCGTTGGAACTTTCCAACCAATTAAGCCCACTAATGATGAGTACACCGAGCGCAAGGGCCTCAATAAGAGCAATGCCAAGTATCGTTTTCGAACGCAGCGTCATAGGACAACCATTTATCTTGAGATTCCCAATTGAACAACATCTTGCCAATCTTGGTCTTGTGCAAGCTGTAACCCGTCAATGTTGAGTAAAGTAAAACTCTCCTGTGCTTTTGGATCATCATTAAGTTGCGAAATTGCCTTTCGTAAGGCAAGAGTAATCTCTTCATCGACATTATTTGAAACCGCAATAGCATGAGGCGTATAACCAGCAGTTGTATAAATGATGCTAAGTTGGTCTTTTATTTCACTCGGTAAGCTCTCAAAGGTACGCTTCACGCCACCACCAGCAATGTACAAACCTTTAAGTACCCCCAAATAGACTGAGTCGTGCGAACCAACGTATTTAGGCGTAAACTTGATGCCTTTCTGCGCCAACTCTGATTGTGTGATGATAGAGGCAGCAAATGCTCGTGGAGCAGGAAAAGCGATGGTCTTTTCTTGCAGCTCATCAAGGGAAACCGGCTTCCCTCGCCTTGCTACAATAATGCCTGTAATGCGCTTATTTTTCGCTCTTGCTAAAGCCGTATAACCTGGGTTTTGATTCACCAAGGTAAAGTGATATGGGTTCATGTATGCAATGTCGTAGGCTCCAGCCATCAAGCGTGCTTCGAACGTGGGAATATCACGTGCCGTGGCAAACTTAATCTCAACGCCAGCAAGATCTCCCCAGCGTTGCAGTAATGGCTGCCATTGTTGCACTAGTTTGGTCGCCGACTGTTGCGGTACGACACCAAAAACAATGGAAGGTTGAGCAACGACAGAAGGTGACCATGTGCATAACATCATAAGCAACGTAAATATTCGCTTGTGAAGCCGCCAAATCAACGTCTTTAGTTGGGAGTTCAACAAAATCATCTCCTTATGTTTGTCTTTCGTTAAAGATAGATAGCTATCTGAAAGATTGCGAATTATCGGATTAAATTGCCTCGTGTCTCAGATACCATTTATACTCAAATGAACACCTAAAACAGGAGCAGGTAAATGCTTATTACATTTCGTTGCCATAGCCACTCGAACGTCACTATGTTTGGCGATATTGCGATAAAGATGATCAAAATGATGGGCCATAGTGGCTCAGTACCAGGGTCTATTTCCGCTCAAGACATCCCTGATGCTCTATCTAGATTGACCTCCGCTCTCGCAGCACAAGAAGCGATAGAGAAGAACAACAGTCAAGCAATGGAAGAAGATGAGGAGCAAGAGGAACAAACGGTCAGTTTAGGACGCAGAGCATTTCCACTTATTGAGCTTTTAAAATCGGCAATTAAAGAAGAATGCGAAGTGATGTGGGACAGCCAATAAATGCTCCAAATCAAGCTGTGGAGAGGAAAGCGACATCCAATCTATACTTTCCTCCCCTGCTAAAAGGAACTTACCCAATTCACTTCACTTCTCTATTTGAATGACTCTTAACGAGTGCTTACTCAAAACTAACCTATTGAATATAAATCAGTGATAAACATCTGATTTCATAATAAAAACCTCCTATTGACTGAAACACTCACTTATCATTGTGGCCTCAACTGCAAACCATTAATGGAATGATTGTTATGTCAGAACTGACTCGGATGCGCTCTGGAGAAACCTACAATTGTCTGGATGAAGAACTAAAGCTAATGCGCGCCAAAACTGCGCAGCTTGTCTTCCAATTTAACCACGAGCCAAACCCAGGTATCCGTAGACAACTATTGGCGGAGATGGGCGTCCAATTAGAAAACAGCGCCTGTATAGAGCCACCGCTTCAACTTACCTACGGTTACCACTTGTCCATCGGGGAAAACACCTACATCAACTGGGATGCCATTATTCTGGACAATGGGCAGGTTGAGATTGGCGCGAACGTCATGATTGGGCCTAGAGTGCAAATTTACACAGCCGCTCATTCACTCGATACGCAAAGACGCTTAGCCGGAGATGAGATCGCCAAGCCGGTAAAAATCGGCAATAACGTTTGGATTGGTGGGGGCGCAATCATACTGCCAGGCGTGACCATTAGCGATGAGGCCGTCATCGGCGCTGGCTCTGTCGTAACCAAAGATGTTGCGCCAGGCAATCGAGTTGCTGGAAATCCGGCGCGCTCCATTAAACCCAAAAACTGAAGAAAGTCGCTATTTTGCCAAATGATCGCGAATAATGTTGGCAAGCAAATTGAGAGCATGAACGTATTTGTCATTAAGCTCAAAAGAAGCGTTAAGACGAATACAGTGATCGTATTGTTCTGTCAGGCTGAACATCTTTCCCGGTGCGATGCTGATATTATCTTTTAGCGCTTCTCGATATATCTGCAAGGCGTCGATATGCTTGGGAAGCTCTAACCAAATAAAGTACCCGCCGCTTTGGCTTAACACTTTGACTTCTCCAGGTAACAGCTCACTAAGCAGATCCGTCATCTTACTTTTACGTTCAAACAGCTTTTTTCGTAACTGCTTCAAATGCGATTCATAATTGCGGCTTGTTAAATAGTGCACCAATGTCATTTGCACTGGTGCACTCGTCGCTAATGTACTCATTAACTGTAACTTTTGTACCTCTAGCGCCCGCTTTCCTGCCGCAACCCAACCAATACGTAGCCCTGCGATTAATGATTTTGAAAACGAGGAGCACAACATGGTATTGCCCGTGTCATCAAACATTCTTAGTGGGTAAACCGAGTCATTCCCGGCATGCAGTTCGCTGTACACATCATCTTCAATCACTGGCACGTTATATCGCTGTGTCAGTTCAATCAGCTTTTGTTTTTTCTCGTCGGAGAGCGTAAAACCCAGAGGATTTTGGAAGTTCGACATCAGCCAACATGCTTTCACATCGTGTGTTTGCAGCGCTCGTTCCAATGAATCTAGGTCAATACCCGTGACTGGGTCTGTTCTTACTGAGAGCGCTTTCAAACCTAACCGCTCTAAGGATTGCAATGCGCCATAGAATGCAGGCGACTCCACAACCACCCAATCTCCCGGTCTTGTGCAGGCTTGCAAACTGAGCGTTAACGCCTCCAGCGCGCCTGCCGTAATGATAATTTCATCGGGTGAAATTTCAATGCCTTTCGCAGCATAACGCTTCGCGATGATGGTGCGTAATTGTTCGTTTCCCGGCGGTAAGTTATCAAAGGTGGTGGAAATCGGCATATTGCGAGCGGCTGCGCCCATCGCCCGATTCACGTGATAGCGTGGGTATAAACTTGGATCTGGATAGGCAAAGCCAAAATTGATCATGGATGGATTTTTACTCGCCTGCAGCACATCAAAGATAAACTCATTGATGTCTACCTGCTCTGTCCACGAAACCGCGGCTGGCGCTTGGGGTTCATTTGAACTCTTAATATTGGGAGCGACTCGATAACCAGAGCGCGGCTGTGACGTCACCCAGCCTTGAGATTCCAGAATTTGATAGGCATGCAACACCGTCATCAAACTTAAACCCGAGTGTTCAGATTGGCGACGCAGAGAAGGCAGCTTGTCACCCGGATGCCATATCCCCGATTTTATCTGCCTTTTAAGCTGTTCCACTAACTCTTGATACTTCGCCACACGCGGATCCCCCTCCATAAAGCTGAATTCAAAATAATAACACTTCAATATTTAATCTGTTATAGGTTTATAGTCACTGTCTGTACCTACTTCCCTCATTCCGCTCCTTTTAAAATAGCCCTCTCATAAAACTTAAAAGATCAAAGGAAGTTTAATGTTTGGCCTCGACGCATTTATGCTTGCACGGATACAGTTCGCCTTTACGGTATCCTTTCATATTATTTTCCCCGCTATCACCATAGGTTTGGCCACCTATCTCGCCGTGCTGGAAGGCTTATGGCTAAAAACACGTAATCCCGATTACCAAAAGCTCTATCACTTCTGGTCGAAAATTTTTGCGGTTAACTTTGGAATGGGTGTTGTATCTGGTCTTGTCATGGCCTATCAATTCGGCACCAACTGGAGTGGTTTCTCCGACTTCGCTGGTTCTATCACAGGCCCATTACTGACTTATGAAGTGTTAACGGCTTTCTTTCTCGAAGCCGGATTTCTTGGCGTAATGCTGTTTGGGTGGCGTCGCGTCGGCGAAAAGCTGCACTTTTTTGCAACCTCGATGGTGGCGTTAGGAACGATCATTTCGACGTTCTGGATTCTCGCCTCCAACAGTTGGATGCAAACGCCACAAGGCTATGAAATTGTCGACGGACGTGTGGTGCCAACCGACTGGTTTGCTATCGTTTTCAATCCTTCATTTCCTTATCGTTTGGCGCACATGAGCGTCGCGGCTTTCGTCAGTTCAGCACTCTTTGTAGGCGCGTCAGCCGCTTGGCATTTATTGAGAGGCAATCAATCGACTGCGGTAAAAACCATGTTTTCTATGTCGCTCGGGATCTTAGTGTTCCTTGCGCCACTCCAAGCCGTGATTGGCGATGTGCACGGGCTAAACACTCTGGAATACCAGCCCGCCAAAATCGCCGCCATCGAAGGACATTGGGATAACAGCGATGGCAAACCAACCCCATTGATATTGTTCGGCATGCCAAACATGGAACAAGAACGCACAGACTATGCCTTAGAAATTCCTGTTCTAGGAAGTTTGATCCTACGCCACAGTTTAACTGAGCCAATCCCGGCGCTGAAAGACTTCCCGAAAGAGGAACGACCGAACTCACCTATCGTCTTTTGGTCATTTCGAATCATGGTCGGGCTAGGACTCCTGATGATTTTTCAAAGCTTATACAGCATGTGGCTACGAAAAAAGAACACGCTCTATACCTCGCGTTGGTTCCTCAAGTTTTCATTATTTATGGGGCCATCTGGTCTTATCGCAATACTCGCTGGCTGGTTTACGACAGAGGTTGGTCGGCAACCTTGGGTCGTGTATGGCGTACAAAAAACGCGTGATGCGGTTTCTGCACACGGAGGCCTACAAATGAGCATCAGCCTGCTGTGTTTCCTTGTTGTGTACAGCTTGGTGTTTGGTTTTGGGTATTACTACATGATCCACCAAATCAAGAAAGGCCCCGATGCAATCGAACACGATGAGCACGACATGACGACCGTTTCAGGCCGCATCTAGAATTTGTCACAAAGTGAAGGTAGAAAGTATGCATTTTGATTTATCCGTGATTTGGTTCGCGATCATCGTTTTTGCCACTTTGATGTACATCATCATGGACGGCTTCGATTTGGGTATTGGAATACTGATGCCCTTCATCAAGGATGAAAAACAAAAAGACGTCATGGTCAACAGTGTCGCGCCAGTTTGGGACGGCAACGAAACTTGGATTGTGCTTGGAGGCGCATCTCTATTTGGCGCTTTTCCGATGGCTTACGCGGTAATTATTGAAGCGCTAACCATCCCTTTAACACTGATGTTGATTGCTTTGATCTTTCGTGGCGTAGCATTTGAGTTTCGCTTTAAAGCATTGGAAAACCACTTAAAGTTCTGGGACCACTCTTTTATGGTCGGCTCGATGTTAACCACGTTTTTCCAAGGCATCGTTGTCGGCGCGGTAATTCAGGGCTTTGCGGTGGAAAACCGCGTTTTCGTAGGTAGCCAACTAGACTGGCTCACCCCTTTTCCCATCTTTTGTGGTTTGGGTTTAGTCGCAACGTACGCGCTGCTTGGTAGCACATGGCTCATCATGAAAACGGAAGGTGAACTGCAAAACACGATGTACCGCTTCACTAACAAAACACTGCTGGCGATGATCTCCGCATTAGTCATTGTGAGCGCTTGGACCCCACTTGCTTACCCTTCCATTGCGGAAAGGTGGTTTTCTCTGCCTAATTTGTTCTACTTACTGCCCGTACCTGTCATTACTGGGCTGGTATGTTTGAAGATTGCCGACTCCGTTACAAAGCGTAAAGAGCGCAGCCCTTTCGTGATGGCATTGGTTATCGTGATTCTCGGGTTCGCTGGGCTTGGCATCAGTATCTGGCCAAATATCATTCCTCCTAGCATATCAATATGGGAAGCAGCCGCTCCTGCAAGCAGTCAACGCTTTATGCTCGTTGGAGCGGTGATCATCATCCCGATCATTCTGGCTTACACCTTTTGGAGTTACTACGTCTTCTCTGGAAAAGTGAAAGAAGACGAAGCGTACCATTAACGAGTTGATAAGGAGTGAGTATGAAAGTCAAAAATTGGTGCCGCCAATGGGCTTGGATGGTTGGAATTTGGATCGTTAGCGTCGCTGCATTAGGGTTAGTATTTTGGATCGTTAGCGTCGCTGCATTAGGGTTAGTATCTATGTTATTTCGCGTCATGATGACCGCTGCAGGGTTAAAATCTTAGCTAGGCACTTATAGGACAATCAAAAATCGACCGCCTCCGGTTCTTAGTCAGAGCTAGAGGCGTTTAAAGTTAAGTGCGACTTTTTACGTGTGCAGACAATACGATAGTAGATTCTGAACAACGAGCCACTTCAAAATAACCACCAGCACGAGATAGCTGACGAGCCGTCAATTTTTGTTTGCCCAGCCTTTCAAACCAATAAGGCGCTAATGAGCACTGAGCCGAACCTGTGGCAAGATCTTCTGAAATACCGATTTTAGGTGCAAAGTAACGCAGCACATAGCCACTATCAGAACTTTGAGCCGTCACGATGACAGCATGAAACTCATCAATTTTAATCAGCTCATCAAAGTTAGGTTGATAGCGAACAACATCATCTTCTGATTCAAGAACAACAACCAAATCACGCGTTGTAAAAGCATCTACGGGGCGATTTGAGAAGCCTGAAATATCCAAGGGGATGACATGAGGCTTGGCTTGCCAACTTGGCATCACGATCCTGTACATTCCATCCAGTTCAGTAACGGTAACATGACCATACTGACTTTGTAGAATGACCTCGTTCTTATGATAGTTGGAAATGATTGCAGCGCCTGCGCCCAAACTTCCGTGTCCGCATAGGTTGATCTCTCCTTCTAGGCTAAACCAGCGAATGTGGTAGTCACTGCCAGCCTGAACCACAAATGATGTGACAGGTTGAGCGACCTGATGAGTGATTTGAAGTAACTCAGAATCACTCAGCCAGTGATTTAGTTCGACAACGCCACAAGGGTTACCTTGAGCCAATTCATCACAAAATACATCATATACTTGCGCTTTAATCATCCATCATCCTTGCGGTTTAACGCTGCACTAAGTTGTGAACAACGCTATCATTAACCCGAAACCAAAAACGAAACCTAAAAATGACAAGCCTCGGGAGTCCCTCTTAAATGCTTTGTTAGTCTTTTTATGCATCTATCTTGGCTAGTTCAACCGTAAACCCATGTTTTGTAACCGTCTACTGTGATGACGCAGGTTTACTTTTGAAAAAAAGGGCAAGTGCACTTCACCTTTCTTCTTGTTTCTTAGGGTTGATTATATCGGCCTCTTCGTAGCCTTCTTTGATCAAATATGCAACGACATTAAGCTTCATTTCATCCCTCACCACTCCTACACATAAGCAACTAATGTCTCATCAAAGTTCTCCATATGGTATGACATCTGTCATAAATATTACCAATCGTAATGAATAGCTTTATCCTATTAAATCCACTAAATGGCTTTCATTAAACTCTGATAGCTTTTGCAGCTTTAGACTGGCTTCATTAAACTCTTGGTAGAACTTATCAGGTTGAGGTATCACGACTGTTTTTATGTTTGCTCGTGTTGCCGCAAGCATACCCGAATAAGAGTCTTCAAAGGCAATACAGTTACTTGAATCTACACCTAGTTTATTGATTGTTGAAAGGTAGACATCTGGCTCTGGCTTGCCCTGTTCTACATCGTCTGACGATGATATCGCGTCAAAGTAACTGGCAATACCGAGTTTGTTCAAAATGGTGGGAATGAGTTGATAAGGTGAATTAGTAGACAGCCCTATCTTAAACCCTTTTTCCTTAAGCCATTTGAGTGTTTCTGTAACACCCTCTAATTCGCATCCTTTTTCAATTATTAATGCCTCCACTTTATCCACAACAGCATTCTCTACTTCTTCTAGGCTCTTTTCTTGCCAAGGATTACGTTCATACCAAAACCTTGTTACTTCACCTGTCGTCATCGTTGCAGTCTGCTTTGACAGTACTTCGGTCACCTGAACGCCAACTGATGAAAACACCTGCTTTTCCGCTTCCTTCCACAAAGGTTCTGAATCAATCAGCAACCCGTCCATATCAAAGACCGCAGCGTATATCATTGGCACATCCTCAGTAAGTTCTATTCGTTGAGTAAGGTTTGTCTATTCAACCAAAGCATAGCTTTGCATATAGCGAGGGAGAGTATCACATTTGCCTGGGGCTATCAGAGCCAGTTCGATAATTCATCTTTAAGCCTCAACATGACTAATGTTCGTGACTACTTTTAACGCCAGCTTATTGAGATTAGACGCCTCCCAAGCAACGACAACACGACTGGTTACGGGGATATCATCAATCTCGGCGACTGTCGCAGAATCATCGAGATGTTCAGCCAGTGAACGTGGAACGATAGCAATGCCTAACCCAGCCTGCGCCATGGCAATCGTCGTACGAAGTTGCGGTGCTGCAAACTGTGGTTCGAGCCTTACTCCTGCGTCGGCAAAAAGTGTGCTCATACCATCAAACAATGCAGGTCCAGTCTCTCGTGGAAACAGTAAAATTTTATGGCTTCTCAACTGTTTCATCTGGATACAGGGATACTTTGCCAGCTCGTTCCCCGCCGGAATCACCGCGACAAACGGGTCGTTAAACAACACCTTGCGCTCAAAAGGCTCACTGGCGTAGCAGGGTAGCCGCATGATTGCGAGATCAAGTTGTTTGCTTTTTAACTGAGTGGCAAGCTCTGGCATTGACAGTTCCGCCGTCTGTAAATGAACCCCATTCTCTTGAATACGCCCCACCCTCTCTAATACCTTAATGCAGGTTGATGTTGACGTTGCGAACCCGATTTTAACCTGCGTATTTTCACCACGGGCAATCTGTCGGGCTTTTGCTTTAGCGCGTTCCACATCAGCAAGAATATTTACCGCATCCGTATAGAAGACTTGCCCAGCATGGGTCAGTTCTACCCCTCTAGACAAGCGCTTAAATAGGTCCACACCAAGCTCGTGCTCTAACTTTTTGATTTGTTGACTTAAAGGAGGTTGCGCAATCCCTAACTGTTCAGCGGCTCGGGTAAAGTGACGAGTCTCGGCGACCGCGACAAAATACTTCAGGTAGCGAAATTCCATATATTTTCCATATCAAAATAAATCTTTTTTATATTGGATTTAGCACCGTGTAGAAGTCAATCTAAATATACTCTTCATTGCATAACTGGTCTTACTCATGCGTGGATTTTATAACCCTCTATGTGCTTGTTCGCTTGAAGTAGCGAAAGAATTTTCTGAATACCATCACGTTACCGGAGATGGTGAGATTTATCAGACTTCGTTAATGAGTGCTTTGATCGCTGGTGTTTACGAAGGCTCAACAACCATAGAAGAACTGCTGAAACATGGGGATTTTGGTTTAGGTACGTTCAATGAATTGGATGGTGAGTTGATTGCTTTTGATAAGGAAGTTTTTCAACTCAAGTCCGATGGCTCCGCAAACCCGGCAGACCTGGCGCAAAGAACGCCCTTTGCTGTCATGACTTTTTTTAAGCCTGATATCGAGCTGCCACTGACATCGCGCATGTCACGTCATGAAGTCCATAGCCTCATAGACGACATGGTTCCAAGCGATAACCTATTTTGCGCAGTGCGCATTGATGGCGTTTTCGATTCAGTTCGTACTCGCACCGTACCTAAACAAACACGCCCTTATCGGCCAATGCTTGAAGTGGTCAAAGAACAACCAACGTTCCGCTTCACGCATAAGCAAGGCGTGGTCGCCGGCTTTCGCAGTCCTAAATATACGACTGGCATCAATGTGCCCGGCTATCACGAACACTTTATTACCGATGACCGCCAAGGAGGTGGTCATATTCAGGATTACAGCATTTCGTCAGGGTTCCTCCAGATTGGCAAAGTCTCGCGGCTAGTGATTGATACCCCGGTATCGACAGACTTCCTCAGTGCCAATTTGGCTCCGGAAGATATAAATACCGCTATAGAAAAGGCGGAAAAGTAACAAAGTCAGGCAAATAATAAGGACAACAAATGCAATCCAAACCTTCAAATAAAAATGGAGCTCAGTTGATCGCTCAACAGCTAGAGTCTCTCGGCATTAAGTACATTTTCGGTATTCCCGGTGCAAAAATCGATCGACTGTTCGATGCGATTGAAGACACTAACATCCAAATGATTCCTGTACGTCACGAGGCTAACGGCGCGTTTATGGCGGGCGTTATGGGAAGACTAACCGGCAAAGCAGGCGTCACAATGGTTACGTCAGGTCCAGGCTGTGGAAACCTAGTTACAGGAGTGGCAACAGCAAACTCCGAAGGTGATCCGCTGATTGCTATCGGTGGTGCGGTGAAACGAACTGACCAGCAAAAACAAACACACCAAAGCATGGATACCGTCAGTATTTTTCGCTCTATAACCAAGTTCAGTGCTGAAGTGCAGCATGTGGACGCCGCAAGCGAGATCATGGCGAACGCATTTCGTATCGCAGAGTCAGGTCGTCCTGGGGCTTGCTTTTTGAGTCTCCCCCAAGATGTTTTATCCGAGCAAACCCAAACGGACATTATTGTCCCCTCGCCTTATACACAGCATGGTTGCGCAGACATCGCAGCAATCGAAGAAGCGGTCAGTCGAATCAGTAAAGCAAAGCGCTGTGTGGTTTTACTTGGCCTTCACGCGAGCCGCAGCCAAAACGCTGCTGCTATCGCCCGATTTCTTCAAAATACGCAGCTACCCGTTGTCGGCACTTACCAAGCCGCCGGAACGGTAGACATCAACTACTATCACCACTTTGCTGGTCGTGTTGGTTTATTTAACAACCAACCCGGCGATGTTTTACTGCGTGATGCCGATTTAATTCTCACCATCGGCTTTAGCCCAATAGAGTATGACCCTGAGCTTTGGAACAGCCACCGCAACCCAGTGATTCATCTCGATATTGAACCGGCAGAATACCAACTTAATTATCAGCCTTGTGTTGAAATCGTCGGAAACATTGCGCAGTCATTAGACAAAATGGGCAGCTATATCTCTGAATATGCTCGCCTTTCCCCAACGGCACTTTCAGTACTGGAAGAGGTAGCACTGCAACGGCAAGTGATCAAGACCTATCCCAATGTCTATAACAAGCAAGGGTTTCATCCACTGGCACTGATTAAAGCCATGCAATCTATCATCACACCAGATACCACGTTATGTCTTGATATGGGGAGCTTCCACATCTGGATCGCTCGTTACTTAAGTTGTTTTCGAGCTCGCCAAATGCTGGTGTCTAACGGCCAACAAACGATGGGCGTTGCACTGCCATGGGCCATTGGTGCCAGCCTACTGAAACCTGGCAGCAAAGTGGTATCGATATCGGGAGACGGCGGTTTTATGCAATCGAGCATGGAGTTAGAAACCGCGGTTAGACTGAACTGCAATATCGTCCATATTGTGTGGGTTGATAACGCCTACAACATGGTAGAAATGCAAGAGATCAACAAATATCAGCGCTGCTCTGGTGTGAAATTTGGACCAATTGATTTCAAGGCCTACGCCGAATCATTTGGCGCGAAAGGCTTCGCAGTAACTAGTCAACACGAATTGCTACCGACATTGAATAAAGCCATGGACGTTGAAGGACCAGCAGTGGTGGCTATCCCCGTAGATTACAGCGACAACGACAAACTGATGTTGCCGCGCACAGAGAAAAATCAAGATCCCGTTTTTGTAAGTTTCGAAGGAGAAATCGCATGAGAGGATTAAAAAATAAAGTCGCACTCGTCACTGGTTCTGCCAATGGTATTGGTTTGGCCATCGCAAAACGTTTGTATGAAGAAGGCGCAAACGTCGCTCTTGCCGATTGGAATGAAGAGCAGTTGGCAAACGCCGTTGAGGGCTTTGATAAACAGCGTGTGTCTGCGCATTCCATTGATGTTTCTGATCCAGACAAAGTCGCAGCACTGATTTCTGATGTTGTTACCCGTTTCGGTAAACTGGATATTTTAGTAAACAATGCTGGTGTACATGTCCCAGGTTCCGTGATTGAAGGTAGTGTGGAAGACTGGAAGAAGATCTCTGGTGTAAACATTGACGGCGTCGTTTATTGCGCGAAGTTTGCGTTACCTGAACTCTTAAAAACGAAAGGTTGTATGGTGAATACCGCGTCCGTTTCTGGTTTGGGTGGTGACTGGGGTGCCGCATTCTATTGCGCGAGTAAAGGCGCTGTGGTCAACCTTACTAGAGCGATGGCATTGGACCATGGTGCGGAGGGCGTAAGAATTAACGCCGTATGCCCAAGCTTAGTAAAAACCAACATGACGAACGGCTGGCCGCAGGAAATCCGCGATAAATTCAATGAGCGCATTGCGCTCGGCCGAGCCGCCGAACCTGAAGAAATTGCGTCCGTCGTGACTTTCTTGGCAAGTGATGACGCATCTTTCATTAATGGCGTAAACCTACCTGTAGACGGCGGTGCCACCGCATCAGATGGTCAACCTAAAATAGTATAAGCATTAACACTGACTGAGCAGGATTTTTAACTGTAAGGTATCCACGCCAAAAAAAGAGCCGAGTTTGTACTCGGCTCTTGTGTGTCTGTTCTTAAGCCTGCGACGTTGCTAAACCTGCCGACGCGCCGCCTAATAACACATGATTAAATTCCATTCGAGATTCTTGGGCTTGTTCAGACAGTTCTTGTTTCTTCTGTTGAGCCAACTCAAGCGCTTCGGTTAGTTGCTGTAGCTCTGTTTGCATCTCTTCTGGTAAATGATGGTCCGAAAACCCAGATTCACAACTATGTTCTAAGGCAAATGCGCGAATTCTCTTACGCATGCTCATCAGGGCCGCCATTGCTTCGCGCTCTTCTTCAGCCGCCTGTTGAGCTAAGTCTTTAAAGCGCTCAAATTTCGCCAAAGCCATTCCCTCTGTTGACCAAGGGTCAATTTCCGGCAGTTCTTCAATGTTAATGGTTGGCTCTTCGTATTCTGCTTGATGTTTAATATCTAGGCTCGCCGCGCGAACAAAGGACACCATCAACATCACCGAGATAACTAACAACGGTAAACCGCCCACGATCGCAGCGGTTTGTAATGTCGATAAACCTCCCATGAACATTAGGACGGTTGGCAGAAAAGACAAAGTAAACGCCCAGAACAAACGGTTCCAGCGCATCGGTTCTTCCGTCACATCATTTTGAACCACAGACGCAAGAATGTACGAGATAGAGTCAAACGACGTCGCCGTAAAAATGATACACAACAGTGTAAAAACACCAATAACGATTGGCCCTAACGGTAGTGTATCTAACGTTGCAAAAATAGCCGCCGGTGCGCCTGATTCGTTGAGGATTCCGATGACATCAAGCTCACCCGTCAATTGCAACGATAAACCATAGTTACCTAAAACAATGAAGAATAAGAAACAACCTAAAGAACCGTAAAATATAGAACCTACGACCATCTGTTTGATCGTTCTTCCACGCGAGATACGCGCAACAAACAATCCCATGCAAGGAGCAAAGACCAACCACCATGCCCAGTAGAAAATAGTCCAGTCTTGCGGGAAGTGTGTATCTGTAAACTCACCATAACCACCAAACGGCTCCGCCCAGGTTGCCATAACAAAGAAGTTAGACAACATACGACCAATAGAATCTAAGCCCGTTTCTAACATGAACACGGTTGGCCCAACGGCAAGTACAAAGAGTAACAAGCCCATCGCACCCCAGAAGTTAATGTTACTAAGGAATTTGATCCCCTTCTCAAGCCCTGCATACGCGGAGTAACCAAAAATCGCAGTACAGAGAAGTAATACAGCCACTTGGCTGAAGGTATTGTTTGGAAGACCGAAGATATGATGTAGACCACCGTTGATAAGAGGCGCTGCTAAGCCAAGCGTAGTCGCCGCGCCACCCAACATACCAAAAATAAACAGCACATCGATAAACTTGCCAATACCACCGTTTGCGCGCTTTTCTCCTAATACAGGCATTAACGCACTAGAGATTTTCAAAACAGGTTGTTTGCGTACATAAAAGAAGTAAGCGATAGGCAGAGCAGGAATAAGGTAAATTGACCAAGCGATCGGTCCCCAGTGAAACAGACCATAAGTCGCGGCCCAGCGAATGGCTTCTTCACTGCCTGCTTCCAACTGAAATGGTGGTGATTGATAGTAGTATGCCCACTCGATACACCCCCAATACAGAATACTTGCACCAATACCTCCACAAAATAGCATTGCAGCCCATGAGGCGTTACCAAATTCTGGTTGCTCGTCGGCTTCACCAAGTTTGATTTGGCCAAGATCGCTGAACACCGTGTAAATCATAAAACACATTGCTGCGATACCCAGTGCGAGGTATAACACACCAAGCTTATCGGTCATGAAAAATTTGGCCGAAGCTATCCAATCCGCACCTTGTGTGGGAAATAAAATTAAAGGTATAACGACGCTGAGTAAAAGAAAGAGTGAGCCTAAGAAGGTAGGCTTATCGATGAGAGAAAATGATTTGTCCATATTATATATCCTTATGTTTTCAAAGGACATGATCTACATTTCTCACAACTTCGCCAATTCACAACACTTATCGTTACCACAAGAATAATTGTCTTTAAAAGATGCATTATGTGACGCTGATTTTGTATTCATTATTTGATGCCATAGCGTTTAAATACGGCAACTTTTCTGCCACACCATCCAGCGCTCTCTACCTTTAAAAACCTCAACACTGTTTGCCACCACTGAGGATTCCACAAGCTTAAACGTCGGTTCTAGATAACCCTCCAACTCCCCACTTCGCAAACAAAATGGAGGAAAGCGAGAGTGGTAATCATCATCTATAACGAAATAACCAATTAACAAACCGCCTCTTGGCAGCAATTTATCCACCATAGCAAAGTAATCTGGCCACTGGTCTCTCGGTAGTGCAGCGAGAAAGGCACGCTCGTAAATCACATCAAATGAGTGCGTAGAGTCAGCGTTAAATACATCCCCCAGCACGACTTTATCTTTGTGCTTGCCTAACATCGATTGCGCCATTTTTACTGCTTGTTGGCTGTAATCCATCGCGATCACATCATGCCCATATTGAATAAAAGAGCTGAGTTCATAAGCAGCACCACAGCCAGGGATAAATACAGACTGACCGCTATGAAGCGCGTTTTCTAGGTAAGCTTTTAGCTCTTGAGGTGTGGTTTTTGCATCCCACGGCATGGTGCCTTGGGTAAACAAATTATCCCAAAACTGTTGATTGATGGTCGGTGCCTGCTTCATTTATCGCCCTCCTGATTGTACTGGCACAAAAAGAAAGGGATACGCAGCACAATGTGGTATCCCCTCTCCTAGCCTTTGATTTTTACGTTGTTAGCTTTTTATAAATGCGTTTTACAATGATGGGTTAACTGCGCAGGTCATTGATTAACGGCTGCTCCGCTTGGTTCGGTACAAACTGGACATTGCCTTTCAGTTTAGTGACAGACTGGAGTGTTGCTTGAATGTCCTCTGCTGATACATGAACATCATGACAGCAGAAAGTAATGGTATCGTTGAAGCCATCACGCTCAATTTTCAAGGAGCCTTTAATATCGTGGCGACGACAGACTTCTTGGATCTGATGCGGATAAACAAACAGGCCTTTCACTTTCACCGCTGAGTCCGCACGCCCCATCCAGCCTTTAATTCGCGCATTCGTGCGTGGCGAATCCGAGCCCGTTTCTAGGTATGCCGATAAATCTCCCGTTGCGTAGCGAATCAGCGGAAACTTCTCATCGAGCGATGTCACGACTACTTCACCGACTTCTCCCGGTTGTACAGGAATGCCATCAGGATTAACGATTTCAACGATAATATCTTCGGCAATCACCAAGCCTTGCTCGCCTGTGACTTGATAAGCAATCAAACCAAGCTCAGCACTTGCGTAGGCTTGAGAGACTGTAATGCCTTTGTCCTCAAACATCTGTTGCATGTCTGCAGTGACTGCTTCACCAGAGACTAGCGCTTTGGTAAAACTCGGCGACTCACCATATTTCTCTTGGTACTTTTGTAGCAACGTCAGCAAGTAAGAAGGCGTGCCCGTATAACCCGTTGGCTGCAGCTGTTTAATCGCTTCAATTTGTGCTTCGGTATTCCCGACACCCGCCGGAAATACCGCACAGCCACAAGCTCTTGCGCCTCCATCCATAATAAATCCGCCAGGCGAGAAATGGTAAGAGAGCGTGTTATGCACTAAATCGCCCGCACAAAACCCAGCTGCGTGGAACGCGCGCCCCATACGCCAGAAATCCGCCTCATCCGTTTGTGCCTCATACAAAGGCCCCGGAGACTGAAAAACACGCGCCATCTGACCAACCGCAACACTATTTAAACCACCAAACGGCGGTTTAAGTTGCTGCTGGTTTGGCACATTGAATTTGCGCGTAATCGGAAACTGAGCAAGCCCTTCACGATTATTCGCCAACGTAGGCTCTAACTCAGCAAAATGCGCCGCATAATGTTCGCTGTTGGCTTTTGCATTTTCAATCAACGTTGACAGACGTTGAAACAGCGATTCTTCTCGTGCCTGTGGAGACAAAGACTCTTTCGCATCAAATAGTTCGTTCATCATCGCTCCTTACAACCAACGCTTACGACGTTTGTAAGATTTCAGGTTCTTAAAGCTCTTGCGATCTTCATCGCCACCGCCAAGGTAGAACTCTTTCACATCTTCATTGTTTAGCAGTTCGTGCTTGCTACCATCCAGAACGATTTTACCTGATTCCATGATGTAACCGTAATCGGCCGCTTGAAGGGCAAAGTTGGCATTCTGCTCAACCAAAAGCATGGTAATGCCTTGATCTTTATTAATCTTGTTAATAATGCTGAACACCTCCTTCACCAACAGCGGCGAAAGCCCCATCGAAGGTTCATCCAACAAGATCATTTTTGGACGAGCCATCAGTGCACGACCAATCGCTAGCATTTGCTGCTCACCACCTGACAAATAACCCGCTAGACCAGTGCGCTCTTTAAGGCGAGGGAAATAATCAAACACCATTTCGATGTCTTGCTCGACTTCGTTGTCCGTGCGCGTGTAAGCGCCTAAGCGAAGATTTTCTATTACCGTCATATCTTCAACAATTCGGCGCCCTTCCATCACTTGGAAGATGCCCGAACGGACGATCTCTTCCGGGCTTTTGTTGTCTATGCGCTCGCCCATGAAGTTGATTTCGCCGCGCGTCACTTCACCATCTTCGGTTTTCAATAGACCAGAAATGGCTTTCAACGTTGTGGATTTACCCGCACCGTTGGCACCAAGTAAGGTCACAATCTGCCCTTTTGGAACTTCTAAACTCACACCGCGAAGCACTAGTATTACTTCGTCGTAGACGACTTCAATGTTGTTCACTGAAAGCAGTATTTCTGCCGGTTCGATATTCGTTGCTAATTCAGCCATCAAACTACTCCTTGCTAGGGTGAGAGCGTTCTCTCACCCATCCTTATTTTCAGTAAGCTTTGTTATTAATAAGTCGTAGATTAGTAACCTAGCCAATCGTCACGACGTGACAATGTCACCTGAGATACTTTCTTAATATCAACGGCGCCGCCATCGTTGTTGCCCATAAAGACGTTCACGGTTGTTGTGCCACGGTGATCTTCCGGCTTCCAGTTCGCAGGTACACAAACACCTTCTAAGCCTTGTGGGACCCAGTTGTCATGGACATACATGCCCTTCTTGATGTTTTCACCCGTAATGCCACCGTTGTCTTTCGCCCACTCCATCGCTTCTTTCATGTAGAACGCAGAACAAATGCCGCGAATGTAGTGGTGAGTTCTAAACTCGCCCGGTTCTGATTCAGACTGCTTAGAAATCTCACGAACCAGTTTCATGCCTTCGTTATCGTCTCCCCAAAACGCCGTCATGCCAGGAAAAACATAATCTTTAAGGCCATCGCCCGCCGCTTCAAGTACTGGTTTGTCACCGCCCCAAATGTTCGCCATGTACTGGAACTCTGTACCTACCGTATTACAAGACTTCACGAGTGAGATTACCGAGCTACCGATATTGGCAATGTAACCGTAGTTGGTGCCAGACTCTTTGAGTGACAGACATTGTGCTTTGAAATCACCCGGTTTGAGTGACACAACGACTGGGTTTTGTACCTCAAAACCAAGCTCTTCAGCATATTCTGCACACGCTTCTTTTGGCGCATTCGGGAATGGGTGGTTATCGCCAATGTGGGTAAATTTCGGCGTACCTTGGTTGCCCTTTGATTCCCAATCTTCTTTCGCCCACTTCACTAGTGCACGACACGCATCTGAGTACGACGCACCATAGAAGAAGTTATAAGGCGCTGGTTTCGCGGTTTTTGGGTTCTTGCCGGTTGGGTCCGTTAAGTGACCTGAATAAGAGGCAGAGAACACTGGCACTTTGTCTTTGGTCACAAACGAGATGAGTGCTTCGGTATCTGCCGTGCCCCAACCTTGTAGCGCAACCATGTCTTTACGCGCCACCCAACGTTTGTAGTTGGAAATGGCTACTGGCACTTTATACGCCATGTCTACCGTTTCAAATTCGAGCTCAGTACCGTTAATGCCACCGTTTTGGTTGATCCAGCGTAATGCGTCTCGCACACCAGAACCATAAGGCTTACTCACGTAGGCTGTTGGTCCAGAAAAGTCGACCAACTGCCCGACAAATACAGAGTCTTTTGCCCAAGTGGCGGTAGTAAACAGTGCCGAAGATAGCACCAACGTTGTCGCTAAATGTCCTTTGTTCATAACTCGTTGTCCTTGTTATTTAGGTATATTCCACTTAAGTACACGACGTACCGATTAATAAGAAAACGGATAGTGTTTCCAATATGCTCGAATCTGTTGCCAGCGATGCGATAACCCTTGAGGTTCGAAAATAAGGAACAGCATGATGACCAAGCCGATCGCCATTTCTTTGAAGTAAGCAAGCCCATCAACGAACGAAGTGTTATTGCTAAACGCAGCCAACCCCGTCACGCCAAACTCCAATACTTCTGGCAGTAATACGATAAATATCGTACCCATCAATGTGCCTTTGACTGAACCCAAGCCACCAATGATGATCATTGCCAAGAACTGGATAGACATCATGATGGTGAAACCTTCTGCTGATACGAACCCTAAATAATGCCCGTAGAGTGCACCCCCGATGCCTGCATAGAACGCACACACACCAAATGAGAGCAGACGATACTTAGTTAGGTTGATACCCATGATTTCTGCCGACAGGTAGTGATCTCGTACCGAGACAAACGCGCGACCATCACGAGAACGGATCAAGTTCGATGCCCACATGTACATAAAGATCAGCGCAAACAGAGCAATGTAGAAGAAGCTTTCATCGGTCGTAAACTCAAAGCCAAACAGATTGATAGGATTTGCACCAGCACCATATGAGCCGCCACTGAACCAATCTGCACGAGCAAAGAAGTCCTCTAAAATAAACTGCGCAGCCAAAGTCGCAATCGCGAGATATAAGCCTTTAATTCGCGCAGCTGGCAGACCAAACAGCATCCCCACAATCATGGTTAAGTAACCCGCAAGCGGAATCGCAAACACGACTGGAATATTGAACTGGTTATTCAGCCAAGCCGATGCAAAGGCACCAAAGCCAAAGAACGCGCCATGACCTAGGGAAATTTGTCCGGTAAAACCAACCAGAATGTTTAAGCCCAGCGCCGCGATTCCGAGATACGCAACCTGAATAAACAGATTGAGGAAGTAAATATCCAAGACCAGCGGTGCTGCCAGCATGGCGATGACACCAGCAATCGCAAGGCTTCTGATGGTTTTGGTTTCAAAAATTGGCGTATCACTTTTGTATGTGGTTCGAAAATCCCCACATGGGCGCATGCTAAGTTGAGCCATGTTATTTCTCCTTAAATACGCTCGATATCTTTGGTACCAAACAGGCCGTATGGCTTGAAGGCAAGAATGATTAACAGCACATAGAATGGTGCGATGTTGTACAGGTTACCCACTTGCAGGTATTGGCTATCAAAAAACTCAGCTAAGTTCTCTAGCACCCCGATGGTGATGCCACCGACAATTGCGCCGACTACAGAATCTAAGCCACCTAAAATAACGGCTGGGAAAACTTTGATACCAATAATGGATAGCGCGTCAGATACGCCGTTAACGATCCCGATAACAATCCCTGCTGTTGCAGATACCATTGCCGAAATAGCCCAACTAATGGCGAACACTTTCTTGATGGAAATGCCAAGACTCTGGGCTACTTGCTGGTTAAATGCCGTTGCGCGCATTGCCAGACCCATTTTGCTGAATTTGAAGAACCAGTAGAACGCGCCCATGATGAGCATCGAGAAGATCAAACTCAGAATGTAAGCGAACTCAACGTTCAAACCACCGATATTCACCACATTTGTTTCGAACACTTGCGGATACGACACAGCTGAGACACCAAATATCCATTTCATCAATGCTTGGAAGAACATAGACAGACCGATGGTCACCATGATCACAGAGATAATCGGTTCACCAATTAACGGCCTGAGCACAATGGTTTGCACCGCAATACCGAACACCATCATGAACGCGAGCGTGAGTAAAAAGCCGATAAAAAATGGCAGTTGCAGATGAACAAGCGCCGCCCAGCATACCCACGCGCCAATCAACAAGAACTCACCCTGAGCGAAGTTGACCACCTGAGTCGATTTGTATATCAGTACAAAGCACATGGCGACCACGCCATACAACATGCCAACGATCACGCCATTAATGACGAGTTGCAGTAATAAATCCGTATTCACTATGCGATCCTCCGTTGTTCGCTATCCACCAGTGTTGGCTCATGTTCAATAAGCGTTTCAATCACTAGCGACGTTTGAATGCGTGTTTTGGTGCCATCCTGATAAGTGATCACCGTATCCACATCGACTTTTGGATCGTCGCTGTAGATGGTTTCGATGATGTCTCCGTATTTCTCCGCAACCACACCACGACGCACTTTACGCGTACGAGTTAGCTCGCCATCGTCGGCATCCAGCTCTTTGTAAAGTAGAATGAATTTGCTGATCTTCTGTGCATCTGGCAGTGATTCGTTCACTTTCAGCACTTCTTCACGAATCGCTTGATACACTTCTGGCTGAGCGGATAAGTTGGTGTAGTTAGTAAATGCCAAACCACGCTGCTCTGCCCACTTCGCAACAATCGCGTAGCGAATACAGATGATGGCGGATAGCCAAGGTCGACCTTTGCCCACCACTACGGCTTCTGCAATAAACGGCGAGAACTTGAGTTTGTTTTCAATGAACTGCGGAGAGTAGCGGTCGCCATGGCTGGTTTCCGACATATCTTTCAGACGATCAATCACCACCAAGTGACCAGAGTCTTTAAAGTAGCCCGCATCACCCGTATGCATCCATCCGTCTTGTACGTCTTCGTCATACGCTTCCTGGTTGTTCAGGTAGCCAGTAAACATGCCGGTACTTTTCGCGATGATTTCACCAACGCCATTGCTGTCCGGGTTGATGACTTTCACATCTGCATTATCAAACGCAACACCAACGGAATCATAATCCACATCATCCGCTTGGTGCACAGTGTATGCGCCACACATTTCGGTCTGACCATAAAGCTGCTTAAGTGGCACACCAATAGCTTGTAGGTAACGGAAAGTATCCGGTCCCATCGCCGCACCACCCGTCGCAGCAGATGCTAGATTCGAGAAACCTAAGCGGTCACGCAGAGCACGTAGCAAAATCCATTCAGCGAGTTTTGAACGTTTACCCTGCTCCAACGCTTTATTCGCTAAGCTCATGCCCAGTTTGTACATCTTCTGCTTAAACGGCGTGGAATCCATCATTCGCGCAGACACATCTGCCACAATGTTTTCCCACACTCGCGGCGCAAGTAGGACGAAGTTTGGACCGATTTCGCGCAAGTCAGACATCATGGTTTCTTGTTCTTCCACGAAGTTGACTATTTGACGAGAAATCAACGCCTGACCAACCACATACACCTGCTCCATAATCCAAGGCAAAGGCAGAACAGAAACGTAGTTGTCGCCTGGGGAGCGCGGGTCTGCACGCAGATAAGCCGCACAGTGATCCAAGAACGTGCCGCTGTGTAGCTGAGCTAATTTTGGTTTGGAAGTCGTACCCGACGTGGTACAAAGAATCGAAAGATCGCTGCCTTTGGTTGCCGCAACCATATTGAGATATTTATCGGGATCCGCTTTGTCGATCAGTTGACCTTTTTTATAGACCTGCTCAACATCAATTAGTCGTGGGTCGTCGTACTTGCGCATTCCACGCGGGTCACAATAGATAATGAATTCTACGCTTGGGATCTCATCACCGAGCTCAAGTAGCTTATCGCATTGCTCCTCATCTTCCGCAACCACGACTTTTGCTTTGGCATAGTTTATGAGGTACGCCACCTCTTCGTGCATGGAATCTTGATAGATGCCCAGCGAGAAACCTTTGATCGCATGTGCCGCTAACTCGCCCCATACCCATTCAGGACGGTTATCACCTAGCAAACCAACGACATCTTGCTCACCAATACCTAAATCTTGTAGTGCCAGTGCCATCCACTTGACGCGGTTTTCATAATCCTTCCAAGTGAACTCTCGCCATATACCAAACTCCTTTTCACGCATTGCGACTTGTTCGGGCCAGTTCTTGGCATTGTGTTGCAACACTTTTGGAAAGGTATCTAAGCGGGTTATATCTGCCCAATCATTATGTTGCTGTGCCATTATGCACTCTCCTCTAATGTCGGTAACTCTTCGCCTAAGTACGCTTGTTTCACATGTGGGTTGGCCATCACTTCTTCAGGCTCACCCGTAGCAATGTGTTTACCGAAATCCAAAACCAAAACGCGATTAGAGATGTCCATGACCACGCCCATGTCGTGCTCAATCATGATGATCGTGATATCTAATTCTTCATTCAGATCCATGATGTAACGTGCCATGTCTTCCTTTTCTTCCAAGTTCATACCTGCCATTGGTTCATCAAGCAGCAGTAACTTAGGTTTTAAGGCAATGGCACGAGCAAGCTCTACACGCTTACGTAAGCCGTAAGATAGGGTGCCTGCAGTCGCTTTTCGGATGTGCTGGATTTCTAGAAAATCGATCACGTCTTCCACATATTTGCGGTGCGCCATCTCTTCTTTCTGCGCATTGGAGAACCAATAGAGTGGCCCCGTGACGAAGTTATTTTTCAGTAGGTGGTGTCGGCCAACCATGATGTTGTCCAGTACCGACATATGAGAAAAGAGTGCTAAGTTCTGGAAGGTCCTTCCCAACCCTAACTCAGCTCGTTGGCTAGGTGTTCGTTTGGTTACATCATCTCCAGCGAAGATTACAGAGCCTTTGTTTGGTGTGTATCGACCAGAGATGCAATTGAGCATTGAGGTTTTACCTGCACCGTTTGGACCAATGATTGAAAAAATTTCCTTTTCATTCACATGGAAGCTCACGTCAGTTAGAGCTTTCACCCCACCAAAAGCCAATGAAATATCGTTTACCTGCAACAGAGGCGATTCCGATACCATAGTTGATCTCCCTTTCGTTATTTAAGTGCGTTCCATTGAGCACTATTTGATCAAACCTAACTTTGATACTGGTAACCGCTTTTACACCTATGCATCAACTTTGTATTCAGTTTACGTAAACGTCAATTTAAAATCAGAATAGTGCTTGAAAGATTAAGTTGCAATCGAGTTCATCGAGAAAGATTTGAACTAACGCAAACTTTAAGTAAATAAATTGTTAATAAAAATTATTCTCAGGCGACTACATATTCGGATAGTTAGGGCCACCACCACCTTCCGGCGGTGTCCAGGTAATATTTTGACTTGGATCTTTGATGTCGCAGGTCTTACAGTGGATACAGTTTGCCGCATTTATTTGTAGCTCTGGCTGCTGATCCCCCTGTACGATTTCATACACGCCAGCCGGGCAATAGCGCTGTGCTGGCTCTGCATATAACTCAAGATTCTGCTCGATGGGAATGCGCTGGTTCGCCAAACGTAAGTGGCACGGCTGATCTTCCTCATGGAAGATATTGGATAGATAAACAGAAGAGAGGCGATCGAAACTTAACACGCCATCAGGCTTCGGATAGACAATTTCATTGCTGTTTTCCGCCAATAACAGAGACTGATGATCGGGCTTATCACAGCGGATATGCCACTTAGCTTTACCTTTTAACACGTTATGTTCCAGCAGCGCTAAGCCACCGCCCAGCCACGATCCAAAGCGGTGAATGCCACTTGAGAAGTTACGTGCTTGATAAAGCTCTTCATACAGCCAAGACTGTTTGAAGAGCTTTTGATAATCAGCAGTAACTGACTGACTCTCAAGGGCTTCACATACTGCTTCGGCGGCAAGCATGCCTGATTTCATTGCGGTGTGCGTGCCTTTAATTTTAGCGCCGTTAAGCGTTCCTGCATCACAGCCAATCAACAAACCACCAGCAAACTGTTGCGTGGGAAGCGAATGGAAACCGCCCTTGGTGATCGCTCTTGCGCCATAACTAATGCGTTTACCATTTTTGAGGTATTGCTCAATCAACGGGTGATGTTTAAAACGTTGAAACTCATCGAATGGACTCAAGTGCGGATTCTTATAATTCAAGTCAACAATCAACCCAACGGCAACTTGGTTTCCCTCTAAATGGTAGAGGTAACTGCCACCTGTGGCTTCGTTTGATAACGGCCAACCTAATCCGTGCACTACTAAACCTTGCTGATGATGCTCTGATGGGATTTCCCACAACTCTTTAAAACCGATAGCGTAATGTTGCGGTGTTTTCTCTTCAGCAAGATTAAATCGTTTAATCAATTGCTTACCAATATGACCCCGCGCGCCTTCAGCAAATAAAGTAAACTTCGCGCGCAGCTCAATACCAGGCTCGAAATTTCCTTTTTGTTCACCATTTTTGTCTAACCCCATGTCTCCCGTGACCACACCACAAACACGACTATCTTCACCGATGATCGCTTGACTGGCGGTAAAACCTGGGTAGATCTCCACCCCTAAGTTCTCGGCCTGCAACGCCATCCATCGGCATAGACTGCCCAAGCTGATAATGTAATTACCGTCGTTATGTAACGTGTTAGGCACCGCCCAAGAAGGCAGCTCATGACCATTAATTTCATTGCCTAGATAGTAGGTTTTATCTTGGTTTACTTTGGTATTGAGCGGTGCGCCTTTTTCCTGCCAATAAGGAAACAGTTCATCCAAACTTCGCGTTTCAAACACTGCACCCGATAAAATATGCGCTCCAACTTCAGAGCCTTTTTCTACCACGCAAACAGAGAGGTCTTGTTCTTTTTCTGCTGCTAATTGTTTGATTCGGCATGCCGCAGACAAACCTGCGGGACCAGCGCCTACAATCAGAACATCAAATTCCATGCAGTCTCTTTCCATGATTGCATTCCTTTTTCTTTGCATGTTGCCAACTTGTTAAGCAACAATATATTTAAAGTTGACGCAAACGTAAAGGTAAATTAACATCATTTTAAAGACGTCATCACATCGTCTTCCCTGTAAACACATAGTCTTCACTGTAAAAAGGAATCTAACGTGAAAATACTAGTGCCAATCAAAAGGGTCATTGATCCCTACATTAAAGTTCGCGTGAAAGCGGACCATAGCGATGTTGAAACCAATAACGTCAAGATGACGATTAATCCATTTTGCGAAATAGCCGTTGAAGAAGCCGTACGACTAAAAGAGCAAGGTATTGCAGATGAAGTCATCGTTGTCAGTGCTGGCGGTAGCCAATGTCAGGAGCAACTACGTACCGCGCTTGCATTAGGCGCCGATCGCGCTATTCATGTCGATACTGAAGACAAAATAGAGCCATTAGTCGTCGCTAAGCTGCTCAAAGCTCTGGTTGAGCAAGAACAAGCACAGCTTGTGATTACGGGTAAACAGTCGATTGATACCGACAACAACCAAGTAGCTCAGATGTTGGCAGCCCTACTTGACTGGCCTCAAGCAACTTTCGCTTCCGACGTTAAGATAGAAGATCAAAAAGTTCAGGTCGTGAGAGAAGTGGATGGCGGCTTGATGACGGTCGCGATGAACTTACCTGCTGTGATCAGTACTGACTTACGCCTGAATGAACCGCGTTTTGCCTCTTTGCCTAATATCATGAAAGCCAAGCGCAAGCCGTTAGATACAATCACACCTGACAGTCTGGGTGTTGAAGTGGTATTTAGCCAAACCATTCAAGAAGTCACACCGCAAGCGCAAAGAAAAGGTGGTATCAAGGTTGAATCTGTCTCAGAGCTTCTCGATAAGCTGCGTAACGAAGCGAAGGTGATTTCATGAAGAACTTAATCATAGCAGAGCATGACAATAACCAATTGCATGCGGACACACTCAAAGTGGTTAATGCAGCAAAACAAGTCAGCCAAGACAATGTTTTGATCGTAGTAGGCCACCAGTGTGAAGAAGTCGCTCAGCAAGCTTGTCGCGTTGATGGTATATCAAACGTAATTTGTGTCGATGATGAGCAACTTAAGCATCAATTTGCCGAGAGTATCGCACCTATTGTAGTGAGTATTGCTGAAGGTTTTGACGCAATCTGGGCTAGCTCATCATCAAAAGGGAAAGATCTTGCACCGCGAGTAGCAGCGAAGTTCGGCGTTGGGCAAATTTCCGATATTGTCCAAGTTATCGATGAAAACACTTTTATCCGCCCTATTTATGCAGGAAACGCATTTGCCAAAGTGACCACCAGCGACAAGGTTCGCGTCGTCACCGTGCGCGCGTCTGCGTTTGAGCCGGTTACTTGTCACAACCAAGCTGATATCGAGCATCAGCAGGTCACTATCTCAGACCCAATGGTTGAATTGGTTTCTGTTGATAAAACCGTGTCAGAGCGTCCTGAATTAAGCGCGGCAGAGGTGGTTGTGTCAGGTGGACGCGGAGTCGGTAGCAAAGAAAACTTCGCGTTGATCGAACAAGTCGCCGATAAACTAGGTGCTGCCATTGGCGCTTCTCGCGCGGCGGTTGATGCAGGGTTTGTTGCCAACGATTTACAAGTGGGTCAAACCGGTAAAATCGTTGCGCCTAAGCTTTATATTGCAGTTGGGATCTCCGGTGCCATCCAACACCTTGCAGGAATGAAGGAATCCAAAGTGATTGTCGCGATCAACAAAGATCCAGAATCTCCTATCTTTGAAGTTGCCGACTATGGATTGGTTGGTGATTTATTTGAGGTACTACCTCAGCTTGCCGAACAACTTTAAACAATCAGATAAAGGGCGAACACTGCTATGTTCGCCCCTTTATTTTGTTTTGGTCATATTCAAAAGAATGGAAATTAGAGGGACCTATGCCAAATTCTGCACTTATTTGGTCACCATCTGCTGAGCGCGTCAGCAATAGCAACTTGTTACGGTTTATCGAGACGGTTAATGCGCACCAAACCGAAGATATCTCAATCAATGATTACGCGTCTTTGCACCAGTGGTCCATTGAGCACAATGATGAATTTTGGCGACATACTTGGCAGTTTTGCAACGTAATCGGAGATATGGGTTCGCAAATCAAGAGCCTTGGCAGTCCCAAATGGACACAAACAGGTTCTAATCATCACCATGTAAATAGAGACACAGTATGGTTTGCTGACGCCACGCTGAACTACGCAGAGAATCTCCTATCTCAGGCTGAGCAATCACCAGAGCGCGAGTTTATTGTTTTTAGCAATGAACGCGGTGAACACAAGCAGTTCACTGGTACACAGTTGCTCGAACAAGTGTCTGTCGTTCAGCAATGGCTAATCACTTGTGGTGTTGGCAAAGGCGATGTCGTTGCGGGTTATTTGCCCTACCTTCCAGAAACCGTTATAGCCATGTTGGCTACTACCAGCCTTGGCGCCATTTGGACTTCAACCTCTCCTGATTTTGGTATCGATAGCGTCGTAGAGCGTTTTGGTCAGGTCAAACCGAAAGTTCTTTTTTGCTGTGATGGCTACCAGTTCGGAGGCAAAGCTTTCGATATGACGGACAAAAACACCACTCTTAGTAGTAAGTTAAGCAGTACCTCCGAAGACGCTACTATTAGCGTATGCCAAATCGAATATTTACAAAATGCTAAGAATGCTAGCACTTCTGACTTTGTGTATTGGTCTGATATTACTCACCACTTTTCTCCAAAACCAGTTCAATATCAACCAACACTGTTTAATGACCCGTTATTCGTTTTGTATTCTTCTGGTACAACAGGTCAACCTAAGTGTATTGTCCATTCCGTGGGCGGTACCTTGCTCAATCACCTCAAAGAACATCAACTACATTGCGATATCAAACCACAAGACAAGGTTTTCTACTACACAACATGTGGCTGGATGATGTGGAACTGGCATGTTTCAGCACTTGCGAGTGGTGCTACCTTAGTGATTTACGATGGTAGTCCGGTTTACCCTGATCACTCCGTCTTATGGCGATTAGCGGAAGAACATAACGTGTCACTGTTTGGTACGTCAGCGAAATACTTAGAGGCACTGGAGCATGCGAGTTACTCTCCCAAGTCAGAACATGACCTGAAATCACTCACAACCCTGTGTTCGACTGGCTCAGTGCTTTACCCAGAACAATTTAATTATGTCTATCAGCACATCAAGCAGGATTTACATCTAGCTTCTATCGCTGGCGGCACCGATATTTGTGGGTGTTTTGTACTTGGAAACCCTATCTCACCAGTTTACAAAGGCGAATGCCAAGGTTCAGGGCTTGGAATCGACGTGCGTGTTTTGGACGACGAGGGAAATGCGATTACAAAGCAACGCGGCGAACTAACGTGCAATAACTCGCTACCTAATTTCCCTATCGGTTTTTGGCACGACGACGGCGAACGCTATCACAACGCTTATTGGAGCAAGTTTACTGATATCTGGCACCACGGCGACGATGTGATGCAAACCGAACATGGCGGTTTTATTTTTTATGGTCGTAGCGATGCGACATTGAATCCAGGCGGCGTACGAATCGGCACCGCTGAGATCTATCAGCAAGTGAACGCGTTACCCGAGGTCGAGGACTCCATCGCCGTCGGCAAGTTAAACCAGCAGTCTGAAGAAATCTGGTTACTAGTAAAACTCGCTCACGACGTCGAGTTAACCCAACAACTCACCGATTCAATTCGCCAAACATTAAAAACAAAATGTTCACCGCGCCATGTACCACGCCAAATTTTTGCTATCAGTGATATTCCTAAAACACGATCAGGAAAACTGGTCGAACTAGCCGTGAAACAACTGGTGAACGGGCAAGCTGTGAAAAATATTGGTGCTATTGCTAACCCAGAAGTGCTGGAAGAAATTAAAACGCTTTTCAACATAGAAGGCGCCACTGTCACTTAGAAACCCAACAAGTCTTCCAACAATACAGGCGGGTATAACCTAACTGTATTTTTAGCTCGCTCGATAACTCCTCCCCACTTTTGTGGAAACTGAGCGAAATATGCTTCATGTACACAAAAAAGGTGAGATAATTCTATCTCACCTTTGAACCATATGAGCTGGAGCATTAGTTTGGGGGTTAAGCTTTTATCAGTTGGCTCATATCTTCGCGAACTTGTGGCACCGTTAAACCAACGATGATTTGAAGGCTCTCTTGATTTCTAACAATATTCACCGCTCCGTGCTGTGTGAAAAATGCGTTCTCCTTTACAAGGGAGACATCTTTAACTTTAACACGCAGACGCGTCGCGCAATTAGTTAACAATTCAATGTTTTCTTTTCCACCCAAACCTTCAATAAAGGCACTAGCTTGTGACGGACTTGCGCTACTGTTGTGGACCGCTTTCGCTTCTTTGTAGTCAGTTTTGGAATACAACTTACTATCTGCACCTTCACGTCCCGGAGTAAGTATGTTGTATTTTAAAATAAGCGCGCGAAACGTCACAAAGTAAACACCAGTAAACATGAGACCAATAATAATCTGAATCACGTATGTTCCCGCATGGTTACCAGCCAAAGGCAACCAGTTTTGGAAAATAAAGTCTATCAAGCCAGTCTGAAAGTTACCGGAAACACCAAACATAAAGGCGATCGTTGCCATTGTCGCAGATAACAACGCATGCAAAGCAAACAGCGCAGGTGCGATAAATAAGAATGTAAACTCTATTGGTTCAGTGATCCCTGTAAGAATTGCTGTGATTGCGGCTCCGAGCACTAACCCCATCACCATCTTTTTATTTTCTTTTTTCGCAACTGAATAAAGTGCTAGTGCGATACCCGTACAACCAAACACTTTACCCATTCCCGTCAACATCAAACCACCTTGGGGAAATTGTGTCGTTAAACTTTCCGAGCTCTGGGCGAATGTCTGTATATTTTGAATCCAATAGGCAACCGTCCCGCCATCGACTGCAACTGGCCCATAAAAAACGGGACCATATACGAAATGATGCAACCCCGTTGGTATCATGATTCGCTCTAAAAACGTAAATAGCCATACCCCTAAAGATCCAGCAGAAACCAAAAATGATTGCAGATTGTTAATACCATGCTGAATACTTGGCCAAGTCAAACAAGTTAGAATTGCCATCACGACCATAATTGGGAAACTAATGATCACAACCAATGGCGTTCCGCCAAATACAGCCGCCCAATCCGGTAGCTTTTTATCAAAGAATCGGTTGTGAACCCAAACAGAAAGACTTGCAATTAAAATGGCACCTAGCAAGTTTGTATCAAGCGTTAGAATGCCACCAACTTCAGTCAAACCTCGCTCACCTTCCGTATAGTTAACGCCCAGTTCTGGTCCCCAAAATTGAAGGATTCCACCAATAACGTAGTTAAACGTAATGTAGGAAACGAGTGTTGCAAGTACAGCGCGACCAGATGCTTTTTTAGCTAAAGCGATAGGTAACCCAACGGCAAAAATAAGTGCCATATTTTTAAATACGGCGAGTGATGCCTGTAAAATGATCGTCGAGACTTTAACCCAAGCACTCCCCTCCAGTGCCCAAGGAAACACTTCTTGATTTAACAGCACAACGGAGAAACCCAATAACATGCCCGCTGCTGGAAATAATAGAACGGGAACAAACATCGCGGCCCCGAACCTTTGAATAATGTCTTTCATATAAACCTCTTGTTTCATTCACGGAGCCTACAAGTAGGCCCCGAACGTCCAGTTGTTATTGAAAAAATTGAGGAAGGTAGGCTTTATTTTCTTCTAGTAATTGTTTTGTTATTTCTTTAGCTTTTGGCACATTAACCACGGTACGGTTAAGTGTGAGTGCATTAATCAGCTTTTGCTGACTTCCTTCGTACCAAGCATCCACGACTAATTTCTCGTAACCAAGTTGGCTCTCAATCATGGCTTTTTGGAAAGTTGGGATTTTTCCTACAGTAAAAGCTTTCGGTCCATCACTAGTTAGCGCTGCAGGAACTTCTACCATAGCGTCATTTTGTAAGTTTGTAATAGCACCATTATTCGGTACGATGACGAGATATACATCGCTCAAGTTGTAGGCTAGCGAAGCCGCGACTCTCACCATGTATCGACCATGGATATCGGCATGCAGTGTTTCGTGCTTCGTGGTGCCCGCTTCAATTATTCTTGCGTTCAATTCGAACACTCGCTTCTCACGGCCGTTAATTACCTGCCTTGCGCGAGTATTGTTGATATCCTCTTTCGCCACCATTTTTTCAGGGTACAAATAGTATTGAAGATACGTATTCGGCAAAAACTCTGGATTATCAGCAAGCATCGTTCTCATGTTTTTGAATGTGGCTTGCCACGATGGGTCATCCGCTATTTCCGCATCAACCGCACTGATCCCTTCTTTTAAGATGATATTTTTAATTTTATCCGTTAAGTCATAACCCTGTTTGTTACGAATTTTGGTAAACCAGCCATAGTGATTAAGCCCAAAGTATTCAGGAACAAAGTCCCAAATTTCACACCCTAACAATTGCGCATAGCTGACCATAATCGCTGCTGGCATATCACAGATATTTAGAATTCGCTTATCATGCGGAAATTCACGATTTAAAGCTTCAGCGACAATTGCCGCCGGGTTGGTGTAATTAAGAATCCACGCATCTGGACACGTTTGTCGGATCTCGTTCACTAGCTGGATCATGTCGCCGATAGAGCGAAGTCCATATGCCATTCCTCCCGCGCCACATGTCTCTTGCCCAACACAAGAGTTGGATAGCGGGATTTGTTCATCGCGCTCGCGCATGGCCAACCCACCAGTGCGGATCTGGATAAAGAAAAAGTCCGAATCTGCGAATGCGACAGATTTATCCGTTGTATAAACAAACTCTTCAACTTCTGGATAGTGTTCTCGCAATAGAATTTCAGTAGCTAATGCATTCGACTCTTGGCGTTTTTCATCTATGTCGTAAAACACGACTTTTGCGAGTGGAAAGTTATCTTTTTCGGCAATAAGGCTGTTCATCATACCAAGTGTGTATGTACTGCCAGCACCAACAATCGTTAATTTTTGACGTTTCATTTCGCTACCTCAAATGTTTACCCTGGAAATGTATAAAATAAGTATTAATACTTTTATGATACCTTTAAAGTGTAAGCACAAAGATACGAGATAAAAATCACACAAAGATCCTAAGGAAAAGTATTAACTACATCTCAGATCACATTCTTGCTATCATGATCCAAGACTTAGCGAGGTATTATGAAACCCAAATACATAGACATTGCGGAACGATTAGAAAAAAAGATCAAAGATGGGGAACTACAACCTAAATCGATGCTTCCAAAAGAGAGTGATTTGCAAGAAGAGTTTTCCGTAAGCCGCGTAACCATCAGAAAAAGCTTACAAATTCTGGTCGATAATAATTTAATTAGTCGGACAAGAGGTAGTGGAACTTATGTAAACGATCTAAAAGCCCAACATGATGCCTTACATTTGCTGGGTTTTATCGAGGAAGTCAGTAAACAGGGGAAAACTCCTAGCTCTCAAGTCATAAAGTTCGAACTTAAAAAGCCGAATGAGCAGGTTGCTAAGCAGTTAAATCTCTCGCCCAATGATGATACATATGAAATACATAGACTCAGATGTATTAATGATGAGCCTGAAATTTACGAAGTCACTCATATGCCAGCAATGTTATTTCCAGACTTGAGCATAGCCATAATGAATGGTTCTAAATATGAGTACATTGAAAATAGCAAAGGATTGAAAATTGCGAAAAGCAGTCAGTCTGTCAAACCGTATTTGTTAGATGCAGAGACGGCCTCATACCTGAATGAATCAGAAGCTTCCCCTATTCTAAAAGTTGAGTCCACTGGTTACCTAGAAGATGGTCGTGCATTTGAATATACCGTCAATTACTTCCGACTTCATCAATACAGCTTCGAGTTTATTTCAACTAGGACGTAGTACTATTCGACGCTAATGGTTAATCATTGCGCCAAATTTTGTAGCCGACCTCTCGCATTGCTCTTCCGAGTAGGTGAGAGGCGACTGGCGCCGTGAGAAAGATAAACAACATCGTACCGATAACTCGGGAGATCACGGTGACTTCAGGAATTGAGAAAGCAACCGCTAGTAGTAAGCAACTAACCCCAACGGTACCGGCTTTGGTTGCGGCATGCATTCGGGTATATAGATCTGGCAACCGCAACACACCTAAACTAGCGCTTAGGATCAATAACGTCCCTAAACATAAAAACAGCCCAATCAACACATCCATTATTCTTTCTCCTTCCTTTTAACGATCAAACGTGCAAATGCGATTGTGCCAAGAAATGCTACCAAACCTAATGTAATGGCGATATCTAACAAGGCATCCTCACCACTGTCTAAGGTGTAAACCGTAATAAAACCGATGGTGATAAATGAAATCAAATCTAACGCCACAACTCGGTCAGCCAGCGTTGGTCCTAAAATTAAACGGAAGAAAGCCATAACAAAACTGAGTAATAGCCCTGCATAGGCAAAAGTGACACTTATTTGCAGCCAGCTATCCACGCGTCACCTCCAAAATTCGATGCTCTAATCCATTTTTAATTCCACGAATAACTGCTTCATGCTCAGGCGCAAACATGGCATGAACGATAAGATGCTTTTTATCAGGCGTAACGTCCAAACTGAGTGTGCCCGGTGTTAACGAAACCATATTCGCAAGTAAGGTGACTTCAAGGTCGGAATCGACGTCCAAAGGGACATAGACGATATCTGGCTGGCTCAAATGCGTTGGCGTCACAACATCCCACACGACTCTTGCAACCGATATGATCATTTCATAAGCGAAGTACACCAGTAACTTTAATGCCGACGCAAAACGTCGAAAGTAGCTGGTTTTTAATCCAAATGGTTGGCTCAACCGTAAGGCAAAAAAACCGACCGTAAATCCGACAATAAAATTCAAACTCGAATAACTGCCGTTTAACATCATCCATGCTAATGCTAAGAAAAGATTGAGGAATAGATAGATCATAAATTTCCTCCCAATACCGCTCGAATGTATTCATTCGGATTTAACAGTTGTTCAGCAGCTTGAACAGAAAACTGATAAAAAGGCTCCGCCACCAAGCCTATGATCAACGTGAACATGGTCAATACGGCAATTGGAACGCAATACAACCAATGTACTTTGACTTGCAGAGTCTGTTCTGTTCTCTCCCTAACCGGCTTTTTCCAGAATGCCTCACTCCAAATCTTCGTCATCGAGTAGACGGTAAGCAGCCCCACCAACAGCGCGGTACCGGCTAACCAGTAATATTCAGCCTGTAAACTCGATTTGATCACCAGAAATTTGCCCCAGAAACCAGAGAGCGGCGGAAATCCTGCCAGAGAAAACGCAGGGACAAGAAACAAGAACGCTAACCAAGGCATTGCTTTATATACCCCGCCCAAATGTTCAAGTTGACTAGAGCCATATTTGCGCTCAATAAAGCCACCGATTAAGAACAAATTCGCTTTTACAATGATGTGATGGACAATGTAGAAAATGGCACCAGCCAAAGCTAAGGGTGTGTAAATCGCCAACCCCATTATCATGTAACCTATTTGGCTAATGATGTGAAAAGAAAGAATTTTCTTAATATCGAATTGACTTGCCGCCCCCAAAACGCCCGTTAACATGGTGAGGCCAGCAATCCAAATCAACGTCGGCTGCCAACCACTCTCGGCGAGCGGAAATACTAATGTGAAGACTCGTATTAACGCGTATACGCCGACTTTAGTAAGCAACGCAGCAAACAGCGCAACCACACCACTTGGTAAAGTGTGATAAGAAGCTGGCAACCAAGCAAATAAAGGAAATAGTGCCGCTTTGATAGAAAAGGCAAACAAAAACAAGGCGGACAACATCATGTTGATGCTCAGTTCGCTCTCTCCCGCTTTGGTATAGAGATCGGCCAAGTTCAAGGTGCCCGTTGCGCCATACAACAAACCGATGGCAAGCAAGAACACTAGCGTCGAAATCAGGTTCAACATCACATACTTCACTGCCCCATCAATTTGAGTTTTCGTTGCATCTAATACCATTAAACCAAATGACGCGATGAGCATGACCTCGAACCAAACATACAGATTAAAAATATCTCCGGTGAGGAACGCGCCATAAACACCAGCAAGCAACACGTGCGTCAACGCATGGTAATTGCTATAGGAAGGTTTTCGGTGAAGGTCCGCCATGGCATAGAAAACACATATCGCACCAATCACTGCGGTAATCATCACCATGGCAACGCTGAAGTAATCTGCGACAAAGACGATACCAAACGGTGCTTGCCACTGGCCAAAAGCAACGGCTTGAATACCATTACTTATGATGTTTTCTGTGAGAAGGCCTGCGACGACAAGGTTCAAAATCACACTCGCGCCACTTAACCACTCAGCACTTTTTGTTGAGCGACGTACAAAGAAAATGGTCAGCGCCGTACTCAATGAAAGAACAACAGGTAACGTCAGCAAAATCGAACTCATTGACCCTCCTCAGAACGTTGCATTTCATCGACGTCTGCGGTTCCAGAATCTTTATAAGCTCGATAGAACAACATTAAAGCAAAAATAAGTAGCCCAAAACCGATGACTATCGCGGTTAAAATCAGCGCTTGAGGTAATGGGTTTGCCGCGCCATCTGGTGGAAAAAGTGCATTATCGCCAATCAATGGCGGCTCTCCAGGAGTCAGCCTTCCCGCGGTAAAAATAGCAAGGTTAACCGCACTGCTGAGTAACATGATACCGAACAAAAGACGCAAGATATGTTTTTCAAGCATTAAATAAACACCTGCGGCGACAAATACTCCAACGACAACACTCCAGACAATTTCCATCACTCTAGCTCCTCATTAATACGAAGCAGCATCCCCATCACGCCACCTATAACGGCAAGATAAACACCAACATCAAAAACCAACGGCGTACCCAGTGGTATCACATCTTTCCACCACAACCCGGTTAAAAACGGTTTATCAAACGCAAAGCTCAAAGCTCCTGATATCAAGCTCAATGCAATGCCAGATAACGCAATGAAAAACGGCTTGAAATACAATCTAGAACGAACGTATTTCGGTGATTCCGCGAACATGAGAAGCGATAAGCCAATAACGGCAATCAATGCACCAATGAAGCCACCACCCGGTTCGTTATGACCACGTAATAACAGATACACTGAGAACACGAGCATGAGCGCCGCGACGATATGTGCCGTGGTTGCAAAAATTAATGATTGAATACGGTTTTGCTTTTTCGCTCTTGTCTTAAGCAAGCTCACTGCTGCAATCCCAGCAATGACAACGACGACAACCTCTCCCAATGTATCAAACGCACGAAAGTCGACGAGAATGACGTTGACAATATTGCGCCCATGCCCGCCTGAGACACTATTTTCCGCAAAGAATTCCGACACCGATGAATCCATCGGCTGGGACGTGATTCCTAACAAGAGGAAAGTAATCGAAACACCTATCACGCCCGCTATACAAACATTCGCCAATTTGCGTTTTATTGAATGCTTGGGCACAGTGGTTAAACGCGGCATATGACGCATTAACAATGCTAAAAAGACCACCATTAATGTTTCCACTAACAGTAAAGTCTTCGCGACGTCCGGAGCACTGTAGATCATAAAAACAAGCGTGGTCATAAAACCAATCATACCTAGCGCAGAAATCGCAAGAAGCCTTGAGTGAGACAACGTACATACGATCGCTGCACCAATCAGCAATAAGGCAATGCCAATCTCATAGAAAGCCACTTTTGAAAGCTGCTCTAATAAAGGCAGAGGAATAAATGCTACCTGACCAAGTAAAGCGACGGCGAGTACCGCGAAAAATAGCAGGACATAACGACTCAACTTCTTTTGCTGCAACAGCGCCGTTTGCCACTTCGCCAGTGTCATCATGCCATCTAATAGTCGTTCAAAAACATTCTCCGCTTTGGGGACGAATAGATGTAACCGCTGAAAAAATGCAGACACAGTAGGATAAACACGGTACACCACATACCCCAATACTAGCGTGATAACGCTTAGGACCAGCGGTACATTCACACCATGCCATAATGATGTCGCTTTAATATCGGCTGCAGGCAGAATGTCAGCAGAGCCAGGAAAGATGATATTGTGATCTAACCAATTTAAACCGACTAGCGGAACGATGAGACTGCCAAGTGCCAAGAGCAAAGGCGAGAACCACATGGCTTTTTTTGTCTCAACTGGCTTCATTTCAATCGGCATGAGATCACGGCGAGCAAAGAATGGTCTCGCTATAAGCATAATGGTTAGCGCAACCATCAGTATATTCACGATTAAAAGTACAAAGGCGATCCAGTTATTGAGCTCTACGGCGGCTTTGTACATGTATTCTTTGCTCAAAAAGCCTAACAACGGCGGAAACCCAGCTTTCGACAATGCAGCCAAACTCCCCGCAACCATGCTGATGAAGAGCACTGACTTCAAGCCGTACAGTTGATCGATATCTCGTGTTCCTGTCGCTTTGTCGATATTCCCCACCACCATAAACAGCGCTGCTTTATAGAAAGAGTGAGCGAGAATAAACATCAATACTGCGCTCACGGCCAAATCTGTGCCCATACCTAGTAATAATGTTAATTTACCCAAAGCAACATTCGTGCTGTAGGCTAGCATCAGCTTCAAGTCAGTTTGTTTTAATGCGACAAACGTGCACCAAACGGCGGTGATACTCCCTGTGATCACTAAGGCATAAAACCAAACCTCGCTATGAGCATAAACTGGCGATAAACGCGCTAACAAGTAAATGCCCGCCTTTACCATTGTTGCCGAGTGTAAATACGCACTGACTGGAGTGGGCGCTGCCATCGCGTTAGGTAGCCAAAAATGAAACGGGAACTGCGCAGATTTAGTAAATGCGCCAAGTAGTATGAGCACTAGAGATGGCATAAACCATTCATGCTGCGCAATAGTGTCCGCCTGAGCGATGATCGTATGTAACTCATAACTCCCTGCCATCGCTCCCAACAAGATAAGGCCAGCTAACAACGCTAATCCACCAGCACCTGTAACGATCAACGACTGCAGTGCATTTTTTCGTGACGTTTTGTTTTCGTGATTAAAACCAATCAGTAAGTAAGAAGTGATGGTGGTGAGTTCCCAGAAAACAAATAACAACAGGATGTTATCGCTCATCACAATCCCTAGCATGGCAAGCATGAATAGGGTTAGGTATAAATGAAAGGAAAATCGGCTATCACTCTCTCGTAAGTAAGCCAAAGCGTATATTTGGATCAGTGCGCCAATCCCGCTGATCAGCCCGGCAAAAAGGAATGACAGACCATCTAACCTAAAGCTGAAGTTAATATCGAGGCTAGGTATCCATTCCGCATTCCAGCTTACGCCTGCGGGTGTGTAGATGTAAAAAAGAAAAGAGAAGATTAAAATTGGCAGCACAGGGAAAATCAGTAAGACCAACTGATTATCGGGATTTTTCGGCAGGTTTTCTTTACCCGTTATGCTATTCAACATCGCAGCCCATTCATTTTTATAAGAAAGTTCGCCCTATTTGGCGCAAAGATAAAAAGCTCCACTTGATTGTTTTAGCCCAAGTATTTCAAAAAAGATCATAAAACCAAGGGATAAGTAGCAAACAGCAATCACTGAATGCTACTTAAAGGAACGTTAATACAAACAGCTACTTGCTGTCCGCTACGGTGTAAGAACGTAGATCACTACTTACGTGTTCTCGACTGAATGTGTATGGATTATCGTCATCAGTTAACTCGAACGCATCGTAGGTGCAGTCACCGATATCATTTCTCGGACAAACATAAACGTTCGAACGTTCTATCATTTCTGTGTGGCATTTCGGGCATAGGTTTTTCATGTCACTCTCCTCTGATAACTTATTGATACACTGATAATTCCATGTTCTAGAACTCCGTCTCCCTCCTTTACCTAAAACAACCACTTAAACCCAGGTTTGTTACACACCAATTACTGAATCGGCGATACAAAACCATCGGGCTTAAGAGCGACCAAACTACAGTTTATAGATTGCAAAATGTTTTCAGCCGTATTACCAATGACGTAGCCAGATATCCCTGTTCTCGCTAAGGTACCCATGACTAGAACGTCCACTTCTATGCTTTCTACGTAATCCGGGATTTTTTCATCAGGCTTTCCGTGTAAATGATGAATCACAATTTCACCCGTAATCCCCGACTCTTCCAGCAGTTGTTGTAGAGCTTGTTTATGATCGGCTTTTGCTTTGTCGAGTTCATGTTTCAACTCAGCATCGTCGACTTGAATCCAAGCATTGTCATGTAGGTAATTCTCTAAGTAATATTCCCAGCAAGAAATCACATGTAAACGACTGTCACAGGTGTCGGCTATTGAACGAGATAATTCAAGTAAACGCACCGCTAATGAGTGCTGTTCATCGCTCGCCGTTAACGGATCTATAGCAACAGCCACACGGCGTTTGTCTCTCGGCTTATCAATCGGTCGGTGTAACCATAATGGACAAGGACATTTGCGTAACAGTGTCATATCAATGGCTTTGAAGCCTTCAGCGCCTTCACCGAGTGGTTCAGCTTCTTTGATGATAAGATCTTTGTTGTCAGCTAATGCTTCTTTAATGATACAGACAGCGGGTTTTTCACTGCTTTTCACAGTAAGAGGAAATGCCAGATCATCTTCAGAAAGATCGAGCTTCTGTCTGTATTCCTGAATGCTTTGTTTGAGGGAGTCTTGTAGCGATTGCTCATAACTTTGCTGATACTGGAGCATATCCACGGGGAAATCGGGGCACGCAATTAGCCCTGAAACAGGTACTTTGTTGCTGGATGCGATCCTCATCGCTTGTTCGAGCGCCTCACTATGACCAGGCAATCCTTGTGTTGCAAAAAGTATGTTCGCGAATCGTTTCATACACACCTCCTTGTTTGGTTAAATATTAACCACCCACAAAGTATAATACCTAACGGATAATTGTAACGGCTTGTGACGTTGATGAAATCAATTCTCATTAAGCTATGGATATTGCTTCATTTTGCTTTACGTCACCTTCTCCTTTTCTTTACGACTGTGGCCCGCTGACCCCAATAGAGCTACATACTAAAAATTGAGACCAAATAAAAACCCAAATTACTCAAAGTTTTTTCTCACCTTGAGTAACTTGGGTATAAGCAATAACACACTTAGGCTACGGACTTAAATGGGTAACCTAAATTTTCATACGACTTAGTTGAAAGATGCCATATCAATCACGAATCGGTGTGCAAATATTCACAGCCCTAATGATCCAGAAGTCGCTGTAAATTAATGTTAAGGTTGCTGTTTTGTCGGTGCCAAAGCAATTTCGCGAACACATACACCTTGCGGTTGCTGATAAGCAAACAGCACTGCTCGTGCAATATCATCGGCTGCCAACACGCCCCCCATATCCTCTTTCCAAGCATCATAGCCATCTTTAATATCTTGGGACGTAGTATGTGAAAGTAATTCAGTTTCCACAGCGCCAGGTGCAATAGTCGTAACGCGAACATTCGATGATGCGACTTCTTCACGTACGTTTTCAGAAATCGCATGAACCGCAAATTTGGTACCACAGTAAGCGGCATGATCAGGGAATGTTTTCTTGCCCGCAATAGAGCTGATATTAATGATCGTACCACTGTTGCGTGCTTTCATCGGTGCTAAGACGGACTGCATACCATTGAGCAAGCCAAGTACGTTCACATCAAACATGCGCTTCCACTCCGATGCGTCCTGAGTATCTATCTGGCCTAGAAGCATAACGCCTGCGTTATTTACAAGTGCATCTACCGGACCATACAACGCTTCTGCTTTCTCAATTGCCGCTTCAAAAGAAGCTTTATCGGTCACATCTACCTTTTCACAAAGCGTATTTGGTAAGTTTAATGCTTCTAAACGTTCTACACGTCTTGCTAACAAAAGAAGAGCATGGCCCTGTTCGCTGAAATGACGTGAAATCGCTTCACCAATGCCTGAACTAGCGCCTGTAATAACAATTAACTTTTTCATTTTGAATCCTTAATAGAACGGTTTACCTCAATGGCGATAAGTTTAAGAAAACTTTGTTTGTTGATATATACCGACCTAGTTGAAACACTGTTGTTATACTGCAACAATACTTTTTTGAATTACGCAGAAGTCATCATGCAAACACACATCAACCTTGCGGATATCCGCTCTTTCGTCCTAATCGCTCAACTAGGAAACTTCACGAAAGCAGCAGAGCAACTTGGCGTTTCTCGCTCACACGTTTCACGTCAAATAACAAATCTGGAACAACAGATTGGTGCCACTTTGCTACAAAGAACCACTCGAACACTGAAGCTCACCGAAGCAGGCAAGGTTCTGTATAAACAGTGTGAAACCGCCCTTCACAATATTGATCAAGCTGTTATGGCAGTGGTTGATGATGTAGAAGAATTAAGAGGCGAAATTCGTATCAACTGCGTGGGGGGTTATTTAGGGGAAGACGTTGTCGCAGATATCGTTGCTCAGTTTCTAATCCAACACCCACAAGTGAACATTAACTTAGATTTTAGCAGCCATCGTGTCGATTTAATCGCAGATGAATTCGATATCGCTTTTCGAATGGGAAAGTTAGAAGACTCCAACTTTATCGCTCGCAAACTGATCGATGTGGAAATGGGGACGTACGCAAGCCCAAGCTATTTAGAAACACATGGCTACCCTTCGCATCCAAAAGACTTAGAAAATCACGTTTGTTTGACAGGCAGTGTGACTCGGTGGGCATTTGAGGATACGAATACAAAGCAGTCGACGGAGCACCAAATACGTGGGCAGTTACGATGTAAAAGCGGCAGAGTAATGATAAAAGCAGCCTTGGCGGGAAATGGGATCATCCGTGTGCCAGCACTTTATTGCCAACAAGAACTCCAGACAGGCAAGCTAAAAGAAGTGTTTACCGACTGGAGCATTCCGAGTGTGGAGTTTTCACTTCTTTACCATCACGACCGACATCAACCAAAACGCATCCGAGCCTTTGTTGATTGTGCTACTCAATATTTTCGTCAGCTGCCGAGTAAACACAAGTAACGTGCACGTTGGTATCTCTCTATGTACGCTTCATAGGCTGAGCCTATGAACCTAGGATTTGTTCTAGAAAGAGTGTGAGTATTTTGATGCTTAGGGCTTGGTTTTCATAAACGTCAGAGGTGTTTGCCCAGTTTGCTTTTTGAAAAATGCAATAAAAGCACTGTCTGACGAAAACTCCAGCCAATCAGCAACGGCGCTGACTTGCATTCCCGTAGATAACAATTCAACTGCTTTTAAGAGCCTCCACTGTTGACGCCAATCTTGATAATTCATACCCGTTTCCGACTTAAATAATCGTGTTACCGTCTTGGTGCTTGCCCCAACTTTGCTTGCAAGAGTAGTAAGCGAAGGAGCTAGAAATGAAGGTTCAACCAACTCTCGACGAAACGTTGTTAAGCGCCGATGTGATGGCAAAGGCAACTGAAACGAATAACGTTTCGCAGCATAAAACTCCTCCCAAAAAAGCGCCGTCGTATTTACCATCTCGCCGCTAGGCTTAGCCCACTCCCAAAATGAAATTTTATCAATAAGAGCTTGGAGTAAATTATTCACTTCTATCATCGTGATCTTACTCGGACAGGCAAACTCCTCACAATCAAAATACAAAGATCGATACGCAACCACATTCGTCATTAGTGCGCGATGCGGCGTATTAGGTGGGATCCAAACCGCCTTTGTCGGTGGCAAAATACAAATCGAGTCTTCCAGAGCAAAACTCATACAACCTTGAGGTGCGTACAACAATTGCCCTTTCTTGTGCTGATGCATACCCGAGTCGTGCTTGCCAATATCCGCAGCAATTCCCACTACACAATTAGAAATTTTGTCTGCGTCAAACTGTGTTTCTTCGTCAATAAGTGCCATTTTGTCCGAATATTGATGTATTTGGTTTTTATGTTGTTATTGGCTCAATCATAGCCTCATTTATACTGCCCGCCAACTTCATTAACAATGGGTAACAATATGAATACTAAGCCCTCTTTATGGCTCATGCTGGTTATGTTGATGTTTCCGCAAATTGTAGAAACCATCTATAGCCCAGCGTTGAGCTCAATCGCTCTATCATTTGATGTAAACCACGCACAAGCAGCACAAACACTGTCGATTTACTTCCTAGCGTTTGCCATTGGCGTTGTAGTTTGGGGAGTGCTCGCAGATAAACTGGGAAGAAGGCCTACCATGCTTATTGGGCTCTTTATCTATAGTTGTGCGTCTTTACTCGCAACTCAAACCGAGAGTTTTGCTGTTGTCATGGCAGCGCGAGCCCTGAGCGCATTTGGTATCGCGGTAGGTTCCGTTGTCACACAGACCATGCTTCGTGACGCATTTGATGGTCAAGAACTGAGTAAAGTCTTCAGCTTAATGGGGATGGGTATATCAATCAGCCCGGTAGTTGGCATGCTATTAGGCGGGCAGCTTACAGCGCTTGGTGGATACCGTTATGTGTTTTTCGCTTTATTTTTAATCGCGTTAGTATTGCTCGCTTATAACGTTATTAAACTTCCTGAAACACAGAAGGAACAGACACCAGTACGGTTGCATCAACTTAGCTTGAAAATGCTAAGAGACGCGCGAATTTGGCGCTCAGGATTACTGGTTGCTTTGTATAACATTGCTCTATTTTCTTATTACCAGCTTGGCGCATTTACTTTCTCAGCACTTGGGTATAGCTCCGAACAATTTGGATACAGTGGCATGGTACTGGGGTTAGGCACTCTGCTTGGGAGTTATTTAAACAAATCCCTAGTGTCTAAAAATGTTCGAAAAAACCAACTACTTTGGCTCTCCGCAGTATTGCTTAGTTTGGGATCAGTCGGTGTGTTGATTCTGAGCCAATCAATCTGGTTTGTTGCTCCAATGATGTTAGTCGTCATGTCGTATGGGATTGCGATACCCAACATACTCAGTGATGCACTCGTTGATTATAAACAACAGGTAGGTAGCGCAGGTGCTTTATTTGGGCTCATGTACTACATCATGATCGGGACGGGATTAGCGATGGCTGGAACAGTACAAAACTTAGGTGTCGTTCTATTAGCATGTAGCTGTTTAGCGATTTTATTAGCGTTTTCTACAAAACAAGTTCATACCGACTTGTGAGTATAATAATGAAATACTCTCCGTAATGGTTCACCGAGAATCTAGAGAATTTTTCAATCAATAGGAACTGAGGAGCACAATAGTAACCGCTCCTCAGTTGTCTTCTAGAGGGCGATCTAAACTAAGTTAACCTTAAAGAAGCTCTCTAATTTATCAAATGGGATCACATCCAATTGATCATAGAGATCCGTATGATTCGCATTTGGAATGACCATCAATTCTTTAGGCTCTGCCGCCGCTTCATACGCCGTTTCACTGAAATAGCGAGAGTGCGCCTTTTCGCCATGAATGAACAACACTGGGCGTGGAGCTATCTCTTCAATGTAGGTCAGAATTGGCATATTCATAAACGACAGCGGCGTTGTGAGTGTCCATGCTGCATTTGAATTAATGGCTCGTGGATGAAAGCCACGTTCAGGAGACTTGTAATAGGCTGCATACTCAACAACAAATTGGGGCTCACCTCCAACTAACTCAAGCGATACTGGCCCGTAAGTAGGCGTTCCATTTTCGGCATCTTCCCATCGTTGCAGGCTTAGCTGCTCTAACGTTTGCGTGCGCTGTTCAAACGTCGTACTGTCGTTATAGCCTTTAGACATTACACGGGTCATATCATACATCGTACTGGTTGCGACTGCTTTGACGCGTTTATCTGTAGCAACTGCGTTTAACTCCATGCCGCCCCAACCACATATGCCTATCACACCAATTTTCTGACGATCCACGTCTTTCTGTAGGCCAATAAAGTCCACAGCTGCGCTAAAGTCCTCTGTATTGATATCAGGTGATGCAACGTTTCTTGGTTCACCACCACTCTCTCCGGTATACGACGGATCAAACGCTAAAGTAATGAAGCCTCGCTCGGCTAATGTTTGAGCATATAACCCTGAAGACTGCTCTTTCACAGCGCCAAATGGACCACTAATGACGATAGCCGCAAGCTTGCCACTTTTATTTTTAGGTTTATAAAGATCCGCTGCCAACGTGATGCCATAACGGTTTTTAAAACTCACTTTGCGATGTTGAACTTGGTTACTTTTCGTAAATGTTTTATCCCAGGTGTCACCAAGATTTATTTGCGTCTCAGCTTGAACGGAACTCGTTGAGAGCGATCCGACTCCCATAGCAACCACGCTGGTACCCGTCATTTTCATCATATTGCGACGACCTTCATCAGGTTCATCTTGGTAACTTGCTTGATTGTCGTTCTGGCTTTTCATGGTAGACACTCCTAATTAACGTAACACACGATGAGTACAGTACGCGGAGGCTTTATCGCTCCTACTTTACTGACACGTACATTGTTGCAACTTTCGTATTTTTTCGTTAACCAGATACTACGCATTGCTTGCCTAATCTTCCGAAGATTGGTCTAAACCTCTTCTAACGTTAATTAAGGCGTAAATAAAAAGCGCCTGTCGGCGCTTTAATTATCTATAGCTCTTATTGCCATGTTGGCTCGCCAAACTCTTCACAACGTTGCTTGTCGTAATTTTCAATGCGCCCGCGTTTACCTACAAACTGAACCTGAACAACCATTCCAGCTTCAACATATTCACTGAAATAATCGCAAGAAACACGAAAACTAGTATCGCGTATCACAATTGGTACCCATTCATAGCCGCCGCTGCGTGGTAAGTAAGACTTGAAGGTAATGACCCCATCATCTGAAACGTTGATTTCTTCATCATATTCATTCAACTTATAAAAGCGTTGTCCATCAAACTCTGCCTTTGCTTTTTCAATTATTTCCTTCGTTGCTGTCGATTGCATCGGCGTATTTGACACCAGTTGACACCCAACAACAGATGTCAATACGGACAAAGCCAAAGCGAGTTTAGTTATTTTATTCATTTACCTAACCACTGTAGAATTATTCAACACTTACCATTTTAAAAGGAGGGAGACCATACTTTATTTTTAATAAAAGAAAAAGCGCCTTTCGGCGCTATTAATTATACATCTCTTATCCAAACGTCTTTGACGTCTTTTTTAAGAAGGTCAATCACACTTTGGTGAATGAAAACGAAGCCAAAATCTTCTTCTAGTTTAAATATTAATCGTTCTTCTAAAGGAATATTTTCTAATTTAGAGAAGTCAAACTTTGTTGATTCGATATCTAACCAGCTCAACATACCGTATTGTTTTTCTTTGTCCGTCAATTTATAAGTTTGATGGATATAAGGCATTCGATAATCTTCGTAAACTTTAATTTCATCATCAGATGGCTGGCTTGGGGAACAATCCACTCGAGCGTCTAACCACTCTACTCCGTGTACGACCAGTTTCTCTACTTTTGACGCAATATCACTGATGATAAATAGCTTTGGAGAAAAGGTCATTTCCAAAAGCAGATCAGGCTCTACTGGCACTATTGGCTTAGGGCTTTGCTGGAATGGGAAGTTACCTAGGTCTTGTTTAGTTAGTAAATGATATTGTTCTTTCATTTTAAGCCTCAGTACTTTGGTACTTCCTTATCACAATCCAATTTAAAAGCTCTTAAATCACTAAATGATTCAGTGCCACTCACAAGATCAAAAATTTCCTCACAGAAAATTGTTGCGGTCTCTGCCCCTTTAACGCGGAACAAAACTCTATTTTGAAGAGGGATTTTTTTTAATTTCTCCTCAGATAAATAAAGTTCCATAACTAACATCTTATTTCTCTTGGGTGACTTTCTCATTCTAGATTTAGATTCATCAATAACATCTAAAACATTATTTAGTGCCAACAAATAACGACTTGATAACGAGCCATCTGGTAATCTAAGTTCTGCGGGGTAACATTCGATCCCATAAGGGTCAAAACTCATCACCAGTTCAGCGAACTCCTTACTAACACAGAGATCACCATTATCCGCAATATTACCTACACCTTTAATAAAACCATCCGTAGATTCCCAAACAATAGGCTCTAAAGAGCTTGTGGGCTCAAATTGCGCTTTGCTATATAATGGCTCTCTAGTGTCAATACAAACAAAACTTGTTGTAGACTCATGAAAGTTTTCACTGATTATTGAAAAGTTCATAGTTTTAATATTTTACGTTCACTTGCATTTCTAGAATTAATAGCAATATAGTAACTTGAGCTTCATAAATTTAAAGTGCCTGCCGGGGCTTATTTAATGATTATCAATAACGTCCAAAGGGGTATGTTGTATCGTACCAAACATCTTGACAACCAGCTAGTTTTAGAGCTTGAATGAAATCTTCATGAATATATAGATCATGATTTTGATCGAAAACAAAAGCATAACAGTTTTCAATATCTAAGCTTTCCAATACAGGAAACTGTAAAAGCTCAATTGTCTTGTAATCATCAAATTGTCTTTCATAGTCCTCTGAATGTGAACCAAAATCAAATTGGGTGGGCCAAAGAAACTTGCCTTCTAACCATTTACTATCAAGGTTAGATAAAATTGAGTCCCATATAACAACCTTATTAGCTTGAAGCTTAATATAGATATCAGGATTGCAAAAAACAAACTTATTTCTTTTCTCCGGTAAAATCTTAATTATTTCTTCAAATCTTATATACATCTATAAAAACTCCGAATAATCATCAACAGAGAAAAACTCTATCCCCTGTACTTTCTGCTCAAGAAACATTTCCATAATGGACTTATGGTAAAATATTTTATCCTTCCAACCAGAATCCCTAAATATAAGTCTTTTTTCAATTTCTATGCTATCTATCAAATCATCATTTACAACCAACCTATTCATTCCAGAGATAAACTCTCCACCTTCAAATTCATCGTAAAAATCGAAGTCACTTTTATCTCTGTCAATTACGTTTATTTCATTGCAAAGCTGTAACATTTTATAAGCATGATTTCCATTATCGACAAGAGTTATGTCAACCCAGTTCACTCCAAATAAATTATTGAAAGAAATACTCTCAAAAACATCACTCCTTATTACTAGTGAAGGAATTAAAAACACATCAGTAATCTTATAACCTTCTGTAGGAGCAAATCTTTTTACAAGCGGAATTGGCTGGTTAGGATATGTAAATACGTTGGATGGAACCGAATCAGAGAGTTCATCCGGAAAATCATAAAGTGGTGTTTCAACAATTTCTCTAGCAAAGTAATAATCGCTCATTTTCCGACCTTTAAAGTTCTTTGTTTTATTTCATTATCTTGGTGATTCAGGATGCCGTGTGAAGTATTTTTCATGCGATGCTCACAATATCCTCTATTTTTACTTTTGTTTTCAGAGTCACCACCAGCACACCCGACCTTACTTACAGGAGAATAGTCATGACCATAAGTAGAAATAGTGTATAAAAAGCTGTTAAGTTTAGCTAGAATAGCTTTCGATTTTTGATTCATATGTAATGTAAATTTTTCTTTGTTGCCTGGTTTACAATACACTTTTGATTTTGCATTCTGCTTAATTGAGTCTATGTCGGAGTATACAGCTTTTATGTATTTATAATCTAAACCTCGTAGGTATGCAGCAACATCATCTTTTACTTCAACACTGGGGTCGTTTCCCTTCCAAAATTTAGTTTTAACGCTCGTGAAATCTATTCCACCATTATGGTTAGAACGGTGAACGTGAGTAGACGCTTGGCAAGCAATATCAGGCTCAGAGGGAAACATCACTCCATTTTCCCAAGAGTTAATATCATACTCATATGCTTCCCTATATTTTTTCCATTGAGGGGTATCCAAATTCTTCGTAGTAATGATATGGTGCGCTTCTAGACCACATTGATCACTCTCTACTCTGCTGTCTGCCCACGGGTGTTCCTTAAAATCGGACCCGTATCCATTGTTTTTCCGAATCTGGGCAGCTAACTTTGCACCTGACCCATTGATTAGGCTGTGATTAGGTTTTTTACGCATCTTAGTCATATCATTATCATCGTTTAATAAGCATCGCACTTTTCAGGTTTCTTCCCGCAAACTGGGCAATGAAACTCTTCGCTACCCTTTTTCTCATTCGCCTTTGCAGAATTCTTTCCTGACTGTGCAGACTCGCCGGTATTATGTTTTACTTTCGCTGGGTAAGTTTTTTCGCCCTTGCCTAGGATACGAGCAAAAAGATCATCAAACTCGCCCATCGCTTCTTTTAGTTTGTCGGGTACCATCTTGTCGATGATTTTTACCTCATCCGCTAGCTTCAAGAAATACGCACCGAGCTCATCCGCGCCCATTCTGTTTGCGTATGAAGCCAACTCGGTTGCCACTTCAATACAAGGTTTTAAAACATCACTAACAATCTGGCTGGTTTGTTTTGCATAATCCATCCAATCTAACGTACGCAAGAACTTCTCTGGATCGCCTTTACCCATGCCTCTTAAAACAGCCAGTAAAGTATCTTTTGATGTTCCTTTTCCGCCTTTAAGGGCTACTTTACACGTACCTTTGACTGCACTACCAAATGTCGGGACACAACCGATAAGCGTTAATGAAAGAGCCAGCCAGTTTTCCGACTTTTCACGTTCTTCCTCATTCAACAACGTCATAATGTTCGCTGATAAATCGCGGACATCTGCTGCTTGATCGACAACAGGAATCATGGTCAGGGCCGTATTGGCAATGATCTGTTCTACGGAGGCATCATCGTTAAAGTCACCAAGAATGACGCCCCAAACCCAGCTTGCAGCACCAGACATTCGCGTCCAAGCATTTTCCCAGAAACCAACTTCGCCTTTCTTTGTTTCTTCAATGATCAGTTGAGCGTTAGCACTAGGATTAAAGTTCGGATTGGTCTTAGTTGGAACATTCGGCATAAAGTCTCGGCTGTCCTCGCCGTACTCTATGGCAAACTCACCCGGAGCAACGCCACTAACAGATGCTTTACCGTTGTTGTCGAGAGTTCCTTCAAACACTGCGCCAGATTGATCTGTGAGAGTGTATGTTGCGCCTTGAACGGGTTCACCGTCTGAGTATGAGAGGTATAAGTCAACCGTATACGTCCCTTCCTGCTCTTCCGTCACAGAAACCGATGGGTTTTGTGCCCCACCAAGACACATGGTATTAGCTTTGTTCATGGTCATTTGATCGGATAGACGACATACGCCTTTGCCCTCAAATTTAACCGTTGGTGAAGCTGAAATGAATTTTGCTTCGGCTTCTATCGTGCCTGAGGCAACGCCTTTTCTGTCACCGCCCGCATCGCCAGTACTTTTTGAGAACGTACTGCCCTTGATAGCGACACTGTTACCGCCATCCATAGAGACCGTCGTAGTCCCACCTGCAAGGTCTGCTGATTTAGCATTGTTGCCATAAGGGATAGGAACGACTGGCTTGCCGACCTTAGTTAAACAAACATCTGGGAGCGTTGCATTCGCTTCACCACCTGAGCCTTTATGAACTATCGAAAGTCCATTCGCACCAACTGTTACGCCCATAACCAATCCATTTGAATTTTATTGATTGAATGATAAAAGAGATCGCACATTGCAATCTCTCTAAATGACTAGTGAATTTCACTAAAAGACCAGTGATATTCACAGCAAACCTTAAAACTGGCAGAAGATCTCATTTTTAGATTTCTGGTTATCTATACACTTCAAGCAGTTGCTGGAATTTTAAGTCTATGACGATGTAGGTTGCCGCATACATAAGCGCAAACGTAATCGCACTAAGACTCAAGATCAGCTTGGGTGAAATTACCCTTTTTAACGGCTTCTTTAGGTATTTAGCTTTAAGGTTAATTAAAGAAACTTTTTCTTGTTCTGCTAGGCGGTCATCTCGCACTAATCGATAAATGGTGCTGCCAATTTCCGCTAACTTTTCGTTACCACGCTCTTCACGGCCGTACTTGCCTTGGAAACCAAGTTGAAGCAATAAATAGAGAAACTCTATAACGTGACGGTATTTGCGAGGGTCGGCTTTTAAGCGGTCGAGAATAACGAAAAACTTGTCACCACCAGATGTTTCGTTATGGAATTCAGACAGTAAGCTGTTCTGGCTCCAGTGACTATTTGCCCCCCATTCTTGCCGACAAACAGATTCATCAATCGCCGCACACAAGCAGTAACGAATAACAAGAACCGAAGCACGATCGAGCTCCATTTCATTAAGTTTTCGTTCACCTTTTCGAATCTCACGTGCCACTTGTTCACGAAATGGCATCGGGTCATCAAGCCAAGGGATCGAAGACATACAAGACAGACTGGCGATCAACCATGAGAATTGATCCACCAGCGGGTTAATACCCATGTTGTCGATAGATAGATCTTGTACTGCGATGTTTCTCGATAAGTCAGGCGCTGGCATTACCTCCATTGGTTTGCCAGGCTCTGGTTGGAATAAGACTACGGTGACGTCTGTTTCTGCGTAACTCATAGACGAACGGCCCAAAGTTGCAATGATAAGTTAGCGAAATCGCCCGCAACGTGAATCGCAATCGCAGCAGTGTTCTTCAATGCCATCCACTCTTCGCCCGTTTTATCGAGCTCGAAATAGGTATAGCCAGCGTGATACGGCAGCGCGCGTGGCACAACTGGCATTGGTTTAATCTCAATCCCAGGCAGTTGAAGGTTAATCAAGTCGCGAATGTTATCGATTGAGCCGATCTTCGTTTGGCTGACAAACTGGGTATGCAGGACATCCAAGGTTACGTCGGCTTTAACTGCGAGGATAAAGGTCGTCGTATCAATGATCTTATTGTCAGGTATCGCTGCCGTTCTGATGCCATAGTTCTGATCTTTTAAGGTCAGTGGAATTGCTCTTTGTTCAGACATCACGCTCAATGTCATTTTCGCACTGTCTAGAACGCGAGAAAGACAGCTAGTAAGATCACCATGATTGTATTTAGTAAACTCAATAGGTCGGCGTGTCGTCGAGCACAGCGTCGAAAGCTCGCCCTCTGCCTGAAGAAGAATTCGATACAAAGACTCAGGGTGTACAGCTTCTGTGTTTGCAAAATGCCAAAACAAGGGTTCGTATCTATTGAGCGCTTGCAATAGCATAAAGTCAGAAACTGATGATACGCCTTGTTGATCCACCACTCCCAGGCGCTGAACTATGGATTCTGCGCGGTGCTTCAGCATAGAAGCAAACTCAGTCGCGAACTTATTAAGTACCGTAGATGCGTGAATATCAATACAGGTAGGAATGAAACTATCATCTAAGATCACGCTACCATCTGGCTTCACTTCCGAGATCTTGAGGATCGGAATAGACGTGTAAGCACTTTTATCTTCATGATCGTACATTAAGCAAAAGTTAAGCTTACCGACGACGATATTTGCCATGTCTTCCGAATCATAACAAGCATCAACCGCTTCTTGAGATTCCATCGTATAACGTGCACCATCTTTTTTAGTGCCAAATAACTCAGAACGTTCCGATGGTAACGGACAGCACAAATAAACCACTTTATCGGCAATCGAAGGATCCACATCTTTCACTTCTGGTAGTTCAGCGAGCAGTGGAAGTTCAAATGGCGTGCGGTCCTGTAGGATACCTTCTGCACGCGTAATACCAATTTTACCGAGGGCTAGCAGTTGTGAATTTATTTCCAAACGCTTAATCCCCCAATGTAAAGGAGATGCGTTGCTGCTCAACATACTCGACAGTTTACTTTGCGAACGATCGAGTTGTTGAAAATGCTGCGGCTTCATGAACATTCCATCTTGCCAAACAACTGGATTGTATAAAGACATGTTTCTATCCCTTAAAAGTAAACCTGTTCAATGCCGCGAGTATTATCAGAAATTAACTCACTGCCTTCTAACTTGAGCTTGATGTAGTACTCGCTCTTCTCTTCAATGACTTCAACTTTACGCCATGACGAACCATCAATATCACGAAAGGCCACAGAAAAACCGATGGCACGAGTGTCAGGGTCTAGCGTTAGCATTTCATGAACTTTTCCACCTGGCTGTATTTGATATTCATAACGTTTGATGTACTCATCACCCAACGACGCTTTATCGTTTTCAAACAGCGCAAAAAAATCTAAGCTCCGGAATAAAACTGGCGAATTTAATTCGTGAAGGCGGAGAATGACCGGAGATGACTGCCCCCCATCTCTCACATTGAGTACAGGTGACGCCTCAATAACCAATTCAATGGACGAAGTTTCTGGTGTGATACCCGTGGACTCTTTAAATTGATCCCACATGGAACAACCGGACAACATGGCAAATCCGAGTAATACGGCGATACTACGCATGGTTTCCCTTAATCACTTTGTTATAGTTTTTCTTAATCAGCCCTTTTAAGGATGTTTCGTTGAGCAGGCGACGATTGTTAGAGTAGAAATCTAAATATTCGCCCCACAGTTTTGACTTCGTTGAGAACAAAGATTGACTCGCCACTTTGTTAGCAAATGCAACGGGATCGTTCGTCTCTGATTGTTCTAAAATGAGCTCATTCAGCGCTTTGTTAAACATGACTTGGTGGTCATTCAACTCATCAAGCATTTGTTCTACCAGTTCATTTGGAGCCAGTAGATGTTGGCTATTGAGAGTCAGCATCAGCTCTGCAATGTTAGAGTTAGACTCACTCGTACTCTGCTCTTCTTTCAAGGACTCTACTTCGTGTAATTCTTTCTGCAGGTTATCAATACATAAGCGCAAGCAAGTGCCCATTTGTTTGAACAACTGAGCTTCATTCGTCATTAGCTCAGGATTTCTTATACCCAAACCATCAAAAAACGCTTGTGCTATATCTTGAGAACAGGCGGTTGCTTCGATACCCGCTTGCTCTTTAGTCGTACTGTTTATCGTAGGTTCTACCGCAGGCATTTGAAGTGGCTGATTAGTTTGAGAAGAAGGAGTAAATGACTGTGTCATCTCTTCCCATTTTGAACCTTTAGCAGTATGTTCGACGATCGTCTCTGTGGAGTTAGGTGCACGATGTTGTCTTTGAACTGCCCTATCTAGAATCGTCGTTTGGGGTTGAACCGTCTCTTCTGAGACAATATCTTCTCTATGTGGCGTACCGTTCTCTACCTCTATCCCTAACGAACCATTTATTGATGCGTTACTCTTGGTCTCCGTAGCCATCCAATCTTCAGGGATGAGGCTTGGCTGATCGAACTCGGAGTATATGCTGAAACTGTCATCGACCACCTGACGTGTGCTTTCCACCGTTTTAGGCTGTTCAGGTTCTGGATGCTCATCGTCACGAATTAAATGATCATCATCTCGCTGCATTGAAAAGTTAAGGTGCGCAACAGGATCATGACAATCAATGTCATCCTGTTTAGTCTCCATAAACAAATCTTCTAAAGCGCCTACTTTTTCTTCTTCTTCGACAACTGCATCTCCGAGGCTAACCAAAGGATCATTGGATACTCGCTCAGGGGCTATATCAGCGGCAATGTCTTGTGTCGAGGTAACATGCTCCAGAGAAACGCCAATTTCATATTGTCCTAAAGAAATAATATCGCCATCGACTATCGCAACAGGTTGATTTTTGAGTATTTTGTTTCCGTTAACCATAGTGCCATTAGTGGATACGTCACTAATATAGTAGGTATCTCCATACACACTGATCAGGCAATGAGTGCCTGATATAAAGCGGTTGTGATCGGTTAAAGACACACTACAACTTGGTGAACGCCCCATTGAACCACCATTCTCGGGCATTTCAATGTGCTTAGCACCCGTGTATTCCTCTGGGCATTTAGAAATAAATAGAACTAGCTGATTTGAGTGCATCTATATACCTCAAAATAGCATAGAAACAGACAGTTCAAGCCCACCTATCCCATCATTGATAACTGGGAGAATATAAGAGGCTTGAGGAATAATTTGTATATGAGCATCTGGGTTACTACCTAGCTTAATGACCGTACCAACGGCGATAACTGCACCCAGCTCGAACTGATCGATGTCCTCGACACTCTTATAGCGGTAACCTTCTGGGTCAACTTGCCAACGGTTTGAATATTGTGAGTAACCTGCAGATAAACCAGCACCTACGTACGGTGTGAAAACGCTCCAAGAAGCCAGCGCATATTGCGGTACAACACGAAGTTCATAGTTAGTTACTTCTTGATATAGACCGCTAGCTGGCGCTTCGATATCTTCTGCTAGGTAGTTAAGCCCTAACCACCAGCGCCAACGGTTATTATTTTCATCAATAGGGCGAGAATGAACCAAGCCAAACCTTAGAGTGTCTTGTTCACCACTGTTACCTTCTTCGTAATTAATGCTATCGATAGTCAACATACTGGCAGAGAGTCCATAACGCTCTCCCTTTGCGACTGCAAAAGAAGAAAATAGACACATGGCTGAAATCAGCCCGATTTGACTTGGTTTTAGCATTTCGTCCCTCTAGGAAAACCGATATTCTACTTAGAGGCGAAAGATATCAATTATATTCTCTTTTTCAATAAGCCTAAAAAAACACCTATAACTTAATACATTTCAACTATAGGGTTGGTTATTTTACCTACAAACAAAAACTAATGGACCGAACTGAGTTAAAGCAATGAGCCTGTAAACCTATTTAATTAAATAAAAATTAAGAAGGCTCTACCACCAATTTAAGAGGGCTAATTTAAAGAACACAGGCGAACAAAAAACAGACAAAGTTAACAATTTAGTCACATTTATTAACTCAAAAGATCGACTTCGTCATATATAAGGCTCTCCTTAAAAACAAATCGAACTATTGACATTAATATTATGAACAAAGATCACACTAAGGATAATTTAATTTATTTTTTAAGTGTTTTTATTATCTAAACAACTTCTTTTATCTATAGAATCACTTCGGTAATGCACTGCTTACAATTTAATATAACAGCAGTGGAGTCCTATATACCTTAATACTTCTATATGATCAGTTGGAATTTGCCTTATGTTTTTTAGCGACTTCGCTCGAAGACCAATCGATGAAAATAACCCAAGCGGCTCTAACCCTAATGGCTCTGAAGACTTTGACGAAATAAAACGTCAAATAAATAATCTTAATAAAGTCACCGGAAGAGTCTCTTGGAAAACGGTTCAAACACTCTCAAAAAAAATCTTGAGCACTCACGCTAAAGACTTACGTTGTTGCTGCTACTTCACGGTCGCATCAACATATAACGATGGTCTAAGAGGCCTTGTTGAAGGGTTAAATTCATTGCTTGATGTGTGTGTCGTCTATTGGAACACCGCATACCCTGAACATTCAAAGTCAAAAGCACGAATGAGCGCAATTGAATGGATGGTGGAGCATACTGAAAAACGTATTAATAAGCACCGTGCGTTGCCGGAAGAACTTCCACTGATTGAAGCTGCGCACCAGTTGTGTTTAAGAATAGAGGAAGAGCTTCGCCTTCATTACGGTATTCAAGCGCCTTCATTTGGTCGCATTCGTCGTATCTTAAACCAATGGGCTGAACAGATAAAAGAACAACAACATGCCATAGAGTTACGCGAGAAAAAACAAGCAAATACTAACGCTTCAGCTTCCGCACAGGCAACACCTGAAATTAAAGTGAATGTATCTCCCTCTCCTGCCCCGGACTCGCCATCCCCCCTCAATAACAGTGAAAAAACGACCCCAACAAAGTCCGGCCGATTTATGATCTACTTCATCATTGGCTTGATTGTTACGGCGATATGTTCACATTTTGTGTACGAACAACAACGCTATCGAACGCTGGAGCAAAAAATTAGTCAAGCTTCACTTAATGAACTTGTAAAGTTGGTCGCCTCGTTAGATTACGAAAATAAAAAATATGCCCAGTCACTGAAAACACCAACTATTAATCGCGTAGATATTATGATGAATAACTGGTTTTTAGACTCGGCCAAAGTAAGTAACGTCAGCGAGCTCGATAGCTTGACCAATGAATTAATCGCAATCTATCCAGATTCATCTTCTGCCCAGCAGCTACGTCAAAACTTTTTGACACAGAGCGCCCATTTAGAAGACCAGTTTATGGATGTGTATAAGCGATTCTCAGACGCAAGAACGGTGTTTGCCAACGTAGCTAGACAGAATGTAGATAAGAACTCTAAAACGGCGTACGAATATAGTAACTCACTATTCCCGCTTCTAGGTCGTATTGAATACGCTGAAAAGTATTCACAGCAAAAGGAAATTGACCGCGCAACCCTTTTACTGAACATCTACCTATATAAATTGAGTCAGCTACAAGCTGAAAAAACTGACAATAAATAACAATACAATTAAAGAAGTTTTAGGCTTATGTTCAAACAAAAACTGTTTAGAAATCCAGTTGTGATTTCTACTATATTAACGCTTTTAGTGGCGATAACCATTACCGCTATTTATCTTCTTTTTCTAAAAGATGCAGATAAACTGTATCTTTGGCTGAGCCTTGGTGTTATCGCCATTTTCTACATCACTTTTCAATTCACACTATGGTTGAAAAAAAAGAACAGCGCTAAAGCTCAAAATTTGGAAACTGAGGAAGAAGCTCTTTCTATGGTTATCCAACCTCTTCTTGCTAACTCAGGTAAGAAACCAATTTATCTGATGCTTGGTAATAAAGGGTCAGGGCGACGTCAATTTTTATTTAATTCTAGTGCAATTAAACCAATGGATCGCACGAGAACCGCTAAGAATGATTTTTTTGAATGGTACGAATCTGACAGCGCTGTATACATCAAACCTGACCAACGCTTAGTGTTTCAAGAAATATCAAGCAGTGATGCTTCTTTATGGAATACATTCATCGAAGAAGTAATTCGCCACCGACCTAGAAAACCCTTTTCTGGCTGTTTATTCTTCATAGACTTCGAGTTCATGATCGTCTCTGAGCCAGAACAAAAAGAGTACACTATTTCGTCGTTATTGGAGCGCTTGAGCACTATCAACTCTAAAACGTCGTCAGCATTACCCATTTATCTAATTATGTCGAAGCTAGACAAGTTAGATGGATTTAAAGAATACATGCATTTTAGCTCTCTTAAGACACGTGTAGAGTTCCTTTCTATCCCGCTGAAAGAGGCCAAAGGTGTTTTTTCAGAATACTACCGTGATAGCTACCGAAATCTAGTTAAAGTGCTTGAAAGTAACGCGCTAGATGCATCAGCTAACTCAACAGATATCGACGAGAAACAGGCAATTCTCGCTTTCCCTAAGCAGTTTGAGCTATGTCAGTCTGAAGTCAGCTATGTTCTTGAGCGTCTGTGTGATGTTAACAACGGTGTTTATTCGCTAGATATCCGTGAAATTTTCTTTAGCTCAAGTTTACAAGGCGGTCGTAAATACAATTTACTAGCAAAAAGTTGTAGTAACTACTTCAACTTACCAATTATCGCCTCTGAGCATACCCAGTTGACGGAAACACCGTATTTTTCTCGCTTTCTGATTGATTCGCAAATATTGCCTGAAAGCGATTTTGCGGGAGAAAACAAGACGTATCTTCGTCTAATTCAGAGACAAAGCCGTTTAGCCATACTCGGCTCCATTATTCTGCTTGCTGGCGGTAGTTACTTTTTTGCAACTACGTTAGACAGTAACTTACATGTGATGAATCAACTACTAAGTATTGATGACAAATCACAAGCAGAGCACGATGCAAGATTTAGTGAGCTTTTAGGGAATGCAACCAAAGCGATAGAACCGTCTTATGGGGCATGGCTTAAAGGTTCTAAGGCTTTAGATGAGGAAATATTACCACTCAATATTAGCCGTTTGGATCAAAGCACTCGCATTGCCTACGAAGCGTTACTTAAGGAAGTCGCTCAGCAGCTAATACCTCTGATTGAGAAAGGTTACCGCCTACAATTGGCACAAAATCAAAACGCTTTCACGCGCGCTTTACCTCTATTGAAGGGGTATTTAATGCTTAACGATCCATCTAAGCGTGATATCCGTTTTTTACGTCATCAAACACTCCAAATGATGAGTGATTTGAGTAACCAAAGTGACGTCGTTGATCAGGCCATGCGCTACTTAGACGCCTACTTTCGCACACAATTTGCTCCAATCGATATCAATATGGATCTTGTTCGTGCAACACGTCGTTCATTACTTGCAAATTCGAATGTCGACCTCGTGTATTCAGGCATTTTAAACGAAGCAAGCTCTATTGATTTAGGAACATTAGATCTGCAACGAGCCGTCGGTTTTGAGTTTAGCAATGTATTTAATACGCCAATCGATAGCGAACGCTTAATCGTCGATAAGATCTATACCTCCACTGGTTTTAGCACCTTTTATCGACCACGCGTGGACTTAATGTCGCAACGAGTAATCAGCGACAACTGGGTTCTAGGTCTATCGCAACATGTCATCCCTACCAACGAAGAGCAAGAAGCCTTTAAAGAAGAAGTGCGAAAAAAATATACTGATGACTACATCAATAACTGGCGTAATGCGCTGAGTGAGCTCAAAGTCCAAAACTATGACAACGTTGGTGACCTGACCAACGCGATAGACTTAATCTCTGGGCCTTCTTCACCAATGACAACGGTATTGAAGCAGGTCTATGCCAACACACAATTTTCACCCGTTGGCGAAAAAAGCGCTCTAATTTCAAAACTTGACCCGAAACTCGCGGCAGCAGCAGATTCGGCATCAGATGCTGTAGAAGAAGTGGTAAAGCCTGATTACTTGCTAATGCAACGTGTTGAGCAAGCCTTTCACCTATTAAACCAGCTTCAAGTGAGTGAGACACCAAACTCCCCTACTCCTTGGGATGAGACCGTTGCAGCGTTGAGCCGTGTTCGCACCTACATGAAGGACATCGCCGACGCGCCAGATCCACAAATGGCGGCGCTAGCAGCAGCACAGCATCGAATGAACAGTACTGAGGCGGACCCATTAATCAAGCTTAAACAGATTGCACAAAAATCACCAGAACCCGTTCGCAGCTGGTTACTAGATGTGGTTCAGCAAAGCTGGTCAGTAATGATTACAGAGTCCGCAAAAGGCATCCAAACTCAGTGGTACAGTGAAATTTATACCAAGTTTAAAGAGATTGGATTAGGGAAATATCCATTTGACCTAACAGCGACCGAGGAAATCTCAATTGAAGATTTCGAATTGCTATTTGCTTCAGGTGGCTTGTTAGACACATTTATTCAGAAAAACTTTGCACCGTTCTACGATACGAACTTGTGGACGCCAAAGCAGGTAGATGGTGAGACGATGCCAATCTCTCCAGCTCTGCTAGTGCAACTACGCAACTATAATGTCATTCGAGATACATTAATTAATAAAAGCACCAACCGAGTTCATATTCCGTTTAGTGCAAGAGTACTCGACCTTGACTCTAGTGCAATTAGAGCCAGTTTAAAAATTGCAGATACCAATATGAGTTACTACCACGGTCCAAGCCGAATTCGTGAAATGGCCTGGCCACCGCAAAATGGTGACTTCAATATTAGTATCACGCTCCAGGATGTAACAGACGAAGGTAGACAGCACGTTTTAAATAAGAGTGGTCAATGGGCGATATACAGATTGCTAGGTGACTCGACCTTGACAAACACTCATAACGGCAGCTTTGTCAGTGACATAAAAGTGTCAGGGAGGGACTTAAGCTTACGCATCACTCCATTGACGCAGAAAAACCCATTCACTCTTGCTGAGCTATATAACTTTACGCTCCCAGAGTCGATTAAATAACAATATAAAAACAAAATAGGCAGAACACATGATTTCAAACATGACTTTACAAGGTTTAGATAAATTAGATCGAAAAATACTTTCAAGTCTATTGTCAAACGGGCGTGAGTCTATTGCGAATCTATCTCGAAACATTGGTTTGTCTCGTACAGCAGTAGCAGAAAGGATTAATCGTTTAGAAAAGACCGGTATTATCAAAGGCTATACCGCACAAATTCGTGTAGAAAACGAAGGGCGCAAAGCCGCAAGCTATCTATTGATATCTTGTGAAAAGGGTAAGAAAAATGATGTAACAAATGCGCTTAAAGAAATCCCTGAGGTTCGCTTAACAAGCGTTGTTGGTGGCAACTTTGATATTATTGCCCTAATTGAAGCGCCCGATCTGCAGTCTATTCATCATCTTTGTAACGAAATTGAGTCATTTAACGGGATTCAAAGGCTTGATACTACCGTCGTACTTCACCAGCCGATCAGTCGTTAAGCTTTTCTGACCTTTTTGATGACAACATAAAAAGCCGCTCGTAGAGCGGCTTTCTTATATGCTTCCGATGACTCGGATTTTGGCATCTTTATCACTTGGGTTACCTAACCAGAATGTTTGTCCTAAGTGGTTCCCTTCCCCATTACCTAGCTTATTCTCTGGAATACTATCTAAGTTAACTGTCAACTTTAAGTCCCACGACATCGGGTCACGCAAAATGAAACGCATCAGGCCAACCAGTGTTTTGTGTAACTCACCATCGTAGGAAAACTGCTTAAATGTTTCAAAATCGATGCTGTCGATGCAGAGATTAAATTTGCCGTTTAAGTCCGCAATGCTTTGTCCTAAGTGCAAATTTTGCCCTAATATGCAATTAGCACGGTTGAGTTTATTCCGTTGGCTTTCTGCGATTTCTACGCGGCGATATACCCACTCTTCAATGCGCACGCTAGGCAACGAGAAGTAATGCGAAACAATACCGGAAATCAGCTTCGGCGAACGCGTACGCGTAGAAAGTTGGTTTACATAAGACAGTATTTTCGCTCGATCTAACTCTGCGACCTTACTATCTTGCATTACGCTAGATAGGCCTGCCAAGTGCAGAATACGTCCAGAGAAGGCATCACTTGCCCCGCTTTGGTACTGCACGTGATATCGGTATTTCTTCCAAACCCGATACAACAAACTGGTGTACCGATTATGGAAAAAATCAAAGAAATCTTTTACCGGATTGTCTTCAGGATCTCGCCCTGCCAGTTTCTCAGTATAAGAAGCAGGAAGTGGTGAGCTTGACCCATGCAAGCCAAGAAAGTTAGTTTCGACTCTAGAATACTGCTGGCCATTTCTCTCCATATGAGCAATAAAGTCCATATCGCTCTTTGGAAAAGATAAGTTTGGCGAAACGCTGAACTCAATACGTTCTTGGTGGAAGTACTTGTTCTCACCGACGGCGACAAAGTTAGAGTTCTGCTCTAGTTGATAATGCTTCTCTAGCAGCAAGACTGCTTGATAGAAACTAAACTCATTCGACTTATCAGAAAGTGTATTAATCATAGTATCGTCTGCTGTCCGATAAGACTTGCCCAGTTATAAACCTCGCCTGTCGCTTCATCAAACACTTCCAGTTCGGTAAAGGAGTTCACACTCGAATACAAACGGATGAATTCGTTAAGCACCGTCGCCATCAAGAACATGTCGCCTTCATTGACAAAAAATTTGGAATTGGTGACCAACTTAAACTGATTGCCACGTACAGAAACACCACGAAATACTCGGTCGATTGGTTTCATTTCCGAAGAGATAACCCCATCAAGCCGATGAATGGATGCACGGTGCGCTTGTCTGTCAACACGAGAGTGGAAATCATAGGTAGAGAGAAGCACTTTAAGTACATCAATATTTGCCAGCGATAAGTAGTTGAGTGACATATTCGCAATTAACTGCCACTGAAGCTCACCATTCACTTGCGGACTGACCGATTGAGTGGGCTTGGTAATATTCCTAAACGTCGCATAGGTCGGTGATTTATGAGTCGCGTAAGTGATGTCCCCCACTGACAAACGTTCCGCCAAATCTGCGTTACTACATTGCAGTTTCATGAGTACCGTTTCTGTTCCCAGTTCCGCAATGTCCCCATTATGAGTATGAAATGATATGTAGCGTTCAAGGCCTCTACCGCTTACACGCTCAGCGACTTTAGATTTGTAGAACTCGCGCTTATCTCGTTGGTTAATTTGATGCTCAAATGATTCAAATTCAATCAGAGACTTTCGACGACGCTCGTCTTTACTCCAGCTTTCCACTTGCTCAATGGAATAGACTTCGTAATGCTCCTGAGTGTTGCTTTGCGGACGTACCTTGTACTCGTTACGTCGGTGCTCTAAACGAATTGGATCGCCATCTTTTTCAAATAAATTAACGGCAGGCGTACAGTGCAATTTCAAGTGTTTATCTTTAAGCACCACTTCTGACGGTAATGCACGCTTAAAGTGGAATTTGATTTTGACCGTGCTACGTTGTGGAATGCCTTTTAACCACTCTAAGCCTTTAATGTCGAAGAACATGAACTTATCTGGCAAAGAGAAGAATTCTTGCAGCAAACGATAGCCTGCAAATGAATTTTTGCTGTAAGGCAAGAGCGCTTCGTCCTCTTCATGCCCAACTGGCTTAACGTATTCTGGCCCTAAGCGATGTTTGTAACCACCACCAACATCTAATTCGACATAATCTAGGTAACGGAACAGCCATAAAAAGACAGTTCGAGTAATATGAATCTCGCCATGCAGGTGTAATCGCAGCGTGTCTAAACCGATCCGAGACAGTTCAAGACCATGCTCCGTCGATAAAGTCACATCAATCATCGAACTGGTGCGGCTGTTGGTCTGTTCGATGTTAGTGATCGTAATTGGGTATAGATTGACGTCGTAACAAGTACGGAACAAACATTGCGTGCCCTCTACCTGTTCACTCGCCATTTCTGCGCCACGTTTCACCACGGTTTTCTCAGTAACACTTCCGGTATGCGGTTTTAGTTCGCTAATGCACAAAGACGGAATCGAACGCATGTAATGTGGCCACAGCAAAGTCATCAGAGATTGCGTCAGCTCAGGCAGTTCATCATCAATCTTCTCGCGGATTCGACCTGTCAGAAAGGCAAAACCTTCGAGCAGTCGTTCGACATCTGGGTCAAAGGTTCCCTCAGAGAGAAAGTGAGTTAACTTTGGATGATATTTGGCAAACTCACTACCCGACTCACGCAAATACGTGAGTTCATCTTGAAAGTATTTACTGTTACTCAAGTGGCACCTACTAAACGTTAAATTGGCCGTCGGTTCCCATGTAGACGTCTATCGACATTGGGACTTTACCGCCGTTATGGGAAACTTCGCCGCGAATACCAAAGCCGAGTTGTAGCGGGTTATGGTGATCTTCACGGTAATTAACCTCGACATTCAACAGTCGCGGTTCAAAGCGTTCTATGGTTGACGTGATGTTTTTTTGAATGTGGCGAACTAGGTTCGTGTTGTTAGAAAGTACGTCATTAAAATCTGGTAAACCATACTCATTGTCGATCATTGCATTCCCAGAATGGGTATTCAGCAAGTCTGCGAGATGAGAATGAATAGATTCAATCAAATGCTTGTGAGAAACGACTTTCTCGTAACAGTTTTTGGGCTCACCAAGCTCAATCCGCTCTAAAAGGCGATAACCTTTTTCCATCTTCACTCCTACGAAAAAAGCAGCCAGTCTTTACTGGCTGCTTTATGGTTTCAGCAATGGGTTATTGGTCTAACTTACCAACTAGAGACAAGTCGAAGCTTGCACCCATGTACTTGAAGTGAGGACGTACAGACATTGATACTTTGTACCAACCTGGGTCGCCTTCTACGTCTGATACTTCAACCTTAGCAGCACGTAGTGGACGACGACCACGGACTTCTGCTGGCGGGTTTTCCTGGTCAGAAACGTATTGACGAATCCACTTGTTCAGTTCAATTTCTAGGTCTGAACGCTCTTTCCACGAACCGATTTGCTCACGCTGTAGCACTTTGATGTAGTGTGCTAGACGGTTGATGATGAACATGTAAGGAAGCTGAGTACCTAGCTTGTAGTTCATCTCTGCTTGTTTGCCTTCTGGCGTGTTCGCAAACACTTTCGGTTTTTGAACAGAGTTTGCAGAGAAGAACGCCGCGTTGTCAGAACCTTTACGCATGGTTAGCGCAATGAAGCCTTCTTCTGCTAGCTCGTACTCGCGACGGTCAGAAACAAGAATCTCAGTTGGGATCTTAGTTTCGATTTGACCCATGGCTTCAAAGTTGTAAACCGGTAAGTCATGCACAGTACCACCGCTTTGAGGACCAATGATGTTTGGACACCAACGGTACTTAGCGAAAGACTCACTAATTTTTGATGCCATCGCGTACGCAGAGTTACCCCATAGGTAGTTGTCATGGCTGTCTGTTACTTGCTCATCGTAGTCAAACGCCTTAATTGGGTTATCTTCTACAGAGTAAGGTGTACGTAGCATAAAGCGAGACGTACATAGACCTAGGTAACGTGCATCTTCGTGTTCACGTAGACTACGCCATTTAGTGTATTGTGGGCCTTCAAATACTGACTTAAGATCTTTTAGATTCGGTAGCTCTTCATAGCTATCTAGACCAAAGAACTTCGCAGACGCCGATGTAATAAATGGAGCATGAGACATTGCACCCACGTTTGCCATGTACTCCATCAGTTTGATGTCTGGAGACGAAGCCGACATATCGTAGTCACAAATGACTGCGCCAACAGGTTTACCACCAAATTGGCCATATTCACGCGTATAGATTTGTTTGTACAAACCAGACTTCACCACTTCTGGCGCGTCTTCGAAGTCATCAAGAACTTCATCTTTCTTCGCAGAGATCAATTCAATTTGAATGTTCTCACGGAAGTCAGTGTGGTCAACCAGATACTTAAGGCCACGCCACGTTGATTCAATCGCTTGAACTTCTTCGTTGTGAAGAATTGCATCGACTTGCTTAGACAGTTTTTGGTCAATTTCAGAGATCATCAGATCAACCAGAGATTGGTCGACTTTCTCTGTGTTCGAACTGCTTAGTAACTCACTGATGAATGCTTCTACGCCACGTTTTGCAACGTCAAAACCTTCATCACTTGGCTTTAAACGAGTTTCGTTAAGAATGCTATCCAGAAGTGAGCCTGATTCAACTAAGGCTGCTTCTTGTTCTGGCGCTTGTGCTTCTGCAGACATGATATCCCTTACTCTTCTTTTGCTTCTTGGTCGTTACCAATGCTTAGTTCATCCAACAGTTTCTTTCTCGCGTCTTCATCTTGAAGAACCGATGCGATCTTCTTGCGGAATGCAGGAACATTACCTAGAGGGCCTTTCAGCGCCACCAAGGCTTCGCGAAGTTCAAGCAGGCTGTTTAGTTCAGGCACGCTTTTCGCAATCGCTTCTGGAGAGAAGTCCTTCATGTTTTGGAACGTTAGATCAACACCGATTTGGCCGCCTTCTTCATCAGAAAGACGGTTTTCAACGTTCACTTTAACGTTTGGAGACATGCCTTCTAGCACTTCGTTAAAGTTGTCTTTATCGATATTGATTGGAGTGCGTTCTTCAATTGGCGTCTCATCTGCACGTGCAGTAAAGTCGCCAACCACCATCATGCTTAGCGGCAGTTCTACGTCTTCTTGCGTATCGCCAGTTGCTGGAACATAACGGATATTAATTCGCTCTTTAGGAGCCACCGAGCCGTCACGTGACATAATTCGTTCCTTATCTAACTCTTTAATTAGTCATAAATTGCTTTCCACTCTTCATACTTCTCAGGTAAAAGATCCTTACTTCTGAATAACTGATGGAGTGTCTTTCGAATCAGGTCTTCTAACTGCGACGATAAGTGGGGTTCCCAGCTCGCGAGATTAAACGCATTTTGTACTTCCCACCCCTTCTCAAGATACGGCAAACACAACGGGTATAATCCAACAGACTGGTAAGCTGCTATCAATTGTAAATACAGCATGAACTGTCCACGCCCTGAGCCATCCAGCTCAAGCTTGCGGGCAAGTTCTGCGGCATATTCCCCTAGATTTTCTAGAGTGATATCCTCCACCAGCAATGAATCTTCTTCAGCGATCACAACCGTCTGTACGACAGTTTGTGCTGCCGATGAAGTAGCATCTTGAGTAGACAACCAACTCAATGTTGCTTCATCTGCAAATGGTATAGAATTCTTAAAAGAGAGGTGTTCGATGCCCTCCAGTGACTCAACAAACCGCTTTACTTCTTGTTTCACGGCAAGTGCTGCGTCATCAAAACCTAAGTTAGTAAGCATCAAATACACGAAATGGTGGCCTGTGAGCCAAAATGGCGCATCAGTTAGCGTGCGCTCCAAACGTTTAATCGTGTCGATGTCACTTTCCTGATTGGCTTTGTCGCGGTATTCCGCTTGTTGATCGGACGATACCGCCAAGCTCAATGGCGTTTGATTGTTTTGGTGGTCAGGTAGACCATCAATGTCATCCCAAGTCAGATGACGATAAATTCGGTAAGCCAGCGGATCACTTGGGTTTGCATGAAGCATGACTTCCGCGACTTTTTTTAACGTGCGTTTTGAAGCCGTAGGCGACGAGAAATCTGTATCGACATCGACTTCTTTTGCTACGGCTTTCTTAACTGGCGCAGGTTTAGGGGCCGGCGGAACCATCTTCGCTGAAGCGGTTTGAACGTCGTTCTGTGCTGGCATTTCTACCGCGGCAGGCTGCGTAGCTGGTGCCGCTTGTTCGATGGTAGCTATTGCGTCATCGCTCTGGTCATCGGCCGCCGCTTGTTGAGATAACACATTGAGCTGCGTGCGAATCTCAAAGAAGTCAGCTTCGGAATCTTGGTAAACATCGTCGTACTGACGCTGCACTTCTTCAATCGCCGAAATACAGCCTGAAACTAATTCCCAAGATTGCGCACTGTCCGCAAGCTTAGTGCTCATCAATTTAAATTGATGGTTCAACCACTCCACCGCACCGTCTCTACCGCGTTTCCGTGACGGGTAAAGATCACTACCGAAGCAAGCTAACGCCTCATTAAGCAGTTTCAGACCTTGCTCAAAACCTTTGAGCCCAGATTCCTCGGCAAGCGCTCGTACTAAATAGCAAAGTGCTTTTAAATCTTTACTATGATGCTCGAGCACTTCCATTGCATTGGTTTTTACTACATTCCAGTCGACCGTTTCGCCAAATAGAGAGCCGAACTTTTTTACCTCGGCTTCCATCATTTCATAGCAAAACTCGTAACGAGCATCGTTACCCGCAGGAGATTCATCAGAAATCGGTTTAAGAAGGTGATCAGTATCAATGTTGGACAAAATTCGCATCTCCTTCAGTCAAGTAGTCTCTCAATGCACGAGCTACGGCAATGGCACCATTTGCAGGCTTAGAAAACTGATGACTCTGATTAATCGCATCCGACGCCATGCTATCTAGAATTTTTGTGATTTCTGTAAATTTTCTTGGCGCATTTCGTTCTAAATCAGCAAGGGACTCATGCAATTTCTGTTTGTCGAAAATGGATTGCTCCATCACCGTACTAAACAAAATAAATTCGCTTCTTGCGATGATTAAGTCTGTTATTTTTTTTTCTAGTTCTGGCGTATTACCAAAGTAGTCTTTGGCTAATTCAGCTTCTTCAATCGCTTTGGTATAAAAGTGAGCTTCTGCATGTTTATCAATGGAGTCATTAATATTTTCCATCACTCTCTTTGGTAAAATTTGGCTATAGAAATATGCCTGTGACTGGTTTAATAACCACGCCTCTTTCATTTCTTCTTCTGCGAGCTTAGCTTCACCATCTAAAATTAAGTGAGCAACCTGCTTATCACGACTGCCAGCAATGGCAGATACTTTCATGGAATCAACAGAGGCGACATTCAAACCCGACATCACTTTAGTCAGTGTTTCGTCCGCATAGGGAAACAATGCACCATCACGAACGAGTTCCTCTCGCAACGTGACAAGCTCCTTGCGTAAATCCACTAGTGTCTGTGGTAGTCCATCAGCTAAAGCTTGGTAAGACTTCAACTGAGTCTGTTTTTCATTATATAAACCCGAAAGGCTTAATTGCTGAACTCGATACGCTTCTCGGTAGGCTTCAGTCGTATCAACGCTCTGCTCAGTTTTTGCTAATACTTCTTTGATTTTCCATGGCGGCTCAGCCAAAAAAGAAGCAGTATCTGCGGGCGTGATTGTGTGACTTAAAGGTGTCGTTTCTTGGGCAAAAATAGCATCCAATGCATCCGAATCTTGCTGATACAAATAACTTCCTGTCATTGCCAGCACACTCAACACTAAGCTCGCCTCTAATATTTTAAAGCGTCCGTACGCTGTTTTATCATTCGACTTACAGTGTGTAAGCAGAAGATCCGCATTACGCAAGCTACTGAAAATTGGTGCGTTAGAATTTGAGTTAATCGATTGAGTATCGATTCGTGCTAACTGCTGGGCGAAAGAAATAGCGGTATAGCCATGCCCTCTTGGTTTATTGATGACTTGTTTGAGCAACTTCCAAATATGAGCCGGGATCAATGCAGGACGCTTTCGGTCTTTTAATTGTTTATTCCAAGTATCACCAAATATTGAACCCAAAAATAAATGTCCAGCGAGCAAAGCAAGGGAGTAAACATCATCTTGCGGTTCCGCGATGCCAGTTTCGATATAAAGAGGTGAAGCGTAGTTCAAGCTTGCTTCTGCGTAAGGTTCCGTTTCTCCAATATAACGAGCAGCACCGAAATCGATGAGTTTAACGTAATCGCCTTCACTCACTAGCACGTTGGATGGCTTAATATCAAGATGGCAGATGCCTCTTGTGTGCATAAACTCTAAGGCACCAGCGAGTTGATATACCAACCAAGCGATATGGTCGTGGCGGAAACCTTTAGAAGAGTGACGCTCCATCTTTTCTGCCAGTGATTCACCTTGGATCCACTCGTACATCAAATATGGGCGTTCGAATTCGTTGCCGATTTTTATGAAGTTAGCCACGCTAGGATGTTGGGAAAGCTCTAATCGACTCGCTTCGTTAACCAACATTTTACTCGCAAATTCTGGCGAGTCATCATTGATAACTTTGCAACAGATCTGCTTTTCTGGCTGCCCTTTTTTTGCAAGATGGTAAACCGTTGTCTTACCATTTTTAGAAGGAAGCTTGTCTAATACATCAAATTGTGAAAAAAGCACGTACTCAAGCTTTGGCTTATTTTTTTCTGCTAGCCTTTGCTCATTCAGTTTCTTTTTCTCAATAGCTTTCACAACCAACTGATCGATATATCCTTTGGCTGTACTCTGATTATTAGACACTTAGTACTCTTTCATAGAATAAATATTATTAGAGTTGAATAATATTTTCTTGAACATACTTGTATCAAGGCTAGTATTTAAAACAAACAGTAAGCCTATTATTTTAGTTATTATTACTAACTTATTAGAGTTTTTTACTTACGCTTTCACTGCATCAGTTATACGCTTTTTCATGATACAAACGTAAACCTAATAATATGAGTGTATTTTCATTGCCATTTGATCGATGAGTGCCTACTAACATTGCAGCAACTGGAGAATCCCCTTGTCACCATGAAAGTCAAACATTAACAACGTGGTTGGTTGCCTAAAATGGTGATCTCTGACCGCAAAGGCGATTAAAGCTAGAGAAGAGCAACTGCCCATCGTGCCCCACAACTCATTGATAAGCTGCGGTTGTTCTGGGTTCGTGAATCGTTCTGCTTTAGCCCCCAGAGCAAAGCCGTAATCTTCCGAGTGCATGCGAAGGTTCGTCATATCGGAATACACTTCACCAAATGAATCGAGCTTTTTACTCGCACGTTGAACAAGTCGAAACATGCCTCTTCGGTCTGAAGTGTTTAATTCCGTATCAATGTAGCCAAGCTGCGCTTGAGGCTTAAGTTTCAATGTCTCTATGGTATTTCTGCGACAAAGAATTAAACCTGCCCCACCCTCGCTCGGAATAACGCCCCATGGATTATTCGTACTCATTACCATCGCATCGTCGATGAGTGTTTGCATCGAATTCACCAAGGAATCGACACTGATACACATCATGGCATCATATTTATCCAATGATTTCATGGCCTGGAGAACGAAACTAGGCCCACTGGCATGAACTGCATTCACCACAGAGAGAAAGTCAGCGTAGTGACTTTCACCAAGCCATTCTTGCACCTTTACTAGTGAAACAGACGCAGGCACCGCTATAAGCAAAGGTATTGGTCTCAATGAACGTGGTAACTGCGCTAACAATGAATCAAGCAAGTGGGTTATTAACTCACACGTTTTCTCAAACTGTTCCATTTCTTTGGTGTATTCGATTTTTGCGTAAGTAAACCGCTCGATACCATCATCCCCTACACATTGGTCGAATCTTCCTAAATCAGCATACGAAACTGCACTGGCAATATCTAAGTTCATACCAGTTGGTGTCATCACTTCCATACCCAACACATAGCGACCTGTTGAATTATGCATGCTCGCTTACCTCTTCCAACTTAGTGATCGATGTCGACACCAACAAATGCTCTTTACCCTGACAAGGAAACGCAGCGGTGTAACTGATTGATATGGTTTTCTTTTCCGCATCAACGAATAAGGTGTACATCGCCATATCAGCTTGATAACTTTGATCTTTGAACGTCGCGATCGCACGGTATTTTTCTTTAGGAATTCGAAATGAAAGCGTGTCATCATGACAAAAACCACTCATCATCAAACGCTGCCCCCCACGAAGGAAGCCTTTGCACTGTTGATCAATAGGCGCGCTTTGGAAGAACCGCTTATCAAAATCGAGTGGCAACATTGGCTTGCGGTTCTCAATCCAGTCGTCATCGAACGTGCCAGCCAGCTTCTGGCGCGACTCAAAGAACGGAGGCACTGGCCCGAACCCCGCAACGCGTAGTTTTTTCACGTCGGAACTCCAATCCTCACGAGGATAAAAAACCGAAGGTGCTTTCTGTTCAAGCAATTCTTTGTTGGAATCGGCAACCCCACCGCCTATTCGGTTACGTAAATCACCGCCTACCGCGCAAGTGTAATCAATGTCTTTTTCAATAAATGGGACTGGATTGCTCAGCGTGATACTGCCAGCATGCTCAACCCATACGCGTTCCCCGTGAATAGCGAGAGTCTTATCGATATGACCATCAATCAGCACACGACACTCTTGGTATGTCACTGGCTTTTTCGCGTAGCTGCGCGCTTTGCCGTAAACAAGTACATCTGTGTTTTCTTTGGTATACGCGAACTCGTGGTCAACTTTCATCGCAGAGAAGCCTTCTTCGCCCAAATATTGGGGATCATCGAAGATTTCACTTTCACCTAATTCGTGCCAAACCACACCATCGAATTGCCATGTGCGTTTGGCGACCACAACCCAGACTTCATCGCCATTTTCGTCACGTTGAAAACGACCTTTAAGTGATAGCTCAGGGTGCGCCTCAATATCCCATAACTGCATTGCTATTCCTTAAGTTGAATCGTTCGCTCGCAGAAGGTGCGGCCTTTAAATTGTTAAAGTTCCAGTCTTGTTGATGAATCGGCATTGCCATATCCCAAGGCACGTAGGCTCTGGATTGAATACAGAGTTGACGCCATAGCCAATCGCGGAACAGCACATCAACGTTAGCATCTTGCATCGCAGCTAACGTAGACTCGAAGCTCAATGCGTAACCCAAGCGGCTTGGTAGATTTTGGATATATTTTTCATCTTCCACCCACTCATTGAGAAGATCGACGATATCTTCCCATTCATACTCGACACCAACATCTTGCGGAGTCAGAGGAAGAAGTTTTCCGTAGACGACATACAAGGCTTGAAGCCAAATTTCACCCTCCGCTTCCTCCAGACTTTCCAAGTGCTCGATGATTGGGGGCATCAACTTCCAATCACCACTCAGAGCAAAATCAACAGGTGCTAATGGAGAAGAGATATCAAACGCCTCAAACTCTTTTAACTCAAGCAACTTGGCATAAGTGAGCACTTGCGCTGATGGTAATCCACTTGGTTCGATGCCAAAGCTCTGACGGAACCAAGTGCCTCTGTCACGTTTGGTAATCAAGCGTTCAAATAGATATTGTTCGCTGCCTTCATTGTCATTGAGCCAATCAATCCCCTCTTTCACGTCTTGTAAAGCGAGTAGTGGCAAAGCAACATGAGAGCTAATGATGCTTGCTTTGTGCCAACGCTTGATGAGAGAGACGCTTAGTGTTTGACGTACACGTAAGCATTCAAAGTAAAACGCACCGGATGTCGCATTACCCTCAATAAGCTCCGAAAGCGTGCTATCCATAGATTCAACCGGAGATTGCACGGCAACGACCATTGCAGTTTTAGCGTCAATATCTTCGAGCAAACTCAGTCCACACAAAAGGTTATCAAGATCTGAACCTAGCTCTCCTTGTAACATGAGCCAGATATAGATTTCTGGCTCTTTGCTTCTTAATTGATGGAGTAAGCCCGGCGCTAGCCGATAAAACGACAAGTACACCTGCTTCAGTTCTTCAATTTGGCGTTCAATAAGTTTGAGATACGCCAACTCACGACTTGGATAACCCCTTTTGTGAATTTGAACTCGCTGCCTGATTAAAAACCCGATACTTTCAGAAGCAATGGACAGCTTTTCATTACAGAAATCCAGCCATGTTACTGGCAACTGGGAAAGGTCATTCACAGCGCGCTCAGCTTTTGCTAACGCGCCTTCGACTTCTTGATTGGTTATGGGTGCCTTTAGGTGCTCGGCACCGATTCTTTGTCGCATCTAGTTGTCCGTTATTAGCGTGCCATAACGCGATTGCAATTAGTTAACTCGAAGTAATTAGCTCACTCGGCGTGACTTGTTAACACAAAACCATTAGCTAACGCGATGTAACTAGTTAATTGCGATCGTTCCGCCTTGAATTTTTTGTGCTTTTTCTGCTTGAGAAGTGACGTACTTCGCTTTAGTGGTAATTCGTCCATCGCGCCCGCTATAGCGAGTTTCTGTCTCACCACTTTTGACTACCAATTCTTGTTCTGTCTCGATAACCATCTTCTTCGCTCGCAGTACAAACTCATCAGAGTCATCCAGAATGGAGAAAAAAATGTCCGTCACAAGAGGCAAGCTTAAGTCGCCGTTCAAAAACTCAATTCGACAACTTAATCGATTATCGATAGCCATTTGCAGTTCAGAACGACGAAAGCCACGTCCTAGTCTCGCAGTGAGTGGCTGCTTAAATGGGTTACCATCAAAATCAACTCGCACACTGCCCGTAGACTCATTGATAGCCACTATTATTCCAAAACGCGAAAAGCAAGCCGTTGATTCGGCTTGCTGCTCTGATATTACTTCTGTTGTAAGAGGTTGTTTTTCCATTGTTAGTTAACCACTACGTTGCCACCTTTCACGACGACTTTGTCACTGCCTTCGATCGTAATAGCCGAGCCTGATAACTTTATTGAACCATCACTGTTCATCACTAAAGAGGAACCACCCGTTTTCAATACGATCTTGTCGCCACTGATAATTTGCGTCGCACCATCGGCTTTATAAGCGGTGTTACCTTTCACTGATACCGTTAAGTTGCCACCAACCGTCTGGTTATCATCCGCACCAATGTCTGAACTCTTAGATGCACCGATAGTAAGGTTACTATTTTCACCAATATCTAAGTCATCATTTTTACCGATCTTAGTCGTACGGTTATCACCAATTTCTAAGTCAGAATTGTTTTTCACATACTGGGCTTCGTTCGCGTTGTATGTGACGGTAACGTCTTGCTCGACTGTCTCGGTAAACGTACTGTTTACTTGTGTCGTTTTATGCCCATGAATGGTTTCTTTATGGTCACCATGAACTTCATTCGTTTGGTGACGTGCAACCTTCAAGAATTCATCTTGACCGATATCACGGTAACGGTTGTTGAGCACCTTGGTCGACATGTCTTTTTGAGCGTGAATATAGACTTCTTCTTGGTTCGCTTCGTCTTCAAAACTCAACTCGTTGTAACCTGTTCCTTTGTGCGTTTGCGTGCGGAACGTGGTACGAGTTTTGTTTTCCGGCAAAGAGTACGGTGGGAAATGCAAACCGTTGTAAACTGCGCCCGTAACTAACGGACGATCTGGATCCCCCTCAAGGAAGGTCACTACGACTTCATGGCCAATACGCGGCAAATAAACTGCGCCCCATGTTGGCGCCGCCATGGATTGGCTTACGCGGATCCAGCAACTTGAGTGTTCATCGTTATCGCCATAGCGATCCCAATGGAACTGTACTTTCACTCGACCAAGTTTGTCGGTGTAAATCTCTTCACCTTCTGGTCCTACAACAACCGCCGTTTGCGGGCCATCCACTACTGGTGCCGCTAGTTTAGGCGCTTTAAATATCACATCACGTGGAGTACATGAGAACTGGTTGTAGTAAGTGGTTGGCATACCACTCGCTTCATCTTCATGCACTTGCGGATCTTGCCCAGTGTGCATTACTGACAGCATAAGGTAATCGCGGTTGATCTCGGAGCGCGGATGGTCACTGACGTTAAAGCTGTAACCAGATGCTAAGCGCATTACGTCACTCGTTGCTTCCACTTGTTGATTATCGACAATGTGTTCCGACATCCATTCCGTGGTTCTCACCTGACCCATCAGTGGGTCAACGTATCGTCCAGGATAATCAAACTGCTTGAGATCTTGGTCTAGCTCACCAGCCTGTGTCATCTCTTGTGGAATTTTAGGGTGTTCGTAGTTGTAATCTGTGTACGTAACCTGTCCCGTTCTAACGCGGTTAACTAACTCGAGATCAGAGATATGCTCGCGATCGGCAACACCCCCACCATCGGCATGATAAACAATCGGCCCAATGTATGAAGCATTTAGTGGCGAGCTTATCAAAGGTGCAATCGCGTCATTACTGTCGACAATGACCATCGTATGATTTGAATCGCTATGGTCAAAGTAATACCACATACCGTGTTCAGCCATCATGCGCTGCACGAAGTGCAAGTCAGACTCACGATATTGCAGAACGTATTCTTTTGGAGGGTAAGTACCCGACACTTCAAATCGGTAATCGGTGACTGCTCCATCATCGAGTACTTCTGTGATGATGTCTTGCGCTGACTTTTGCTGGAAAATACGACAATCTTGGCGCTGAGATAAGAACCAAGCTTGAGGAACCAAGACTAATTGATAACGAGAAAAACGACGTCCAGTCCCTAAGTAACGAACTTCATTCACCACGCCGTTGAACACACGCGCAGCCCCAACACCTTGTCCGTAAAGTGTCAATGTTCCTGCTTTACGTATTAACTCATCGAACGAGATATCTGGATCAAGTGAAAGTAATGAGAGATTGATGTGGAAAGGCTTAGATAACTCTTCATGAACATGAAAGCTCTCAACCCGAAATTCATGCCCACACCCAGGCACTTCAAATTTAAATTCTACGTCATTCACCATATCTTTTACCTGATACAAATAATCGAATTAGGGCCAACAATCGTTGGCCCTGAATCTTTACGCGACGAGCAATTAAGCTTCGCGTGGAGCACGCCAGTCGTCGTTACCTGCAGTACCACAGTTTTCGTGAGTTACTTCGATCGCACGGTAAGTGAACTTAAGCACTTCTTCTGTCACGCGGTCAGCTGTTGCTGCGTCTTGACAGTGGTTCATACGAGTTTGGATATCGACAAGTAGCGCATCAATCAATTTGATTGAGTAGTAGTGCTCTTGTTTACCTTGAACTGAAGTACGGTAGAAGCGGATCACACACTCAGGAAGTTTTTCGCCAGATACTAGTGCGTTGAATAGTAGTGGAGATGAGCGATCTTGAACTTTAGTTACAACAAGTGGACGGTGTACACGTTGACCAGTTGGCTGACCACTTTGTGGATCACGTGGAACAGTTAGCACGTGATCAAGTTCTTGTACTAGGAACTCATCAACGTGAGCTTCTTGCCATGTGTTACCTACTGAATCTGCAGAGTAAGTATCTTTAGTAATATGGCCTTGAGTCTCACCTTGGATAGACATATATGCTGGAGTTGGCATCGCTATTTCCTTTTCTAAAATCTGTTTTGTTTAAATCACCAAATCGCTTATCACCGCGACTACTTGGTATAATCAAAGTCCGTGCCAACTTTGAAAGCACAACAAAAACAATGACTTAAATAAATCAAGGCATTATTCACTAATATCTTGAGTACAATTTATTGGATAAAAAACCAAAAAGTTGGATTAAGATAATAATAAATTGTTCTAACTTTAAAAAGTGAAAATAACCATATAAAACTGTGTAAATAAAGTCATTAAAACTAATAAATCCGACACTTTTACTATCAATTAATTTAGAATAACAACGCCATTAAAATAACCACAAACATTAATGTCACAATAATCATTAAAAATAACCAACAAACGATAGTCAAAATATCTTGATAAAAAAAGAACGCAATCACTTTTAGTATAACCGTCATTCCGCAGCCAATTTCAGAATTAAAACAATGTGATCCAGTGATCGTTTACAAATGTTAGTGCGACAGACCTCTTGACCGCGATCCCCAGTTTTGATCTATTACTGTTATT
>NZ_JAMZAP010000013.1:0-144495 GCF_024181785.1 Vibrio sp. Y42_MX_L11
CGTTAAATAACAGTAATAGATCAAAACTGGGGATCGCGGTCAAGAGGTCTGTCGCACTAACATTTGTAAACGATCACTGGATCACATTGTTTTAATTCTGAAATTGGCTGCGGAATGACGGCTATATCAAAAATAAGGAAAAACTTTCTCCGTATATCATTAACTCTGATTCTAATATGAATCCGGCTGGTCACGGAGCCTACTACGTGAAACCTCATAGCATGTCAATTACTGATAGTGGAAAATACGTACTTTTTCACAACACATTACCTAAAATACCGCTTGCCGATGACAATATGGATGGTGGTTATTTCCTAAAAAATACTGAAACAAATCAAACAACTCGATTAGGGCGTCCATCAAGTCTAGATAATTATATAAAAATGATAAATCCCGCTATATCCTCAAGCGGGAGATATATTGGTTTTACATATACTGACAACTCGATAGATTACAGTGGAGTAATATGGGATAGATTAGAAGACAAATTACTTACTGCAAAATACCCTGACGAGATGGAAGGAAAATGCACAAATAAGCATACTCATTTTAACGTTTACCCTATAAATGAAAAATATTCATACTACGAATACCCTTGCTCTACTGGAAGTAGTTTAAAAAACCATACAGAAAAAGTAGTTGGAATAACTGACATACAGAATAAAGAATCTAGAGTAATAAATATCGACATAGATGGCAACTTGGGTAATATATGGTTATCTCCATCAAGAATCATTTCTAGTGATGGTCGTTATTTGACATACACTTCTACAGAGCAAATGGACATAAACAATGTCTATGATGGGCAAGATACTGAAGTTGCAATATATTTATATGATAGAATAAAAAGTAGTTCGGTAAAAATAAAGTCAACTAGGATAGACTTAAGCCATCAGCCTAGCACTTTTTACTCATCAATTAGCCCTGATGGAAAGTTCTTAATATATCCAGCTAGAAAACCAGCAAATACAGAAAATGATAAAGACTTTACCCAAAACATTTATCTATCAATTTATAACATAGATACTGGAATGTCTGAATATGTAAAAGGACCAAACAATAAACTTATTCATAGCATTTCTAGTCCTACTATATCAAATAATGCTGAAAGTATCGCTTTCTCATCAAAAAATAGAGAATATAACACTGCTGGTGGCTATGGACCTCAAGTGTATTATTATGACCGTGTTAATGAAAAAATAACTCAAGTAAGTATATCACAAATTACTGGTGAGAGTGCCACCTCTGCAGGTGATGCATTAGTATACGGTAATGGAAAAGGAATTTTATGGTCCACTTCATCTCGCTTAGTTGACCCAAGAGAATCTGGAACTAAGCACTTGTACAATCTAGGAAAACCTATGATCCCAGAGATATGTGAACCCTACCTAGGATTTTAGTTACGGCTTGGTCATTATCATCAAGTGATATTACCGATTTTATATTATGACTGTTTCAGCCAAGTCACTATTATATACATCGAGAATAAAAAGAGCCGCTATATGCGGCTCTTAATGATGCGAATCTTTGTTTACAGACCCATGAGTTAATATTTTTGTGGGCACAACTGAATGTAGCAAACTTGCTGGCACGTAACACGCTTAGACTTCAGAAAAAGCTATCGTCCTCCAGCAAGAGCTTTAATGGTTCAGCATCCAACTGCTGTTGATCGCCTCTCCCTGCTCATCAAGTTTATGAATAATATAGTCGATAAACACTTTTACTTTCGCGGGTACAAACTTACGACTTGGATAGTATATATAGACACCCTGACCATCGGTTCTTTGAGGTTCAGAAACCAACATCAGTTTACCTTGCTGTACTAAGTCTCGAGCAAGATATTGGGGCATCAATGCAATCCCTGCTCCTAAACTCGCTAAAGAGGCCATCGCATAACCATTGTCTACTATCACTTGATGTGTAGGACTAAATTCTACTAATTGCCCATCTAAAGGCATCGTCAAGGTAAGCAAGCGCCCCGATTGTTTATAGCGGTACATTATCCATTTGTGCTGGTTAAGCGCTTCAACACTCTGAGGCCGACCAAACTTCTTTATGTACTCCGGACTGGCAAACATACCCATATCAATAGGACATAATCGCCTCGCAATCAGGTTGCTGTCATTTAGTCTCCCGCTTCGAATAGCAACGTCCATCCCACTCTCCAATATACTGGTGTATTCATCGGAAAAGCTAAGATCCAACTTCACTTCAGGGTAACGTTCGCAAAACTCTGGAATCAGCGGAGTTATATAGTTTTGCCCGAACGATAAAGGAAGGCTGACACGAAGTGTACCAAACGGAGATGCAATACTTTGATGAAGCTGCTCTTCACTACTTTTGAGCAAGTTGATCACTTCTCTTGCCGTCTCAAGGTAGTTAAACCCCGCTTCAGTGAGCTGGAGTTGACGTGTTGTACGGTGAACTAAACGAACACCCAAATCCTGTTCTAGGCGAGCAATCGCTTTACTAACAGTAGAAGGCGACTGCCCTAATTGATTCGCGACTGCTGTAAAGTTCCCTAAGTCCACAACAGATACAAACAACTTTATTAATGACAGCTTATCCATAACGCTCACAATTAATGAAAAATAATCACATCTAATATGACAGAAAAAGTATTTTTGTGTCATGCAAACTTTTCTAGTATTTCGGAAAAGCATACCTAGCTATGGATATTTCTACTGACCTCAGAGACAACAAATAAAGCCAACACCATTAACTCTACACTCAGAATGCTCGGGCTTACGGCATTTTCTCCAACCTTTAATTCCATTGCATCTCATTAAGTGCAATGAAACATACTGAACTTGCTCTAACACGGTAAGAGGTTTTAATGACAAGAATTCAACTTAAACGCGAAGTGATCTGTTTTGCTGGCGATTCTGGAGATGGTATCCAATTACTTGGAGAACGCTTTTCAGACAACTCGTCGAAACAAGGAAACGATGTCATGACGTTACCTGATTATCCAGCTGAGATACGGGCTCCGGCAGGAACCACATCTGGAGTATCGGCTTTTCAGATGCAATTTGCCTCAACAGAGATTTATACTCCTGGCGACGATTTTTCAGTCTTAATCGCTCTGAATGCCGCTGCATTAAAAACCAAAATCTCACAACTCGTTGAAAGCGGTTTGGTGCTTATTGATCTCGATGGTTTTAATAAAAAAAACCTTGAGCTTGCTGGCTATGAATCGAACCCATTGAGCGATGGTAGCCTCGCAGATTATCGAGTGATTAGTGACAGTTTTACGCGTTTAACCGTTCAATCTCTTTCTGAGTTAAACATAGCGCCTAAAGTAGTGAAGCGAAGCAAAAACTTTTTTATGCTTGGTATTGTTTTATGGATTTACAGCCGTCCGCTAGAACCGACCATTGAATGGCTAAATAATAAATTCGCTGACAATTCGCAAGTGAGAGAGGCAAACACTTTAGCCATAAAGTCGGGATTTAATTATGCTGAAACAACCGAAATATTCAGCGACTGTTTTCAGGTTGCTCCCGTAGCAGATAAAACTGGCTTGTATCGTACTGTTTCAGGGAACGAAGCATTATCGCTTGGGTTAATATGCGCAGCAGAAAAACTCCAACGCCAGCTATTTTTGGGCTCGTACCCCATAACACCCGCCTCAGATATTCTACACACGCTATCAACCTATCAACACTTTGGGGTCACGACATTCCAAGCAGAAGATGAGATTGCAGCTGCTTGTTCAGCTTTAGGCGCATCTTATGCTGGCGGTTTAGGAGTCACATCAACGTCTGGCCCTGGATTATGTTTGAAAGCAGAGACCATTAACCTTGCCGTGATGGCGGAGTTGCCAATGGTTGTTATCAACGTACAACGTGGAGGCCCCTCCACTGGCCTACCGACTAAAACAGAGCAATCAGACTTGCTTTTGTCTTTGTATGGTAGAAATGGGGATTCACCACTCCCAGTGTTGGCTCCTGCTTCTCCCGCAGACTGCTTTGACATGGCAATCGAGGCCTGTCGAATTGCTACTACATTTATGACGCCAGTGATCTTATTGAGTGACGGCTACTTAGCAAACGGCTCCGAATCTTGGCTCGTGCCCAACCCTGATGAGATTAAACTAACTGCCGAGGCAGCAAAAGCAAACATAAGCCCGTTTTATCCCTATGCCCGTGATGACGTGTATTACAGCAGAGAGTGGGTCACGCCTGGTACAAAAGAGAAAATGCACCGCATTGGAGGGTTAGAAAAGCAAGCGATTACAGGCAACCCTTCTCATGATCCTGAAAACCACCAGCGCATGACTGATGAAAGAGCAAAAAAAATAAATAACATCTGCCATTTCATCCCTAAACAAACGCTAACAGGCAGTACTCAAGACTCACTGCTAGTGCTAAGTTGGGGAGGCACGCAAGGTTCTGTGTCGACCGCAATTGAGCATCTGAGAAAGCAAGGCGCATCGGTTGCCCACGCCCATATTAAGTATCTAAACCCGTTTCCAATCAATTTGGAAGAGATCATTAGCCAATTCAAGCATGTGCTTGTTTTTGAGTTGAATAACCAACAACTCGTCAAAGTGATTCGCTCACAATATGCCATTTCGGCACGCTCCGTAACCCAAGTTAAGGGGTTACCATTCAAAGTTCACGAGGTCATTGAGTCTATTAACCACCACCTGAAGGAAATTAAAAATGACGACTAAGGTACTCAACCGCAAAGATTTCGCTTCTGATGTTGAAGTCAAATGGTGTCGAGGCTGTGGTGATTTTAACGTATTAAAAACGATGCAATCCGTTCTAGCACGATTAGGTCGAACTAAAGAGAACACCGTATTCATCTCAGGGATTGGCTGCTCATCTCGTTTTCCTTATTATCTCGATACTTATGGATTTCATACGATTCACGGCCGTGCCCCTGCCATCGCTACTGGTGTAAAAGCGAGCAATCCAGAGTTAGATGTTTGGGTTGTAACTGGCGATGGTGACGCACTGAGTATTGGCGGTAATCACTTTATTCACGCGATTCGACGCAACCAAGACATTAAAATTTTGCTTTTTAATAATGCTGTCTATGGACTGACCAAAGGCCAATTTTCCCCAACAAGCGAACAGGGCTTCATTTCTAAGTCGAGTCCTGAAGGTTCTCCCGATCAAGCGCTTAAACCTTTGGCATTGGCAGCATCCGCAGGTGCTACGTTCATAGCACGAACATCAGACAATGATCCTACACACATGACGATGGTGTTAGAGGCAGCCGCAGCGCATTCCGGCACTGCTGTGGTTGAAATCCTGCAAAACTGCGTCATTTTTAACGATAAAGTGCACGAACCTTACAACGGCCCAGCTAATAGAAGCGAACATCTACTTTATCTCTCAGATAATGAACCGTTATTGTTTGGTAAAACACACTCAAAAGCGTTGATCAATAGAGGGTTTGGTTTCGAGATTGTCGAATCAGAGGCCCCGAACCTTTTGCTCCACTCCAGTCAATGCGAGGAGTCATACTATGCTTATGCGCTTGCTAACTTGAGCTATCCAGACTTTCCCGTACCCGTGGGCGTTTTTCGTTCAGTGACTCGACCTACTTTTGATCAGGTCATTCGACATCAAAAACACCAAGCAACTCTAAAATATGGTCAAGGCGACTTAACCGAATTGCTCAAACAAAACAGTTATGAGCGTCTCTGCTAACAATTGAAAGAGCCAACTATTGAGGTAACCTTTCCTGCAAAGATGAAACTAAAAGGTTTCCGATTCTAGTTGGCGACTTGCTGAATGATGAGTTGATAAGGAAGTGTGGTGGTTGCAGATATCCATCACACTAAAAAGAGGCTCTATAATGAGCCTCTTCTGTTTTTTAAAATAGTGACATCCTCACTCTACTGAATGGTTTCTATCGTATTCAGCGCTTGCCTTTTTCAGCCCTTCTAAATCGTCTGAACATAACAACCTCTTCAGACTGTCGATTTTCTTATCAGGCCAATCATATATCCTAAGGGCGAGCAGTTCGTCTATCGTCTCTCGAGAAAAGCGATATTTGACATGCTTAGCTGGTGAGCCTGCAACCATGCTGTAAGGCTCAACATCTTTCGTCACCACGCTGTTTGCCGCAACGATTGCTCCTTCTCCGATAGTCACACCCGGCATTATCATGGATCGCATACCGAGCCAGGCGCCATCGCCAATGTGAGTATCTCCTTTCCCGACGTACGCTTCTTCAATAAAGTCCATAAATGGGTACAAGGAGAACCAATCAGCTCTATGTGTACTATTTCCCCCCATAACAATCACAACTTCCGCTGCAATACAGACAAAGTCACCTATATGTAACTTATCAATCTTCCATTTTGGTTCCCAATCTCGGCTGAACTCATCGCCTTGTAGATATCTTACAACGGACTCCTCAAAACCGGCGTCCCAACAATCACTGTAATAACTATGTTTACCTTTAATCGTTATATTTGGATTCGTAACAACTTCATGTAGCAAAGTCACCTTAGACCAATGCTTAGTTTTCATGAATACTCCTATAAATACTATCGAATAAAACAATGCAGATAGTATGTATCTAAATAAGCTCTAATAATTACGTAGTGCCTATTACCACTAAAATTTATTTCACCACCGAGCTAATAATATTGTAAGCAGCCTCTACTCTTTCTGCATTAGGGTAGTTTTTATTCGCTAGAATCACTATGCCTATTTTTTCAGAGGGTACATATGCGACATATGCCCCAAAGCCACCTGTTGAACCCGTTTTGTTATACCAAACGTCACGACCGAGAGTACCGGATTCACTTGCTTGAACCGGTTTAGCATTGAGAATTACATCGCTGGAGTTACCCTTCAATAATTGCGAAAGTGAAACGGGGTAATCATAACCTTCCCACCCTACGGCTTGCGTAAACGTGTCGGTATCAAAATACTTAGTATGAGTTCGCTCTAGCGCATTTTCTATATCAGTATTAAGTTGCGCTTGACCCATATTTGCTTCGATATATTGAAGCATGTCTAAGCTTGTTGATTTAATACCATAGGCTTGTGCATCAAGAATACCTGGATTAACTCTAACGGGTTTTCCCTCAGAACTATAACCAAAAGCATAGTTGTTAAGCTTATCCTTTGGTACATCGACAAACGTATTGGTCATACCGAGCTCAGGTAGGATGACGGTTTCCATCATTTCCGTATAGTCTGACTTCATACTCAAGGCACCGATGTAGCCAAATAGACCAATACTAGGGTTTGAGTACTTCCTCTTAGTACCGGCTTCGTACTCCGGTTTCCACGTTTTGTAGTACTGCATCATTTCAGCGTCGTTCGTTACTTCGCTAGGGAATTGCAATGGTAGACCACCTGCAGTGTAGGTTGCGACATGAACTAGCTTGGTATTACCCAGAACACTATTTTCTAATTCTGGAATATAATCTTTGACCTTGTCATCCATGTTCAACTTACCTTTTTCTTGGGCGTACCCAGTCAAAGTAGCGGCAAAAGTTTTACTGATAGAACCGAGTTCAAAAATTGTGTCGTTGGTGACTAAACTCCCCTTACTTTCGTCAGCGAAACCGTAATTGTAAAAATAACGCTTACCATCAATCGTTACTGCAACAGCCAACCCCGGAATGTCGTATTCGTTCATTAATCCTTTAGCACATTCATCAACTACGCTCTTTAATTGACTGCTAACCGTTGACTCCGTTTTCGCAAACGTGACGAAAGACGTGAGCGATAAAATAGCCACCAAGGCATTGTTTAATTTCATTGAACCCTCAATTTTTAATTTTCACTTATAATTAATTTCTAGTTTATTCCAAGGCTTTTAGCTTTTTATATAAAAGTAATCCTGACTTGAATAACTCCAATCGTTAACCCCCGATGAATAACACTGTGTCTTCAAATTTTTAGTGCGATATAAACAGGTTTAAACCTGATCACCGTTGATAGGTAGGCCGATTAGATACGAATGTAAGTAACATCCGTTTGCAAAATGAGGAAATAGTGTACTCAAATGCGCTTTCTCCATACCAAGATAACGGTATACTAGGTAGATATACTTGGTACATACAGATCCACATCCTCACAACGCTTTAGAACCACTTTTCAACGTCTACAGAGAAAACGATGCCATTTTCACTACACTTCGAAACTGGAAAAGTCACCAGCCAACAGCTTTATTCCGAGATATACCAAGGGATATTAGAAGGCAGATTACGATCAAATGAGAGATTACCGTCGACTCGCATGTTGTCAAAAAAGTTAGGCATAGCAAGAAACACTGTCATTTCGGTGTATGAGCGACTTCAGTTCGAGGGGTGGATAGTAAAAAAGGCAGGGTCTGGCACGTACGTAAGTAATGTTCTAGAACAAACGGTGAATCAAGATAAGAGACCAATAAAACACTACCAACTAGGGGTGTTTGGCACTAACGCAGCGAAGAAGCCAGAGATCATCGCACCAAAGAATCTAGACTATGACTTCACTTTAGGCGTTCCTGATCATCAGAGAATAGCAAAGCATATTTGGCGACACTCAAGACTGAGTAGGCTCAATGCATTAACTCCAGAGTTTGCACATGGTGGTGATTTGCAAGGGTTAGCTTGTTTACGAGAGTCTATCTGCGAGTATGTAAGACATTCGAGAGGCATAATCTGTGACCCTGAAGACATCATCATTACGCAAGGGGGCCAGCAGGCAATAATGACGACTCTCCTTACATTACTCTCTCCGGGGGACCTCGTGTCGACGGAAGATCCAGGATATCCTGTTTTTCGAAATCAAGCTCGATTACTTGGCGCGCAAATAGGCACCGTGTCGATGGACGACCAAGGCGTTGTCGTTGAATCAATCCCTTCTAATACCAAAATTATTTATACAACGCCTAGTCATCAATTCCCTTTAGGCTTTAGCTACTCCGTTGAAAGAAAGTTAGAACTGTTGAGGTGGGCAAAGGTTAATAACTCAATCATTATCGAAGATGATTATGATGCGGAATATCACTATCTCAACACCAGTAAGCAAGCTCTCAAGTCACAAGACAAAAATGACTGCGTCATTATGATAGGCAGTTTCTCTAAAATACTATTTCCCGGCATACGCATTGGATATATGATTCCACCAAAGTCTTTAATAGAGCCAATTTCAAATATGTTATGGCACTTGGGAAGAAGTACATCTGTAGTGTCTCAAATCCTACTTGACGAATTCATGCGTGACGGTCATTTCTCTCACCATTTACTCAATATGAATAAAATCTATAGCGAAAGGTACCATAAACTCACTCAATTAATTGACAACGTAGATTGCTTACAACGTATTCCAAGCCAAGGTGGATTGCATATAGCAGCTGAAGTATCGGGGTGCGCGACAAAAATGGCGAATAAGCTTGCTTCATCCAATGTAGCGGTTTATCCATCATCACATTTTTCTATCAACAATCATTCTAATGCCCTCTTATTTGGATTTGGTATTATCCCTACCCCAAAAATAGAAAAAGCGTTTAATATTATTCAATCAGTATTAGATTAAACCGAGATAGTAGCAAGCATCTCTTCCTAAAGCAGATATAAAATTGCCTCTTCAAAAAATGTCATAAACTTAAAAAGCAATAGATTTATGAAGAGGCAATATCAAATTATATTTGCACCAAATATCAATACATGGTTTTAAATATCAATTTATGGTTGTTTCAACACTTGTTACATTCAGTCGATTTACTCTTTACCGAACACGTTGTTCTCTTGTTCTTGAACACGGATGAATGTAGTACGCTTGGTTAGCTCTTTAAGCTTTGCTGCACCCACGTATGTACAAGTTGAGCGAACGCCGCCAAGGATGTCTTGAATAGTGCCGTGAACGCTACCACGGTATGGCAATAATACGGTTTTACCTTCGGCCGCACGGTAGCCAGCAACACCACCTGAGTGCTTCTCCATCGCGCTCTTAGAAGACATGCCGTAGAATTTCATGAACTTCTCGCCGTCTTTCTCGATAACTTCGCCGCCTGACTCTTCGTGGCCCGCTAACATGCCGCCTAGCATAACAAAGTCCGCACCGCCGCCGAATGCTTTGGATACATCACCTGCGCATGAGCAACCGCCGTCACCGATGATCATGCCACCAAGGCCGTGCGCTGCATCGCCACACTCGATGATTGCAGAAAGCTGCGGGTAACCAACACCCGTTTTTACACGAGTTGTACAAACTGAGCCAGGGCCAATGCCTACTTTCACGATGTCTGCACCAGCGAGGATCAACTCTTCACACATATCACCAGTAACCACGTTACCCGCAGAAATCACCTTGTCTGGGAACTCTGCTCGCACGCGTTCAACATACTCGACTAAATGCTCTGAGTAACCATTGGCAATGTCGATACAGATGAAAATAAATTCATCTGAAAGCGCCATAATATCTTTGGTTTTTTGGAAATCCGCGTCAGATGTTCCCGTAGACACCATTACGTTATTCAGGGTTGCTTTATCAGCTGATTTAGCAAACTCAGCCCAATCTTCTACCGTGTAATGTTTGTGAACAGCAGTCATTACACCATGCTCAGCCAGCGCTTTAGCCATTGCAAAGCTACCAACCGAATCCATGTTTGCTGCGATTACAGGCACACCAGACCATTGACGACCACTATGCTTGAATGTAAAATCGCGGGTTAAATTTACTTGAGAACGGCTCTTAAGGGTAGAACGTTTCGGGCGAAACAGTACATCTTTAAAACCTAACTTAAGTTCTTGTTCGATACGCATTGTGTAATTCCTTGATTCATATGTATATGTGTCATCTCAGAGTGCGTAGTGATTTCGTTGGCAGACGAGTTCACTGTTCTTCGGACACAAAAAAACCGGAGCGTTGGCAGACGCTCCGGTTTTCAGCATTATAGGCTGTGATTTATTTCCTACAAGTCTGATATTTGAATTTTTTTTGTGATACCATCTTGATAATCGCATATCAAAAACACTCCTCAAGTCGTTATTTTTTCTCATTATTTATAATTATCAACAACTTAAGAAAACGTTTAAGTTAACCTATTGCGCAAACCTTTGCGTCATACCTTTAAAATGAAAACGCATCACCTCTCAAATCTGCCTAAAACTCAATCACCTAATACTAAGATGCGCTGCTAATTCGGAAAAAGTACTCCAAAAAATCGATCATTTTTTCATAGTGATGGGCGAGATCTAGCTACGTCCTATCGATTTGTTGAGTAATAGCGGTACGAAGTGTGCCTATAACATCACTTGCCAAAAGACCAATTTGACCATGCTGACTCACGTTTATATCCGCAGCATGACTGTGGAGTACCACACCTAAACGTGCCGCAATGGAAATGGGTAACCCTTTAGCTAGCAACGCACCAATAACACCAGATAGCACATCTCCCATTCCGCCCGTCGCCATTCCGGCGTTACCCGCTAGGCAGACGTACATTCTCGTTCCATCGTAAATAAGCGTTCCCGCACCTTTTAAAACCACCACACCGCCATAACGCTCTTGCAGTTGTCTTGCAGCAGAATATCGGTCATTTTCTATTTGTTGAGTGGTCACATTTAATAGTCGAGCTGCCTCTCCAGGATGCGGCGTGATCACTCGCTGGTTGTCGCACACCAAAGTGCCATCACATCGTTGGCTTAGCATCGCTAGAATATTGAGCCCATCAGCATCAACAACTTTAGGTTTCTGTTCTTGAGCCAGATATTGATAGGCTTGATAAGCCCACTCATCATCACCAAAACCTGGACCAAACACCAATACTTCAGCCCAGCGAATGCGTTTGGTTAAGTCATTCTCAGTATCCCTGAGTAAGTCGGCGGTGATGCTTTGGCTCATTACTTCTGGGCAGCCAATCTGTAGCGGAATAAGGCTACTCGGGTGAGTAATTGCGGCAGTTAAACCCGCTCCGGATCTAACCGCTGCGGAGGAACATAAACGAATCGCTCCTGACATACCTTGGTTACCACCGACACAAAGTAGTTTGCCATTGTCACCTTTGTGTGCTGTCGGGTTTGGCTTGAGCATTAACCTTGAAACAACCTGATGATCAATACCTAGTGCACTTTCTACTTCGATAGAATCAAACTCAATATTTACACCCAATCCACAAAAGTGGAGTTCACCAACTCGATCTCTCGCTTGTCCGGTGCACAAGCCTTGCTTAACACCAATGAAGGTTACAGTATGCTCAGCATGAATGGCATCGCCTAGAATAGCACCTGTATTTGCACACAACCCGGAAGGAATATCGACTGCAATCACTGGGGTGTGAATTTGATTGATTTGCTCAATGTAGCGACGGTACTCCGAACGAACCTCACCACTTAAACCAGTGCCTAACATGGCATCAATGATCACATCGGCTTCTAGCAATGCGGTATTCCACTCATCCCAATCATTGTTAACACCATCGATGGACTGCCAATCTTGATATGCGCGTAAAGCATCACCTTTGAGCGCAGTCACATCACCAAGTTGGAAAACCTGTACATTGAGTTGCGCTTGTTTAGCAAGCGAGGCAAATACGTATCCGTCACCACCATTATTCCCTTTGCCACAAATGACTAAGATATTTTTTGATTTGGGATACAAGTGTAAAAAACGCTCATACACAGCCATACCTGCGCGTTGCATTAGGCTATACATAGAAACACCAGCCATTTTCGCTGCCAGCGTTTCACCGTTTTTTACTTGTTCTGCGGTGTAGAGTTTTAGGGCGAGATTAAAGTCCATCTTCACGTTCTGCGCATTAGGAAACACAATTATAAGTATACAAAAAAGCCAAGGCGAACCTTGGCTTTTGAGAAAGTTTTTTATCGCTACTGACTCTGAGACATCAATGCTTCAGCCGTCGCGTCTTGTATAGATAAAAACAACGAATTGATTTTTCCAGTCGGGGTACGCATGGGGTTCAGCGTAACGTTCTGGTACATAAACTCCGCTTGCTGAGTGACAGGACGTACGTTACGGCAGCGAAACAAGTAAGGACGCTGGCGCCACGTAATAAAGCTGCGGCAACCTAAATCATACACGGGCTTTGTTTTTAACTTAAACCATTCCTGCGGGATTTCAGGGAAGATATCAAAGATAGAACGACCAATTGCATCATGAGATTGCAAACCACTGTGATGAGTCATAAACCCATTCCACACTTGCACATTATAATCTCGGTCAATGACGACGAGCCCCATGTCGACGTTTTGTACCATGTCGACCATCCAATGGAATTGTTCAAACTCTGCTGGCATATTCAACATTAGAACTCCTCCATTAGATATGACAGTTTGTTATCGAGCAGCGGCAAAGATTCATCGACGAACATAAACAATAAATCACAACGGATTGACGTTCCCTCAATGTTGTAGCTCACCTCGAATGTCATGGTGCGGCTGAATGCGCCCGTCGTAGACTCAATGATCGAATCAATTGATATATGCTGACCAAGAAGCACTGGAGGGCTTTGGAAGAATCGCACTTCAGATTGTTCGCCCAAGCCATTTAAGAATGACCCCACCAAGATATTGGAAATATCCATGAGCAGCTCAAGCTCTTCCAGTTCGTCGCTATCAGCTGGCACTTTCATCAACTTCTTGAGATCCGAGACGCTCGAATCGCTCAAAATCACCAGAGCTTCACCCGCAATACCTTCGCCACAAAAGCCCTGACAAACGCCCGATACGTTGTCATGCGACGCTAAGTCACGGAGAGCCATGTGTAGTTCACTCACTTCGAAGATATTAACGTTCGGAAGCGGTAACTGCACAAACACATCAAAGTGACGCGCCAATGCATCTGCGGCTCGACCAATAGAGACGTTCGCCACTTCCATGTAAATATCGCGACGACGTAAAATCGGAAACTCAATAGAAACAGGCGTGATAATTTGAGGACGAGGCTCTGGCTCAACCAACTCTTTAAGCGCATTCTTGAGTTCATCTTTGGCGATCGGTTTTTGAATAAACGCTTTTGCACCCAGTGCGAACACGCGCTCTTTCGCTTTAGGTTGGATATCCCCCGACACCACAACCACGGGAGTTTTATTCCCTAACCGCTGCATGTTTTCTAGTGTTTCAAAGCCATCCATTTCTGGCATGGTCAAATCAAGAAACATCAATTTAAACTCGTTCTTTTCGAGTTCTTCTAGCGCATTTTTTCCGTGGATAGCAAACGTAATATCGGCATTCAATGTGGCTGGTAGTGATCTCGCCATCTGTTTGCGTGCTAACGCTGAATCATCACAGATGAGTACGGGAAAAGACATTCAATCACCTTTTTATATTCCACAATCTGCGCCGGAGTCTAACAGATTGTTACAGCATGTAATACGAGAAAACTGACGAGTTTTTATTTCTTTTTTTATTCAATAAGCATACGCAATATGAATGGATGAGTGAACAAAATGGCGAAAAAGCAAACATCCCATTCGCTGTTTAGTGACATGAAACAAACATGGATAAAACGCCTCCATTAAAAATAAGCACAAAGTTGCATTTTAAATTAAAAATCCGTTTTTACTCCCACTCTATCCGCTCAGTATGAGTACTGGGTAAATCGGTATCGCGTAGCAATAAAAAAGCACCCTTTCATAGGGTGCCTTGAATAATGTGTTCATCAATAAAATGTCACGTCTATGGCACACCGTGACCTTTAGAAGCCACCCATACGCGATACCATTGCTCTCGAGTCAATTCGATATTCAGTGCATTTACTGCCGTTTGCACACGCTCAATCTTACCAGAGCCAATGATTGGAATTGGGTTAGATGGCAAACGACGTACCCAAGCGTAAATCACTTGGTCAATGCTAGTCGCCCCCACTTCTTCGCGAATCGCTTCTAATTCGTTGCGAACACGAACGGCTTGCTCACTGTCACCACTGAAGATTGAGCCACCACCGAGGCAAGACCAAGCCATTGGGCGCGTACGCAGCATTTGCATTTGATCAAGCGTTCCATCATGTGCAACTTCAAAATTAAGCGGGTTGATTTCCACTTGGTTAGTCACAAGAGGCTTACCTAAACGAGATTGCAACAGCTCAAACTGACATGGAGTAAAGTTAGATACACCAAAGTGCTTCACTTTACCCACTTTGTGTAACTCTGAGAATGCTTCAGCCACTTCATCGGCATCCATTAACACGTCAGGGCGATGGATTAAAAGCACATCGATTTCGTCCACATTCAAACGCTCAAGCGAGTTATTCACCGATTGGTAGATGTGAGCGGAACTCGTATCGTAGTGATTGATCTTACGCTCTGGTGTTTTATCTCCACACAGGTTGATATCACACTTTGTGACGATTTGAACCTGCTCTCGCACGCTCTTATCGAGAGCAAGTGCTTCACCAAACAACTTCTCACACTCGTAATTACCGTATATGTCTGCGTGATCGACCGTGGTAATGCCTAACTCAATATGTTGCTTGAGGAATGACAAGCGCTCTTGAGCAGTCATGCCCCAATCAACTGCACGCCAATATCCTTGAACCAGCTCTGAGAACTCAGGTCCTTTTGGTGCAGTTACAACTTTTGCAACCATGGTTTTTCTCCTTCAATTGATCTGCATTCATCGTAGTCTTGTTTTCACATCGGCTCAACGGGTAAACTTTGGCAATTCGAACTGGAGTACGAAATATGTCTTTTGCCCAACGCCTAGCCACCTTGATCGGAGAAGAAAGCATCAGCGGATTTGCACGACGCGTTGATGTGTCTGAAGCTTTAATACGCAAATATTTAAAAGGCAGTGAACCGAGCCTTACGAAAGCAAATCAAATTGCGATGCGAGCCAACTGCTCTCTTGAATGGTTAGCGACCGGATGTGGTTATTTATATCGCCGCGCTGAAGTCGTAGATATGGATGCGTACAAACTTGCATTTCAACACGTTATGAATCAGCCGTTGCCAGATGAGGCAGAAGAACAGCACCGTAAGCTCATCGCTGGCTATCAATACCTGCGTGCGCACAAAAAATCGGATGGATTTTTGGACGAGTCTGCGATGGCGACCTTCCTATCTCTCCATAAAGAATCTAAAAACGAGTCACTTTAACATCGATAATTTCGCCATCGCTGTGCAATTCCACATTTAAAGACGGTGATGGCGACGCAAACTCGTCCGGTTTTACCCAAAATAAGCTTCGAATCGTTTCTTGCGGATAGCGGTTTATCAACAAGATAACTTCTTTATCGACAAGCTCAGAAGATTTCTTTTCCAGCGCTTCAAAGACGTCATAGTGCTCTTGTCCGATAGTTATACTACGTAAAACCAACCCGTCTTTTCTTAAATTGAGGATTAAGTCATTGAGACTTTGCCATTGATATTCGGTCAAAAAAGAGAACTGAGCACTGTCCTTTCCCAAAACAACTTCACCATACAGATGCTGCTGATAGTACGAAAAATCGTCCAAACAAAATGTGCTGATATACGTTGAAACATCTTGCTGCTGCACGTCACAGCGATACCAGCTTCCCTTTGCTTCTATACGCTCTTTTAAATTGGAGTACGGCATTGCAGACAACGTGTCCTGCCACCAACTCTGGGTTGAAAATGCTGGAAACGTTACCGAAAAACAACATAAAGAAAACAGGACTCGAGGATAAAAGCGCATGAATTACTCTGGTTGATTAACATCGAACCCAGACATTACCGACTAGTAGAAATTGTTCAAGATAAAAATAGTGGCAGGTAGTGCGGAAAGTTGTAGAGCAGAAATTAAGAAGGCGCACATTTGCGTGCGCCTCTACCTCGTTACTCAATCGTGAGTGTGCGAATCGGAGATGTCTATTGATGCATCCCGAACATAAAACGAGGACTTACCGTAGGGTTTGAATCCATCCAAATTGTGTGTAAAACCTCACATCCCTCCTTCTGAAGCAGTCATGTTGCTTTACACCTAAAGCATGGTTCATTTTGCTCAAAAAACAAGTTTTTTATCCCAAATTATGAGAGCAATAGCACAGTCTTGGTGAATGAATGACATCGCGACACTTCGAACACTCAATAGTGAAAAGCTAAATTGCATCTTTATTGATTAGGTCTAGACTCTGCGAAGCGTATACTTTCTCGCGTCCCTTCCACCAGCAACAGGAGAACTTGTTAATGACCAAACGAGAGAGAATTGTAAAATCTGTGTTAGCGCACGTACCGAAAGATGCGATTAACCAGTTTGTCTCTCGAGGGTCCACACCATTTTCTGTCCTGATTATGGCCGCAATCGTTGGCACACTAGCTGGTTTTGTCGGCACTTACTTCGAACTTGCGGTTCATTTTGTTTCTGAAACCCGTACCGAATGGCTGAGAAGCGAAATCGGTAGCGTACTTCCTCTTTGGCTTGCTGCGGTGCTGATCAGCGCGTTGCTTGCTTTTATTGGCTACTTTCTTGTTCACCGCTTTGCCCCAGAGGCGGCGGGATCAGGCATCCCTGAAATTGAAGGCGCGATGGACAACATTCGCCCTGTGCGTTGGTGGCGAGTCCTGCCAGTAAAATTCTTCGGCGGCATGGGCGCACTTGGCTCTGGTATGGTGCTCGGTCGTGAAGGCCCAACGGTGCAAATGGGCGGTGCTGTCGGTCGAATGGTGACCGATATTTTCCGTGTGAAAGATGACGATACTCGTCATTCCCTACTCGCTTCAGGTGCCGCTGGTGGTTTGGCTGCCGCCTTTAATGCCCCACTCGCAGGCATTATGTTCGTTGTGGAGGAAATGCGACCTCAGTTTCGCTATTCTCTGATCTCAATTCGCGCGGTGATCATCTCTGCTATTATGGCCAACATTGTGTTTCGCGCCATCAACGGGCAAGACGCTGTCATCACAATGCCGCAATATCACTCTCCAGAGCTTCAGTCTCTTTGGTTGTTTCTATTGCTTGGCGCATTGTTTGGCGTATTCGGAGTGATCTTCAATAAATTGATTACCGTGGCACAAGACAGTTTTGTCGCAATTCACAAAAACGATCGTAAACGCTATTTAATCGTGGGTTCACTACTTGGTGGCATTTTTGGTCTGCTTCTCTTATACGTGCCACAGCTAACTGGCGGTGGCATCGGCCTTATTCCTGATATTACCAATGGCAACTACTCGGTATCCGTTTTAGTTCTGCTTTTCTTTGGTCGCGTCATCACGACGTTGCTATGCTTTGGCTCTGGTGCGCCGGGTGGTATCTTTGCACCTATGCTTGCTCTGGGGACCTTGTTTGGCTATGCATTCGGAGCGAGTGCTGATGTGTTGCTCCCTACGCTTGATATCGAACCTGGCGTATTTGCTATTGCGGGCATGGGGGCCCTATTTGCTGCAACGGTACGCGCACCGATCACGGGCATTTTGTTAGTGATTGAAATGACCAATAACTACTACTTAATTCTACCACTTATCATTACTTGTTTAGGTGCCGTGATTATTGCTCAGTTGTTTGGCGGACAACCGATTTACAGCCAGTTGCTACATCGTACAATCAAAAACGATAAGTTACGTCAGCAGGATCTTCCTGAAAACCAATCGACATAATTCTCGCTTTGTTATTATTTCGCTCCAAACTATCGAAGGGTTTGGAGCGATAAACTCTACATTTTTACATCTTTTCCCAAATATTCGATACCAAACTCACAAAAATACCATTCTCTGATATTTCCTCACCACCTTCATGAGTAAGCACTCTCTAAACTTGCTAGTATTCGCTACTCAAATAGAGCATTTCATCCAAATCATCACGTTTCGTTTCATTCAGGCAAAAATCAAATGGAGTAGATTTGAACTGGAGAAGACTTGTGCAGTTTTATAGCGTTCCGCCGTCTCAAGCCGCGTTAGCGCTAGGTATGATAGGTTTAGGACAAGCTTGGGCACTCTATGTCCCTGAAATTGGTGAACCAATACGCCCATTTTTAGCGTCACTCGGCGCACTTTTACTCGCCCCTGTGCTGATAAAATATGCCACGAATCCACGATTATTTATGGTCGACATTCGTCACCCATTGAGCGGTAGCTTAATGGCACCCATGAGTATGGCGTTACTGATCCTTGCAGATTATCTTGCTTCTGTAGCGCCAATCATTGCTTATCCACTCTGGTTTATGGCACTTTTGCTGCATTTTACTATGATGGTACTGTTTTTTAGCTTTCAGCTAATGAACTTCAAAATGTCGAATATCGTACCTAGCTGGTTTCTCTATCCAGTGGGACTGATCAGCAGCTCATTAGCAGGCTCCCAATTGGGTCACAACCTATTCTCTGAAACCTTAGCGATGATGTGCATTGGCATTTATTTCTTTATGTTACCGCTGGTGCTCTATCGTTTGGTGTTTTTCGGATCTCTGCCGAGACGAGCCAGGCCGACCCTCGCAATTATGGCCGCACCGGTAAACTTGTCATTGGCGGCATACTTGGTGAACTTTCCCCTTCCCGATCCGATACTGACGGGCGCATTAGCAGGGATTGCTATCACAATGACGTTATTGATCTACCTGTGTTACTTCCGCTTACTTCGATTGAAGTTTCAACCTTCTATCGCGGCGGTAACCTTTCCTTCCGTGATCAGTGCCATTGCGATGCACCGCTTAACCTCCTTTTTTGCCGAATCGCACCCACATTGGCACTGGCTACACGATTTTGGCTTTTTAGAGCTCAGCATTGCGACTATGTTGGTGGTTTGGGTATCGGCAGGTTACATCAAAATGTATTGGCCAGAAATCGTTAAGTCGCCCTCTAAACAAGCATAAAAAAACGGCCTCATCTGAGGCCGCTGTTTATCTCTATCAATAAGACATCAACCCGCAAACTTCGCCATGAAGTTCCCAATGTTAGTCAAACTCGATGCCGCCATTACGATAACAATCGCTGCTCCAGTTAGCGTTAAGTACATTGGGTGTTGGTAGTCACCGACGATATCTTTGCGTTTTGTCGCAACCAATACAGTGCCCAAAACGATAGGAAGAATAATGCTGTTCACTAGGCCCGCTAGCATCAAAAGAAGAATTGGCATGTCCATGGTTACCGTGCCTAGCGAGGTTAGGATAATGAAACCAACACACCACGCTTTCTCGTTTCGCGCCACAACTGGGAAAAGCGTCTTAATTAATGATATAGCCATGTAAGAGTTGCCAACCACAGACGTGATGGAAGCTACAAACAGTACTAAGCCAAAGATGAAGTAACCAAGCTGGCCAGCACCTTGACGGAAAGCATCCGCCGCAGGGTTAGCCGTATCCAGCGTTGCGCCTGTCGCGATAACGCCAAACACCGCCAAAAACAGTAGGATTCGAATAACCACCGCGATAGAAATACCAGCCCACGCTGTTGAGGTGATGGAAGGCACGTTCTCTTTGCCTTTCAAGCCGATGTCTACTAGGCGTTGTGCACCCGTGTAGTAACCGCCAACTGCACCGCCAACGATAGTCAACGTAGGCAGAAGCAAACTACCAACATCCATAGGCATCACCGCTGCACTTAGTGTCTCTCCCATCGGAGGTAAGCTCGTCATAGCCACGTATGCGATCAGAACGATCATGAACAAGCCAAGGTAGCGGGCCATTTGGTCCATTCGTTTGGAGGCGTTATGAACCACAAACAACAAACAGCCAACGACACCGGTAAACAGTGCGCCCCATGTTGTGTCCACGCCCGTTAGCACATTGATGCCTAACGCTGCGCCACTCACGTTGCCAAAGTTAAACGCCACTGCACCAAGCGCAAGGAGAATACCAACACCATAACCCATGCCGGGTGCCACTTTGTTCGCAATGTCTTGGATTCGCATGCCAGAAACGCCGACAATACGCCACAAGTTCATCACAATACCAAACGTGATAAAAATGGAAGCCAAAACTGGAAATGCCATGTCGACTTTGTAGATATTTGTGAAGACTGCGGTTTGAGTTAAAAAGCCGGGACCCACAGAGGTTGTCGCCATCAAAAAAGCGACACTGAGCATGGCTTTCTTTTGCCAACTGCTTTCTGTAACTGGAGCTGAAATAGAGGAGGTGCTGATAGTGCTTTGTGTAGTCATGCCGAGTCCCAAATTTGTTGTCTTTCTATTATTAGAAAATAGAAAGACAACTGACCGAGATCAGCTGAACTTAGAGAAATATCTCTTTTTAAAACAAACGATTACAAGTTGCAACCGTTCATTGGGCGCATATATTAAGAGCAACGAATGTGACTGTCAATACACAATTGCATAATTACTATTTATTGCGGCTCACTTGACGATGATTTGGATATAAAAGATATAAAAAAGGATGGCAACTCGCCATCCTCTCTCAATTTTATTTGTCGATTTGATTAACGCAGGCCATGCAGAAATTCAGCACGGGTCGCTGGGTTGCTCTTAAAAATACCACCTAACGCTGTAGTCGTGGTTTCACTGGTGGCATCCATCACACCGCGTGATTTCACACAGTAATGCGTCGCGTCGATAGTCACCGCTACATCGTCAGACTCAAGCAATGTTTGCAAAGCAACAAGGATTTGCTGGGTCATACGCTCTTGGACTTGAGGGCGTTGCGCAAAGAAACGAACAATACGGTTGATCTTAGACAGGCCAATGATCTTACCGCGAGGAATATAAGCAACAGCGGCTTTACCGTCGATTGTCACAAGGTGGTGTTCGCACGTACTGGTCACAGTAATGTCTTTCACGCGAACCATTTCGCTCACGTTCATCTTGTTTTCGATAACTGTGATCTTGGGGAAGTTGGAGTAATCCAAGCCAGAGAAAATCTCGTCCACGTACATTTTTGCAATGCGGTGTGGCGTTTCCTCTAAGCTATCATCCGTAAGGTCGAGCTGAAGCAGACCAAGAATCTCACGCATGTGGTATTCAATCTTTTCCTTCTTCTCTTCACGGCTAACGGCATTAGGGCGCATTGGTGTTTCTAACCCGCGTTGCTCTAGCGCTTCTTTCACTAACTTTGCTGACTCGCTAAGACCTGACATTTCACTTCCTCTTTTGTAACTACCACTCTCGGTGTGAAATACAATTGCCGTGTTTTCATCCCGTAGCGTTAAAGTCGCTCAGTCCGATGTTTATAACGCCAAGGCACATAACAAGAATACACTGAGCTATTTTCTCATGCTCCGTAGGAACTTTACCCCTTTCGGATGGGTGACAAGGATACTCGGATTTTTGAATAATTACACCCATATTTTATAGGTGGACATTCTTACTCGGTCCCCTTTTATGGTAGAGTTGCCACAAAACAAAAGAACATAGGATTATCTCAATGGGCTGCTGCGACGCACCTGGCTTGATGCCAATTGAAGAAGCGATGGATAAGATGCTATCGCGAATCAAACCTATCCAAACGACACTTTCTCTTCCTATTGCTGACGCTCTGGGTTTTGTGCTGGCTGAAGATATTTTATCGCCAATTCACGTACCCCCTTTCGACAATTCAGCAATGGACGGTTATGCCATTCGTATTCAAGACCTAGAAGTGTCTACAGTGTTGCCTCTGGCAGGTAAATCCTTCGCAGGTCAGCCTTTTGAGGGTGAATGGCCGGCAGGCACTTGTGTTCGAATCATGACTGGCGCGAAAATTCCGGAAGGCTGTGATGCCATTATCATGCAAGAAAATACGGAAGTGACCGACGCTGGTATTCAGTTCAACCAAACGGATGTGAAGCCGCAAAATAACATCCGCCCTACGGGTGACGACATCAAGCAAGGGGATATTGTATTGGCAAAAGGCGCGCGCCTGACACCGCGCGATATTCCAATGATTGCCTCTCTTGGTGTCAGCCATGTCACCGTCGTGCGTAAGCCAAAGGTGGCATTTTTCTCCACAGGTGATGAACTTAAACCATTGGGTGAGCCACTCAAGGCGGGTCAAATCTACGACAGTAATCGTTACGGTATTAAGCCGTTAATCGAAAACTTTGGCTGTGAAGCGATTGATCTTGGCATTATCCCTGACTGCCCAGAAACACTAAAAGCAACATTCGAAAAAGCACAAACCCTCGCGGATGTAGTTGTAACGTCTGGCGGCGTCAGCGTTGGTGAAGCAGATTACACCAAAGACATTCTTGAAGAACTTGGCGAAATCGGTTTCTGGAAACTGGCAATCAAGCCGGGTAAACCTTTCGCATTTGGCAAGTTAAGTACTGCTTGGTTCTGTGGGCTACCAGGTAACCCTGTATCTGCGGTGCTAACAATGTACGTACTTGTTCAACCAATGTTGGCTAAATTGGCAGGCCATACTGAATGGAAAGCGCCTGAGTCTATCCCTGCGACGACTAAAACCGCATTTAAGAAAGCGCCGGGACGTACAGACTACCAACGCGGTATCTATACTCTAGAAAACGGTAAATTTGTCGTTGAAACCACTGGCAACCAAAGTTCAGGAGCCTTTCGCTCAATGAGTTTGGCAAACTGCTTTGTTGTATTGGAACGTGAACGTGGCCGTGTGGAAGTTGGCGAAACGGTTCAAATCCAACTGTTTAACTCAACGTTATACTAGGAACGTACCGTGGATATTCTTTCCGATCAGGAGATGCTGCGCTATAACCGCCAGATCATTCTTCGCCAGTTCGATTTCGAAGGGCAAGAAGCTCTCAAACAAAGCTCAGTGCTTATTTTGGGTGCTGGCGGTTTAGGTTGCGCTTCTAGCCAATACCTTGCCACGGCTGGTGTTGGCAATATTACTTTTATCGATGACGATATTGTTGAGCTCTCCAATTTACAACGCCAAGTATTGCACCACGACGCCGATATTGGCCGTAAAAAGGTTGACTCCGCGGCGGATGCATTGCGGGAACTTAATCCTCATATCGAAGTAAACACCGTAGCTAAACGCCTTGACGACACTCAGCTTCAAGCTTTGATTGAACAACACACTGTGGTGGTCGATGCTTCAGATAACGTCGACACTCGCAATCAACTCAACCGACTCTGCTTTGCAACAAAAACACCGCTTATTTCTGGTGCAGCCATTCGTATGGAAGGCCAAGTGAGTGTGTTTACGTACGACGACCCAACTCAACCATGCTATCAGTGTTTGAGCGCGCTATTCGGCAGCAGTGCATTAAGTTGCGTTGAAGCTGGCGTAATGGCGCCTGTTGTGGGTATTGTTGGCGCTGTACAAGCGATGGAAACCATCAAGGTGATTGCAAATTACGGCCAACCCAAAAAAGGGAAGCTCCTCATTCTCGATGCGTTTAGCATGTCCTGGCGGGAAATGAATTTGATGAAAATGCCGACCTGCCCTGTTTGTGGCTAAGTAACGCTGTCAGCTTATCAATGAAGATTCTCAAAAAGCTCAACGTAACGTTGAGCTTTTTCTTATTCTGAGATTCATATTTCGAACCAAATAACTTACCGATATAAAATTCATTATAAACAGTAAGTTAAAAACTGGCACATTCCTTTCATTGCATATCATACAAACCAATGAGAGGGCGAATCATGAAAAGGACATCACTATTACTTGGATCTCTGTTCGCAAGCGCATACGTAAGCGCAGCGCCATTCGACACTTGTCCGAGCAAAGCATATTTATTCCAATCGACCCCAGTGCAAGTTTACGGCGTTAATCTGGTTACCGGATCAACCAAGTTACTGACCGACGATGTGGGCTTAGCATCTGGTATTAACGGCGTCGGTTTCAACTTCACTGATCGATACATCTATGGTTACGATACAACCAACTTGAAAATCGTACGTTTAGGCCAGGACTTTCAAGCAGAAACTCTCAACGTACAAGGGCTTCCTAGCCATACGTTTTTTGTCGGCGACGTGTACAACCACGTATACTACTTGTATCGCAAAGGTAAAGGGCTGTTTTCCATTGATCTGTCGCCGTTAGATACGGACCCAAATGCTACCTTAACCCTGAATAAAATCACATCAAATGCAAGTGTGAGTTTAACCGATTTTGCGTTCCACCCTGGCGACGGCGCGCTCTATGGTATCGATAATGGGTCTGGCGTATTGTATAAATTCGATACAAAAACAGGCCAAGCAACCGCGATCGGCAATACAGGGGAAACGGGTACCTTTGGTGCAGGCTACTTTGATGTAAACGGAAACTACTACGTATCGCGTAACCAGGACGGCAAAATTTATCGCGTCGACTTATCAGAAAATAATGCCGCCAATATCGCTGCGGGCATTGTTCCTGCTGTAGAGTTTGTGTCTAACGGTCCAAGTTCCAGCCAAAATGACGGTGCCCGATGCGCGAACGCTCCTGTTATTGACGAAGACGAGCCAATTGACTTTGGTGACGCACCTGACACTTACGCTACCTTGCTCTCTTCTAACGGACCACGCCACGCTGTTGATGGTGTAACTTGGCTTGGCACAATTGCGCCAGATGGTGATGCCGATGGACAAGTGGCTCCGTCTGGAGATAACAAAGTTGGTACAGCAGATGAAGATGGCGTCGGCTTTGTTGCCGCACTCGACCCAGGGTTAAGTTCACTAGTGAGCGTAACTGCATCAACATCCGGCTACTTGTCAGCTTGGTTTGACTGGAACCGAGATGGTGACTTTGCTGACGAAGGTGAGCAAGTATTCACCGATGAGTTACTCTCTGCAGGCAGCAATACGCTTCCATTTGTCGTCTCTGAACTGGCAACCGCAGGTCCTAGCTGGAGCCGATTCCGCTTTAGCCAACAAACTGGTCTGAACTTCGATGGCGGATCAACATCAGGTGAAGTAGAAGATTACCCAATCACAATCACTGAAAACGGCGTATCCGTACAACACTTCCCAAGTGCCGATTCCTACGCAACGGTCGCGTATGAAGACAACTGGCCTTACACCGCTGACTACGACATGAATGACGTTGTAATTAAGTTCCGTATGACTGAAACACGTATGGACGGCACGGTGGAAAATATCCAAATTAGCGGAGATCTGGCCGCCTATGGGGCTGGCTATAAAAATGGCTTTGCTATTCGTCTACCTGGCGTTTCGAAAGCAAGCATTGAAAACGGCTTAACAAAGCTAACGTTTAATGGCAAAGAACAACCGACCAACGGTCTAGAAGCGATATCAGAAGAAGCCATCTTCATTATCAGTGACGACCTCAGTCAGTATGCGCAAAGTCAATGTGCGTATTTTCGAACCCAAACGGGTTGTAATGATAACGTCGCGTTGTCTTTCACACTGACCATCTACTTTAAGGAAGGAGCCGACCGCTCAGCGCTACAGGCCATGCCTTATGACCCATTTATCTTTGCCACCCCCAATACATATCACGGCGATGGCATCACCTTTCAACCAGGTAGAAAATGGGAAGTACATTTGCCAGACCAAGCACCAACTGAGCAGTTTGATGACGCAAACCTATATGGCGTGGGCGTAGACGCAAGTGACCCGGCTCGAGGCGTGTACTTCAAAACAGCGAACAACCTCCCTTGGGCATTGCTTATCGTCGAAGAGTGGAATTGGCCGCTAGAGAAAGTTGACTTAGTTGACGCTTACCCAGAGTTTGCCACCTACGCCGAGTCTGGTGGGCGAGAAGGAGCAAACTGGCATACCCAACCTAAAGCAAACAAACGTTACATTCCATAGGAGAAACATCATGAAAAACTTAATCACAATCATCATGGGATTAGCGTTAACAGCCTGCGGCGGTGGCGGCGGTGGAGACAAAAGCAACGATAACGCTACTCCCCCTCCAGCTCAAACTACCGTTATTGTTGAAGAGCCAAGCATGCAAAATTTAGACGTACCAGATGGGTTCGATTATGACCCAAGGTTAGAAAGCTCACTTGCGGTAGATATTAGTGGTTACTCTTTACAGCGCGCACATCTGAGCATTTATAAGGAGTACCGTGAAGATGCCTCTGGAACCTACCAAGCGAAATATTCGAGCAATGTTGCTTCTGCTGCGCTGACGAGTGGGAAAGCTAACTTAGACTTCTCCACCTCGGATAGCCAAGATAACCTGTTAATCGAAATTTGGTTCTACGATGGCTCAGAACCTCTGCAAAAAGTCGTCTCAACCGGAAATGCGACATGGCGCATGTAAGATGCTCTATTGGTGAGCATTGATACTCGGGACTGGCGCAAGCCACAGGTTTTAAGACAAAATCGCATCGTTCTTTGAACATGCGATTTTTTTGTTGTAAAACAAAATGATTACTTGAAACAATAGCAATGGAGCGCAAATTGGATAATCCCAAAACCTATATGTTGGTCTTCAGCGGTTTCATTGCCCTACTTGTGCTCTTGTTGCTCATTAAGCAGACGGATGAGAACACGGTTTCAGCCACCGTCATTAGCAACACTTTAACTCAGTCCCTTGATGGTCAACGTCGGTACCTCACTATTAATTCACCTGAGATAGAGCAACAACGAGTGACGGTTCCAGTGTCCGCATCTTGTCCAGTGGGCTCTATTGCGTTGTTCCACCAAGCATCCCGCTCAAGTCTTGACTCATCCCTTTCATTCATTCGCTGTGAGTAAAGCTACTGTGCGGACTTCCCAAATAAGAAGGATTTAACCATGCAAGCATTGATCGATGCCAAAGAGCTTCATGCTTTATTAGACCAACCGAATGTAAAACTTCTAGACGCGAGTATTCGTTTTCAAATTCCTTCCGAAGGGAAAAAGATCGCCAATAAGTGGATTCCAGGCTCATTGCGTTTCGACTACGACAATGACTTTTGTCTCCCAGATACCAATCTCCCTCATATGATGCCAACAGAAGAAGGATTTAATAACAGCGCTCAGAAACTTGGCCTGAACAACGAAGACCTTATTGTTGTTTATGACAACTCAGGAACACTCGCCTCTCCGCGCGCATGGTGGATGTTTAAGGCAATGGGGCACAATAATGTCAAAGTGCTTAATGGTGGCCTCCCGGCTTGGATTGAGGCTGGACTGCCTGTCACGGATGTCTTGTCAGAAGCTAAGCAGCTTGGAAACTTTACCGGGAAATTAAATAAACATGCTTTTTTGGACGCAAATGCAATATTAGAGTACTCAAACAATTGCAGTGCAAACATTGTTGACGCTCGCTCACGTGCACGTTTTTTAGGCGAGGTACCCGAGCCAAGGGAGGGACTGCGTTCTGGTCATATTCCTAATTCTGTTTGCCTCCCTTTCCAAACATTATTGAGTAATGGCTTTATAAAGGCAGACTCGGAATTGAAACAAGCATTTAGTGCACTAACGTTATATAATGATAAATCAATCATTTTCAGTTGTGGCTCAGGTGTAACGGCCTGTATTTTGCTGCTAGCAGCATACCAGTTAGGTTGGCGTGATTTATCGGTCTATGACGGGTCATGGACAGAATGGGGCGCAGACCACTCATTACCCATTACTCGCTAATCTAGGAGCTATCGAAGCGGCATGGTCAGGTTAAAGAAGAACATTTGGACACTATACATGGCGCTACTTACGATAAGTGCCGTGCTGTTCGTGTTGTTTGGCCGCTACCATTATGAGTCAACCCTGAATAAGTACAAAGATAAGCAGCTCCTACAATTGGAGCTGTTTGCCTCTTCTGTCGAATCACTTCTGAAAGGACAAGAATCGTTACTTGAAGTCATTGGTCATCAGTTGGTCGAGAGAAATGACTTTACTCGTACAGCAGCAGTTCAAACTCGCCCGATGCTGGACAAACTACTCAGTATCCATCCGGCGATTATTGGGTTCGGCCTAACTAACCCCGATGGAGACTACATCGCCGTAAGCTCCAATTTGATCTTGGCAAAGCTGCATAATCTAAAACAAGATCCACTGACTCGTGATACCTTTTTGGCAGCGCTCAACTCCGACCGAATGATTATAGGTCGAACGTATTTTATGCCAGCTCAAGATTCACTTGTGATTCCGATCCGAAAAGCAATTCCAAATAAAGATGGTGTTGTACAAGCAGTGATGACAGCTGGCTTTAATATGAATTCATCTTCGGTTTTTCGTAACGACATTCATGCTAATGAGCACAATCGGGTCACATTGATCCGCAGTGATGGCTACCTTACTTTTAGCTCGTCAGAAGATACAACCCTAGAAGATTACCTAAAACCTGCCAATGATTTAGATATAAAAGCCGTTATGGCTCAAATCACAAAAGATTCAGGCTGGGATATGGCGCAACTAAAAGAGCTCACACGAGCGCTAAATATTGTTGTCGACAATTCTCGCCTGAGTGAGTTAATCACATTGAGATACCTTCCTGATTATCATCTTTGGGCCTCTTCCTCGACAGATTTGAATTTTATTAAGCGCGGATTTTACGAACAGTTTGCACTGTACTCGATTGTTTTTCTTATCGTCCAAGGTGCTTTTTACGCTTTATTCCGCTCTATTGCGAACAATGAACATAAAACAAAACTGCGTTTGCTCTATCAAGCGAACCACGATCATCTCACTGGATTACCAAACCGAGAGTACCTACGCGCAAACATTCGACACTGGCTTTCTGGGAAAGGGAACCCTTTTTCTTTGATGTTTATCGATATTGATAATTTCAAATCAGTCAACGACACACATGGTCATGACTTTGTCGACGAAGTTCTAAAACAAATATCTATCCGCTTAAACACCTTTGTTAACGATGGCCGATTAATCATCCGTGAAGCCAGTGACGAGTTTATTTTTCTAACAAATCGAATTGATGAAGTAAGCGTTAAAAGACTAGCGAGCGACTTAATAAAGGCGCTATCAGAACCCTACGAAGTCAATGACAGTCAGTTTCTGCTCAGTTGCAGTATTGGTATTGCCTGCTATCCACTCCATGGTGAAACATTAGATGAACTGCTCCTGTCAGCCGATATTGCGATGTATCAAGCGAAAAAACAACGCAACGTATACAGCCTGTTCAATCAGCAGATGCAAGCTACACACCTGCGTAAAATGAAAATTGAGCAACGCCTGAGGCTCGCGATAGATAAGCAAGCGCTTCATATGGTTTATCAACCTCAGTTAAACCTAGAAGGCGATATTTATGGTGTCGAAGCGCTTATTCGTTGGAGTGATGATGAGCTCGGCTTAGTCCCACCAAGTGAATTTATTCCCGTCGCAGAAAGCACTGGGTTGATGGTTCGTATTGGTGAACAAATCATTGAAAATAGCCTGACAGATATGGCTAAACTGACTGGTAATATTGATACATCTATCCAGATGTCTATTAACATCTCGGTCAAACAGTTTGTTCACGCCAAATTCATTACTAATCTTATGAATGCTATTGAGAAGCGCGGCATCGAATGTTCAAAGATTACCCTAGAGATCACCGAAAATCTGTTTATTGAAGATCTTGAAAAGTTCGCACCAATTTGCGAGCGCTTGCATGCTCTTGGCTTTAAAATCTCGCTCGATGATTTCGGGACTGGCTACTCTTCATTAAGCATGTTGCGTACGCTACCTATTGACGAGGTGAAGATTGACAAGAGCTTTGTCGATCACATTGAGCATGACAAAAAAGCGCTGAATATGGTTAAGAATATCATTTCTATCGGCAAAAACTTTGAAATGAAAGTACTAGCTGAAGGAGTAGAGACGCTGCAACAACTGAATGAGTTAAAAGCTTGCGGTTGTGATTTGATTCAGGGCTACTTCTACTCTAAACCTTTATCGCTTGAAAACTTGATCGCTTTTACGAAGCAGAACCAAAGCAAAGAAACCGTAGTTGAATAATTACGATCGCTTTGCTTAGAAGGTTTTATTTATTCATTTCTTGGTACATCACCTCAACAAGCTCGCCTTTCGGGTCGCCCGACAATTCCCAAGTAAAAATGCCACCTAAGTTCGCCTGTTTCGCCCAATTTGCTTTGGCTTTGATCGAGCGTTGATCTTCGTAAGAGATAAAAACTTTCTTTTCAGGATTCCACAAGTACGGCGCTTGGGATTGCTCATCATACTTGTACTCGTAGCCCTGCTTCGCTCCATAGTTCTTCACTAAATCCCAGAACATGAAATAGCCGTTCTCACCCGTACCAAACTGCGCTCCTTGCTCGGATACGAGATCTTGCGTTGGTAAGCCACCCGAAAAGTCTTTAGTACCTTGCCAGCCACGCCCATAAAATGCAGCGCCAATCACCAGTTTCTCACTTGGAATACCCAGCTCGATCATCTGGTTGATGAACACGTCTGCGCCCATGCCCCACCAGCTTCGCTCAGTCGCATGCAAGTTGGTAGTATGCCCGGTTTGCTGCCCCCAACCACCAAGGAAGTCATACGTCATTGCAAACATGTTAGTTAGGTACGGCTCCGCGACTTTCCAATCGATACCTGCTGCTTTTGGACCAACGCCAACAGCAGTAGAGAGCTCGTATTCACGTTTGGTTTGATTTGTGAGTTCATCTAACTCTGCACGCATGGTTTTTACCAAATAGGTAAAGGCCTCACGCTCAGATGCTTTTTGTTCATCAGAAAGCTTGGTGTCAGGGTTCCAAGGCGACGTTGTTAAACCGCCACCACCTGGGTATTCCCAATCCAGATCAATACCATCAAAGAAATCATATTGAGCAATCAACTTAACGGCAGTTTTTGAGAATTGATCCATCGCTTGTTTGCTTTTCGCCATAGCATGGAACGGTTCGGACATTGTCCAACCACCAAAAGAAGGGAGAATTTTAAGATCAGGATGTTGTTTCTTCATTTCAGCAAGTTGAGCGAAGTGGCCTTTGTATGGCACGTTAACGGAGACATCGCCAAAGTCCTTTTCTAATGCTGCTTCGGTATCGACAATGATCGCCGTATACGGATCTTTTCCTTCACATTGTTCGGCAACCAGTTTTTGTACCGTTTCAGAAGCACCGGTATGAGGGCCGCACATACTAAGAAACGCGTAAATCACGTGCGTCAGTTTATCGGCGGGAATATCGTTCACCATGTATGGATTTTCTGCATTTGCATACTGCCAATCCGCAAAGTAACCCGCTACGACTTTTTGCTCGGCGTGCGCCGCACCAGTTAGCCCCATAATCAGTGCAGCAAGAAGTGTCTTTTTCATTGTGTTCTCCAGAGTAGATGTACAAATTTAAAGCTACTCCTAGAGAATATTTTTAACTTGAAAACGAAATCAGGCTGCGAGTCATTTATAACTCCTCGCAGCCTGATTACATAAGTTGCATATTATTTGTGCTAACTCTCAGATGCCGCGTTGCCGTGCATTTGCTCATCTAAGTTGAGTACCGTTAATGCGTTGCTGACGCTCGTGGCGATCACGTCTATCGCTCCGGTTCTTAATGCTCCAAGTAAGGCGAGCGGCTTGCTGTTCTCCGCTGCAATCGCGATGACTTCCGATATTGGGCGAAACTCTTCAATACCAAGGCCAATCACTCGGTCACTCATTACGGTGTTGGCAACATTACCGTGAATATCAAAGAAATCATAACCTGCAAAGTCCCCGACCACGCCTTGTTGAAGTCTCGACTGAACCACTTCATCAGGCGTAAACCAACCTAAGTCCACCATGTAACTGTTTTCGCTCATGTCACCAATACCGACCAAAGCGACATCGGCTTTACGTGCCAAATCGAGCGTTTGTTTCACGGTTGCATTTTGCATGAAAGCCAACTTCTGTTCTCTGTTCTCTGCATAAGCCGGCGCATAGAGAGTTTCGGACGTTCCACCGTACTTTTTCGCTAACTGACGACAAATGTGATCGGCGTTATACATACCACCACGTGGGTGAATACCGCCGATACCACATACAAATTTACAGTCACGCGGCGTAATAACACCAATATGGTGAGCGACGGACGACACGTTGCGCCCTTGTCCAACGGTCACCACCATGCCGTTTTTAAGCGTGCTGGTGAGATAATTGGACACCAATCCCGACACCTGTAGTCGCTGTGCCTCTTCATTTGGCTGATCAAGAGCGACAAGCGCACGCTTAACGCCGAATCGCTCGATCAAACGTTGCTCAATCTTGGCGCTAAACACCGGGTGGTATTTAACGGTGATTTCAACGATGCCTTCATCACGCGCCTGCTTGAGCATTCGCCCGACCTTTGCGCGTGATATGGCAAATTTTCTCGATATCTCTTCCTGAGTCGCACCGTCTTGATAATACGCGACGGAAATCTCTGTCAACAAATCCGTGTTTTCAATGGAAATATCTTGGTTAGAACTGCTCATGGTTTCTCTCGCCCTTTAAGAGGATCGATATTGTATGCAATAAGTGAGCATATGCTCATTGACTTAGCATATGTTCTTTATCAATTTAAACGCTACATTTGCTCATCGCAATAACATTTTCTCACTACAATTTTTTACCCTAGCGTACAAAGCTCAAGCTTTGAACAATAAGGGCAAACGTTTATTTGGGTTAACCACTAAACACACAGTAAAAAAACGTTGATGAAGTTCACTATAAGTCGATTTCAGCAATTGACTTTCAGCATAGATAGGATAAATATGGACACATCATTTACTCAGCTATCGATCAAATGTTCATGGCATTTGTTCGGTAACGAAATTTTCCGTAGTTGGCTGAGCAGATGTCTCATTAAATGCGATGAGACGATTAGCTAACTCGCTTGCAAATGCACAAGCTGTGATAAAAAAATCACGCTTAAGCCCATTTAAATAGGATGATCGATTATGAGCAACAAGTTAGAGCAACTTCGTAAACTAACGACTGTAGTAGCAGACACTGGCGAAATTGATGCAATCAAAAAGTATCAACCAGAAGACGCAACAACTAACCCTTCTCTTATCCTGAAAGCCGCTCAAATCGCAGAGTACGCACCTCTAATCGATGCTTCAATCGAATATGCTAAAGCACAGAGCAACGACAAAGCTCAACAAGTTCAAGACACTTGTGACATGCTTGCAGTAAACATCGGTAAAGAAATCCTAAAAACTATTCCAGGTCGTATCTCTACAGAAGTTGATGCTCGCCTATCTTACGATATGGAAGGCAGCGTAGCGAAAGCACGCCAACTAGTGAAAATGTACAACGATGCAGGCATCACTAACGACCGCATCCTTATCAAACTAGCGTCTACTTGGGAAGGTATCCGCGCAGCAGAAATCCTAGAGAAAGAAGGCATCAACTGTAACCTAACGCTTCTATTCTCATTCGCTCAAGCGCGTGCTTGTGCAGAAGCTGGCGTATTCCTAATCTCTCCATTCGTTGGCCGTATTATGGACTGGTACAAAGCGAAAGAAGGCCGTGACTTCGAAGCTTCAGAAGATCCAGGCGTACTGTCTGTAACTAAGATCTACAACTACTACAAAGAGTACGGCTACAAAACGGTAGTAATGGGCGCAAGCTTCCGTAACATCGGTGAGATCCTAGAACTGGCTGGCTGTGACCGTCTAACTATCGCTCCTGCTCTACTTGCAGAATTAGAAGCTGCAGAAGGTGAAGTGGTTGAGAAGCTAGTTGATTCTAAAGGCGCAGCTGAGCGTCCTGCACCAATGACTCATTCTGAGTTCCTATGGGAACACAACCAAGACCCAATGGCGGTTGAGAAACTGGCTGAAGGCATCCGCAACTTCGCCGTTGACCAAGGTAAACTAGAAGCGATGATCGAAGCTAAGCTTTAATTGCTTACCAAAAGCGAGTAGCCCGTCTACTCGCTTTTACCATCAGCGCTTATTCAAGATTTTCTATTTGAACTTGTTTCGACGAGTTCCCTCTATTCAAACCCTTATCGAGAAGTAATCACTATGGATCGTAAATATCTAGCAAATGCAATTCGTGCGCTAAGCATGGATGGTGTTCAACAAGCTAACTCTGGTCACCCAGGTGCACCTATGGGCATGGCTGATATCGCTGAAGTTCTTTGGCGCTCTCACCTAAACCACAACCCATCAAACCCAGAGTGGGCCGACCGCGACCGTTTCGTACTGTCTAACGGCCACGGCTCAATGCTAATTTACTCTCTACTGCACTTGAGCGGTTACGAGCTATCTATCGATGATCTGAAAAACTTCCGTCAGCTTCACTCTAAGACTCCAGGTCACCCAGAGTACGGCTACGCGCCTGGTATCGAGACCACAACGGGTCCTCTAGGTCAAGGCATCACTAACGCGGTTGGTATGGCTCTAGCTGAGAAAGCGCTAGCAGCACAGTTCAACAAAGAAGGCCACGACATCGTTGACCACTTTACTTACGTGTTCATGGGCGACGGCTGTCTGATGGAAGGTATCTCGCACGAGGCATGCTCTCTGGCTGGTACACTAGGTCTAGGCAAACTGATCGCATTCTGGGATGACAACGGCATCTCTATCGACGGTCACGTTGAAGGTTGGTTCTCTGACGACACGCCTAAGCGTTTTGAAGCGTACGGCTGGCACGTAATCCCAGCAGTAGACGGTCACGATTCTGAAGCGATCAACGCAGCAATCGAAGCGGCGAAAGCGGATCCTCGCCCTACACTTATCTGTACTAAGACAATCATCGGTTTTGGTTCACCAAACAAATCTGGTTCACACGATTGTCACGGTGCACCACTAGGTGCAGAAGAAATCGCAGCAACACGCAAAGAACTAGGTTGGGAGCACGGTCCTTTTGAAATTCCGCAAGAAGTCTACGCAGAATGGTCAGCGAAAGAAACAGGCGCAGCTAAGGAAGCAGCGTGGAACGAGAAATTTGCAGCTTATGAAGCAGCGTACCCTGAGCTGGCAGCTGAATTTAAACGCCGCGTAAACGGTGAGCTTCCTGCACAGTGGGAAGAGAAAGCAAGCCAAATCATTGCCGATCTTCAAGCAAACCCAGCAAACATTGCGTCACGTAAAGCGTCTCAAAATGCTCTAGAAGCATTTGGTGCTCTACTACCTGAGTTCATGGGCGGTTCTGCTGATCTAGCGCCTTCTAACCTAACCATGTGGTCTGGTTCTAAGTCTCTAGAAGCAAGCGACTTCTCTGGTAACTACATCCACTACGGTGTACGTGAATTCGGTATGACGGCGATCATGAACGGTATTGCGCTACACGGTGGTTTCGTTCCTTACGGCGCGACATTCCTAATGTTCATGGAATATGCTCGTAACGCAATGCGTATGGCGGCTCTGATGAAGATTCAGAACATCCAAGTGTACACGCACGATTCTATCGGTCTTGGCGAAGATGGCCCAACTCACCAACCGGTTGAGCAAATGGCATCGCTACGTCTAACGCCAAACATGAGCACATGGCGTCCATGTGACCAAGTTGAATCAGCAGTGGCTTGGAAACTAGCGATTGAACGTAAAGATGCACCAACTGCGCTTATCTTCTCTCGTCAGAACCTAGCGCAACAAGAGCGTGATGCGGAGCAATTAGCAAACATCGCGAAAGGTGGTTACATCCTGAAAGATTGCGAAGGCAAGCCAGAGCTAATCCTTATCGCAACAGGTTCTGAAGTTGAACTAGCAGTAGAAGCAGCAGCACAGCTAACTGCTGAAGGTAAGAAAGTACGCGTTGTTTCAATGCCATCAACAGATGCATTTGACAAGCAAGACGCCGCTTACCGTGAAGCCGTTCTACCATCAGACGTAACAGCTCGTATCGCTATCGAAGCAGGTATTGCTGACTTCTGGTACAAGTACGTAGGCTTCGACGGTCGCATCATCGGTATGACTTCATTCGGTGAATCTGCACCTGCTGGTGAACTGTTTAAAATGTTCGGTTTCACTACTGAAAACGTAGTAAATACAGCAAAAGAACTACTAGCGTAATTGCAGTAAAAAGATAATCAGTTTTCTCTATTGCGAATGTGAAAACTGAAAAGCCCCGCCAGCAATGGCGGGGCTTTCTTTTATCTGGCCCCTATTTGTATAAACACAGCCAGAAAGTGAACACAACGACTTTCGTTACGGCTATTTGTCTTCAAATCGAAGCGCGAGCTGATAGAAATCTTGTACTTGCTCTTTCAACTGACGGCTGTTTTGCTCTACGGAGTGCGTTGCTGCCAAGTTTTGCTCTGCCATAGAAGCAATAGAGTGAATATGCTGATTTACATCGCTGGATAGCTTCAGCTGGTTATTCGCCGCTTCCGCCACATCGACCATCAACCCACTCATGCTTTGCATCATCTGTTCAACCTCAGACAAACGAAGCGCGCTTTGTTCGGCAACCTGAGAACATGTATCCGTTTGCTCTTTGTTTGCCAAAATGTCTTTTTGCCAGCTTTGTATCGTCGCCAACATAGCAGAGATAGACGCTTGGATTTGTTCAGTTGCATTGGATGTGCGACCAGAGAGCGCGCGCACCTCATCGGCAACAACAGCAAAACCACGACCTTGCTCACCCGCCCTCGCCGCTTCAATTGCCGCGTTAAGTGCCAGTAAATTGGTTTGTTCTGCGATCCCACCAATCTCTTCCATCAAATGATTCACTTTCTGCGCCTGATCACTCAGTTGATACGTCGTTTCCGTCGCTTTTTCAGCTTGAAGGCTCAACTGCGTTAGATTGGTGTGCGTTTGATCGATGGTTTCCTTCGCCATCAAGCATGACTTCAATGTGTCATCAATTAGCATATGGGCATCATTGGTGCTAGAAGAGACTGAATTCGCCGAAGACTCCACCTCTTGAGTCGCATCACGTACGCGATGAATATCGGTGTTTTGCTGATTTAATGCAGCCGAAACTTCTGCTGTGGTTTGACTGAGTTCTTCGGCGCAATGCTGCAACGGCAGTGCGGAGTCTGTCATTCTTCCCAACACGGTTCGAATTCTTGCGGACAGCATTTTGATATGGAAATCGGCAATCGAAAATGCCGTATTACCGGAATAGATCAAGCGACTCACGCTGTCGTATTGCTTTTGTAACTTTTTCAGTTGTTGAGGCGTATCAATTAATTCTTGGCGGAATAACAACGCTAGAACACTCGCAGGTAGTGCACTTGCAAGCCAAGCTAATGGACCTTCAATAGACAATGCATATGCAGCTGCAGGTGCGGTCAATGCGCCAAGTAGAATCGCATAGCGAATGGTTTCATTGATTTTCAACGACCAAGTACGACCTGATTTCTCGGCGGCGCGCATACTCTTGTAGGCTTTCGTGGCTATATCAACCCACTCTCGCTTTGGCTTCACGCGCACAGATTGATAACCAACAACGTGGTTATTTTCATAAATAGGGGTGACATAGGCATCAACCCAATAGTAACCGCCCGACTTAGTGGCATTCTTAACCATGCCGCGCCAGGCTTTGCCTTGCTTAAGACGAGCCCACATATCGCCGAAAGCGGCTTTAGGCATGTCATTGTGGCGAACGATATTGTGGTTCTGACCGACGAGTTCTTCGTGAGTGTACTCAGCAACACGGCAAAAGGCTTCGTTACAATACGTAATAACACCTTGTAGGTTCGTTGTTGAGACGAGTTCCTCAGACTCCCTCACGAGAGTTTCTTGAGCTTTATGAGAAATATTGGCTGACATAGACGAAACTTCTGTAGTTTTTATTGATTTTCGGCAAGATATATACAGGATTTTTATTTTTATTACAAAAAGTTAGACAAAAAGTCTTATCAATTCGACATTTTTAGTGTGGGAATTCACATTATCAATAAAAACATAAAGAAGAAGTTGTGGAGTTGAGCTAATAAACAAAACCCGACACGTTATGCCGGGCCATGTATAGAAGATTTAATCAAGCAGTTTGGGATTCCGTTTCTTTGTTCGTTTTCAAAGCAAACATCACGATGACGAGTAGCACAAAAGGAAGAACGTACAAATTAAGGTTTTGCCAACCTACGGTGGATTCAAGCCAGCCAGATAGTAATGCAGTGATAGTGACACAACTGAACACGAAGAATTCATTAAATGCTTGAGCCTTGCTCCTGTTTTTCGCTTCATAGCTTTGACTAAATAACCCAGTTGCCGCGATAAACATAAAGTTCCAACCAACGCCTAACAGAACTAAAGCAAGACTAAAGTGCCAAATGGACACTCCGTGTATGTTAATTCCAATGCAAGCAACAAATAGCAATCCACCGGCTAAAATCATATTCTTCGCGCCAAGCCGCTCTATCAAGCGTCCCGTGACAAACGCCGGTGCAAACATGCCCAGCACATGCCATTCGATCACTCCTGCCGCTTTGTCAAAATCAAAGCCACAACCAATCATCGCCAGAGGCGTTGCTGTCATTAAAATGTTCATCACCGCATACGCAACCATTGCGGCGATAACCGCTAGCATGAAATTAGGTCGACGGATAATATGCCCCACTTTATCCGCTTTAGTATGTAGAACTTGCGTGTGTGCTGGTGGAAAACGAATCGTTTGCAGCACGATCAACGCAGTTATATAAAGTCCAATAAGCACGGCAAAAGCACTAATGTACAAACCATCATCTGACCATTGCTGTGAATACACCGCCAAATTAGGGCCAAGTATCGCCGCTAGTACCCCTCCCGCCATAGATATCGAAATCGCCCTGTGTCTTGCCGACTCTTCACACACTTCAATAGCAGCAAATCTGTATAGCGTTCCGAAGCCAATACCAACACCGAGCAAAAAGGTAGAAACACAGAACAGATAGAAGTTCTGTTGACTTAACGCATACGTCGCTAGGCTGGCACCCAAAATGCCAATAACATTACCGAGACTAAACCCAAGGCGACGTCCCAACTTGCCCATAATTAGTGATGCTGGGATCGTCGCAGCCATCAGTCCTAAAAATTGCAGCGCAACGGGCAACGTAATAAAACTTGATGACGGCGCAAGTGTTTTGCCAATAAGGGCAATAACAGATATGAGTAAAATATTCCCTGTCATTAATAGGGCTTGGCAAAGGGATAATAGCCATACATTACGATTCAATTCCAAATTCCTTTTGGTTACAGCGCATACAGATAACATATAGGAAAGCAGAAACAATAGAAAGAGATGCGAGTAATTCTCAATAAAAAAGAGCCAGAGGCACAATGCCTCTGGCTCTTTAAAAAAGTTCTTTCTGTTGAGCTTATTTGTTACGGCGCGCTTTTACTGCATCTGAAAGCTGACGAAGTACGGTTTCCGTATCTTCCCAACCGATACATGCATCGGTAATCGACTGACCATAAGTGGCCGCTTTGCCATCTACTAGGTCTTGGCGACCTTCAACTAAATGAGACTCAATCATCACACCAAAAATTGCTTCTTCGCCACCAGCGATTTGCTCTGATACGTCATCAGATACCAACATTTGACGTTTGAACTGCTTCGAGCTGTTAGCGTGGCTAAAATCAATCATCACTTTTTTCGGTAGCCCTGCGCCGTCTAACTCGTCTTTAATTTTAGCCACATGCGCTGCACTGTAGTTTGGCTCTTTACCGCCACGGAGAATGATATGGCAATCAGGATTGCCAGCGGTTTCTACGATCGCAGAATGACCGTATTTTGTTACTGATAAGAAGTGGTGAGAAGCACTTGCAGAACGAATCGCGTCGCTCGCGATCTTAATGTTCCCGTCTGTACCATTTTTAAACCCAACAGGGCAAGAAAGACCAGAAGCAAGCTCACGGTGAACCTGAGATTCTGTCGTACGAGCACCGATAGCACCCCAACTGATCAGATCCGCCACGTACTGAGGCGTGATCATATCTAAGAACTCACTCGCGGTCGGCAAGCCCATATCGGTAAGATCAAGAAGAAGCTTACGTCCAATACGCAGACCATCATTCAGCTTGTAGGTATCATTCAGGTAAGGGTCGTTGATCAGACCTTTCCATCCTACCGTTGTACGCGGTTTCTCAAAATAAACTCGCATCACAACTTCTAGTTGTTCACCAAGTTCATCACGTAATACTTTTAGCTTTTTACCATATTCAACCGCAGCAGCAGGATCGTGAATAGAACACGGGCCAACAATTACAAGCAATCGGTCATCTTTTCCTTCAAGAATATTGTGAATGGCATTACGGCAATCGAAAGTGGTCGAAGAAGCGGTTTCAGTCGCTGGGAACTTCTCTAATACTGCTACAGGTGGCAATAACTCTTTTACTATATTTATTCTTACATCATCAGTTTGAAACATTACTTCTACTTCCTGGTTTTTATTTCCGACCCAATTTTTTGCCAACTGAACTCATTGCAACATTGTTCACAAAGCGAGCAGCATCAAGGGCTCTGGTCATTTTCTGTCTAGCGTTTAAGTAACTTATCGGCTTAGGCGTAGACTTGCAATCAGTTTTTGCAAATAAATGCAAATAAAAACCACCTGTTAACTACCGCGCACAATGTAAAATAAAGTTTACGAAAAAAAGTTCAAAATAATCATCAATTTTCTTATGAACCCAAAAATCTTTACTACAATGTAAGAAATATCAGAAGTTTGTGAGGTGTTATTGGTTAGTAAATGTTGATCAAGTTCAAAGATATTGTTGCTTGATATGAAATGATTAGAATATTAAACTAATTTCTTATAAACGCTGGTTTTTTCTAATTTTTTGATAAAACGAAGTAGAAGTTAATATGCAATCAATACAAGGAAACATTATGAACAAAGTAGCAATTGCAGTAGCAGCAGTGGTAGCTGGTAGTAGCGCGCTTTTAAACTCTGCTCAAGCTGAAATGTATATCGGGGGCAAAGTAGGCATGACTACACTTGACGATGCTTGCTATCTAAATAGCCCTTGTGATGATGAAGCTTTTGGTGCTGGACTACATATCGGTTATGACTTCACCGATATCATCGGGCTAGAGTATGGTGTCGACTTCTTAGGCGATTACAAAGCTAACTTTAAGTCAGGGGCTAATACAGTTAATACGATCGACGGCAATTTAACGGCTTTAACTCTCGCACCTAAATTTAACTGGCACTTGAACGATTCTTGGAACTTATTCGCTAAGATCGGTGGTGCTTACATGATGTCTGATGACGAAAAAGATTTCGTTCCAACTGGCTCGCTAGGTGCTGAATACACTATCGACAGAAACTGGAGCGTACGCGCAGAATATCAACGCTATCAAGACCTGTCTGATGACGTATGGGACGACATGGACGCTAACTTCTTCGGTATCGGCTTTAACTACAAATTTGCGGCTGCGCCAGTGGTTGCGGCAGTTGTAACAGAAGAAGTGGTTGAGCCAGATCCAGAACCAGTGATGATGAGCAAAGTGCACAAAGAAGAGTACGGTACAGGTACGTTTGAATTCGACAGTGCTAAGCTAACAGACTCTGTTTCGGAGCGTCTAGACAACTTCGTATCATTCTTGAACGAATACCCTCAAGCTCAAGTAGAGATCACTGGCTACACGGATAGCTCTGGTCCTGCGACTTACAACCAAAAACTGTCTGAGCGTCGTGCTCAATCTGTTGCGGATTACCTAACTGCTGCAGGCATTGACTCAGATCGTTTAACTGTGAAAGGCATGGGTGAAGAAAACCCAGTTGCTGACAACAGCACTCGTGAAGGTCGTGAGAAAAACCGTCGCGTAGAGGTTGTGGTTCCTTCGTTTGAATACCAAGAGCTAGTTCAACCTGAATAAACATTTATGATACTTTATCTATGATGTTGTAACAGTTAATGGGGTGCGTTTGCACCCCATTTTGATCTCGCTTTATCGCTCTTTTTACTATGGTTTTGGAAAAAAGATTAACTCGTTATCTTGCACCATAACGCAATCCATGCCCGCTGCATGCGCCGCTCGTTTACCTAGCTCGGTATCCTCGAATACAAGACATTGTGACGCTTCCAACCCAAGATGCTCGGCCGCCACCAAAAAGGTATCCGGAAAAGGCTTATGGTTCTCTACATCACTTGCTGTTACCACAACATCCAACTTGTCCAATAAACCGGAGTGGCTCAATAAGCGCATGGCACTTTCTCGTTGACTGCCAGTCCCGACCGCTATTTTCTTGTGGCCTAAATATTCTTCTAACACGATATTAGTACACGGAATAACGTCACCGTGCAGCTCCATAGCAGCGAACGTTTCCATTTTAAATGTAGCGACGGTTTTAGGATCTAATGAAAGCTCATGCACACGGTTTAGCTCCTCGACAATTTTAAAGCTCGGCATGCCCCCTAAACTGTGAAACCACTCCTGACAAAACGGAAAATCAAAGCGATCTGCGGTTGCTTGCCAAGCAGCCAAATGGGCTGGCATGGTATCTATTAAAGTACCATCCATATCAAATATGAATCCCTCATAGGGCCTAAAATCAATCGTGCTCATGTCTTTTCTTCTATTTGTACATCTGTGATGTTAATTTATCAGCTCTTTCAATCGTCCTTACCGGCATTTACTTATCATGCTCAAAATTTCGAACTCCGTCACAATTCAAGAGTGGGAAATTCAATTATCCCCAATTAGAGCTCAAGGAAATGGTGGCCAGAACGTTAACAAGGTAGCGTCCGCTATACATTTACGCTTTGATATCCGACATTCCAGCTTACCTGACTTCTACAAAGAACGATTACTTGCTCTTTCTGACAGTCGTATAACTAAAGATGGCGTGATCATCATCAAAGCGCAACAATTTCGCACGCAAGAACAAAATAAGGAAGACGCCCTGAATCGGCTTCAAGCTTTAATTAAAGCTGCCGCCTTACAGGAGAAGAAGCGTATTAAAACGAAACCAACCCGCGCTTCTCAACGCCGAAGACTTGATACCAAGAACAAGCATGGAGCGAAAAAGCAGCAACGTAAGAAAGTGCTGTATTAATGCATGTCGTTTTCTCGACATGTTAGTTGAACAACGTTTGCTAGCCCTTGGGAAATCTCATTGGATTTCTCTTTTTAGTTACTTATTCAGGAAACAACAATATGACTATTAGGCAAAAACTCTACTTCCTCGGAGTTATCGCCATTTTAGGCATCGTGGCCCTTTTGGGTACGTCATCCCATTTCGCCAATAAGAGCAATGAACTTAACCACGCCATCAAACTCGTTGGCGATCTAGAAATACGTTTACTCAACTTACGCAGAAACGAGAAAGATTTCTTACTGCGTAGTAATGACAAATACTTAAACAAATTTGATGCGAATGTTGATAAGTTTCTAAATACCGAAAAAGAGCTTGCGAGCATACTCACGAGCAATGAATTACCTTCCAGTCAACGATTCAAACAAGACCTTCTTGCATACCAAAAGGGCTTTCAGAATCTGGTCAGTGCTTACCAACGCTACGGACTTGATGCAAAGAGTGGCCTTCTTTCTGGTTACGAGCAAGCACTGTTAGAAGCCAAGCAACGCTCCGACCACCAGCAATTGCTGGCGTTGGTTCGTTTTGACTCTGCGGTAAAATCAGGTCAATTCAATAGTGATTTGCTTGTTGGTCTATATGCTCCGGAGCTCATCAAAACAGGTAAGCTAGTAGCGGCACAAAAACAAGTTGTAGGGGTCGCTTACGACCAAGGCCTACTTGGTGAAACTCGCGCATTATCTCATGCCGTAGAAGAGCAATTTGAAACCTTTTCGACAGCCCTTAGCTCTGCTGCTGCAAAGCGTGATGAACAAATGTCGACCATCAAGCAAGTGATTACTGCCCTGATCTTAGGTGTTATTTTCGCATTGATTTGGCAAATCTCTCGCTCAATCAATACACGAGTAAACAGCTTGCTTGGCACCATTCGAAGCATTAGCGAAACAAACAACATGGGACTGCGCTCTGACTTGAAAGGCAAAGATGAGCTATTTGATATCAGCCACCACCTCAATGATCTGTTGGATAAGCTTGAGCAGTTAATTAGTGGCACCCAAGAAAAATCGGCGCAGTTAACAGCCAGTACCGATAATATGCATCGTGAGCTAGAAGGGGTTATGGAGCAGTTCCATACTCAAACGGACCACACTGCATCGATGGCTACTGCGGTTCAGCAAATGGTGGCAACGATAGGCGAAATATCGGAAAGCACGTCGGTTGCGGTAGAGGGTGTACATCAAGCCGCGAATAATGCCGAACAAGGCCGAAGTGTTGTTGAAACCACCGTAACCAACATTGGTCAATTGACCAGTATTTTATCGAACAGTCAGCAGTCGATTGGCTCGTTGAACCAGCATGTAGATAAAATTGGTGGTGCCGTGAACATCATCCAAGAAATTGCGGAACAAACTAACTTACTGGCTCTCAATGCAGCAATTGAAGCCGCGCGAGCAGGCGAGCAAGGTCGTGGCTTCGCCGTTGTTGCCGATGAAGTACGTGCCCTAGCTAGCCGAACTCATCAATCTACCGAGGAAATCACGCGAGTTGTTGTTGATATTCAAGCTCAAATGTCGACGGTCGTGGCGGATATTGATCAATGTAACGATCAAGGACAACAAACGCTCAATGCCTCTGAAAAACTGGATTCTAGCCTGCAGCAGATCATCACTGACATGCATGCAATTCAAGGCAATTCGGAGCGCATTGCTTCTGCGATTGAAGAGCAAGGTATCGTGATGAACCAAGTTAGTGGCTCAATCACCGAGCTTAACGCGATATCTGAAAACAACATGCAATCCGCTCAGGAATGCTTGCACGAGGTGAACTCTGTTTCTGCTCAAGCTCATGATATGGACGAAGCCGTTGCACAATTTAAAACCGCGCTAAAATAACCTTCCCTACAAATAAAAAGCCCGAGGCAATCATTGCTTCGGGCTTTTTTTCGACTTTAACTTCGTGCTCTACTGTGCACAGCGGGTGTGATTACTCATCATCAAGAGGAACCAGCTTGGTGTTGCCGCCATGAACTTTCTCACGCTGTCTTTGCACCAGAGCGTAGAAGCCTGGGATCAAGAATGTACCTGCTAGAAGCACACACAATAGACCACCAATCAGCGACACGCCGAGCGAGTTTTGGCTCACGTGCCCTGCACCTGCGGCGAAGATCAGCGGGAAGATACCCAGGATAAACGACCAAGATGTCATATTCACTGCGCGGAAACGTAACGTGCCTCCTTTAACCGCTGCACTATCGATATCAGCATCTTTTTCTTCACGTTCTTGCTTGGCGAACTCCACAATCAAAATTGCGTTTTTCGCCGCCAAGGCTATGAGCAAGACAAGGCCAATTTGCGCATACAAGTTAAGCGGTGTCCCAGTCAGATTCAACGCCAAGAAGGAGCCTAACGTTGCTACTGGCACCACCAAAATGATGGCTAATGGAATACTCCAGCTCTCATATTGTGCCACCATGAACAAGTAAATGAAGATCAAAGCCAGTGCAAACGCATAAATGGCTTGGTTACCCGCAAGTACTTCCTGATAAGCCATACCTGTCCATTCGTACGTGTAGCCCTGCGGAAGAACCTCTGCTGCAACGCGTTCCATTGCGGCAATCGCATCACCACTAGAGTAGCCCGGAGCTGGTTGGCCTTGAATGATAGCACTGCGGTACATGTTGTAACGCCATGCCACATCAGGCTCAAACACTTGCTCGTAGCTCACTAGCGTACTTAGCGGAACCATATCACCGTTCGAAGAACGAACATGGAAACGCTCTAGATCTTCCATGCTGCTACGGTGCTGGCTATCAGCTTGCATGGTTACGCGGAAGTTCTTACCAAACATGGTGAAGTCATTCACATAAAGCGAACCTAAGTTGCCTTGCAAGGTTTGGAAAATAGACGACAGTGAAATACCCAACTGCTGTGCTTTCTCACGGTCGATATCAACGTAGTAGTGCGGGACATTCGCGCGGAACGTACTAAACGTGTAGGCAATTTCAGGGGCTTGGTTGGCCGCTTGGATCATTTCTCCCATGACCATCGACAAATCGGTACGGCTTCGCCCTAGCGTATCTTCAAGCACAAACTCAAAACCAGACGCAGCGCCCATACCAGGAACCGCCGGAGGTCCCATCGCAAACACAACCGCTTGAGGCAACTCTGTCGCCGCTCGGCCATTAATACGCGCCGCGATGGCATTGGCAGAGTGTTCCCCTTGCAACGAGTTACGAGTATCCCAGTCATGCAGTTTGATAAACACAGATGCACCGTTTGATGCTGCTGCGCCTGTCATAAACGAGTAACCGTTCGCAACCGTCACGCCATCCACACCAGGCTCTTCACCAATCATGTTCATTAAATCATTGGTGACTTCTTCAGTACGAGATAAAGATGCTGAATCTGGTAGCTGAACGTTAACCAGCAAAATGCCTTTATCTTCTTGAGGAACAAACGCTGTTGAGGTAGTTTTCGCAAAGAAAGTTACCGCCGCGATAGCGACTATAAAGAACGTCACGAGCAGCAAAGATTTCTTCACCAAGAAACCAGCGACCTGACCATAACGCGTTGTGATACGCTCTAAGCCTCGGTTGAAAGCCTGGAACCAGTTAGCGGTGTTGCCCCCCCCCTGCTTCAATACCAAAGAACAAAGCGCTGAGACAGCGTCAATGCGTTAATGGATGAGATCACAACCGAAATACAGATGGTCAAAGCGAACTGGCGATACATGATACCAGTGATACCCGGCAGCATCGCGACTGGTATGAATACCGCAAGTAGAACCAAGGTCGACGTGATGATTGGGCCCGTTACTTCTTTCATCGCTAGCAATGTCGCTTTACGCGGTGAAATGGTTGGGTCTTTCGCCATGGTGGTATCGACGTTTTCGATAACCAGAATCGCATCGTCCACCACGATACCAATCGCGAGGATCAAGCCAAACAAAGTGACCGTATTGATGGTGAAGCCCGTCGCCTGCATGATGGCAAACGTACCAATCAAAGAAACGGGGATCGCGACAACAGGAATCAATGTTGCGCGCGCACTACCCAAGAACAAGTAAGTTACAGCAATCACCAATAGAATCGCTTCAATCAGCGTTTTCACTACCCCTTTGATCGATTCAGATACGAACACGGTTGTATCGTAGCTGGTCTCATACGCCATGCCCTCAGGGAAGTTTTTACTCAAGTCCTCAAGCAGCTCCATGACGGCCTGACCACTTTCTAACGCGTTCGCATCCGATTGAAGAGACAATGCAACAATTGACGCGTCCTGACCACGGAATTTACCGTTACCATCGTAGAACTTTTTACCTAGTTCGACACGAGCGACATCTTTCAGATAAACCGTGGAACCATTTGGATTAGCTCGAAGGACAACGTTCTCAAACTCGCTCACGCTTTCCAAGCGACCTTTGGTCACAAGGTTAAACTGAACTTCTTGAGGATTGTTGTATGGTGCTGCACCAACACGCCCTGCCGCAACTTGAACGTTTTGTTCAGCCAAAGCGGCGTATACGTCTGACGTGGTTAGCTTAAGGTTGGCCATTTTTTCCGGATCTAACCAAACACGCATTGCGTATTCACCACCACCAATCACGTTAACTTCACTGATACCTTTCGCACGAGCCAGCTGATCTTTTACATTCAAGTTAATGTAGTTAATCAAGAACTGATCATCGTATTTGCCATCAGGTGAATAGAAGTTAAGTACCATCAGCAAGTCAGGTGAACGCTTTTTCACCGTCACACCAACCATGCGCACTTCTTGAGGCAGTTTTGACTCGATCTGTGATACACGGTTTTGCACGTTTACTTGTGCCATGTCTGGATCGGTTCCGACATCGAACGTGACATTTAGGCTGTATGAGCCATCGTTCGCGCTCTTTGAAGACATGTAGATCATGTCCTCAACGCCATTGACCGAGGTCTCTATGGGGTCCGCAATGGCCTGCTCGACAACTTCCGCACTCGCACCGGTGTAGTATGCCGAAACGCTGACTGATGGCGGACTTATCTGTGGGTACTCCGCCACTGGCAAAATCGCCAGTGAGATCGCGCCTGCTAGCGTTAATATGATCGAAATAACCAGCGCGAATTTAGGTCTCTGAATAAAGAAACGACTTAACATAGTGCCCCCTACTGCTTATCTTCAGCAGGTGTTTGAATGCGCACTTCTACACCATTACGCACACGCTGTAGGCCCTGTGTAATAACCGTATCTTCCTGATCGAGGCCTTCTCGAATGATAATGCCTTGTTCAACCTGAGGTCCAAGCTCGACGTTACGACGCTCTGCCACACTTCCCTCAGCCATCACCATCACAAAGTCACCTTCTAAGTCAGTCTGTACTGCACGTCGTGGGATAACAATAACGTCTTTCGTGTTCTTATCTCTCAAGTTCACTTTGATGTGCTGACCCGGAAGTAACTTTTGCTCTGGATTTGGCACTAGCGCACGCATTGCAATCGTACCAGTTTTGGTATCAATACGATTACCTAAGAAATCGAGCTTACCGAGATGCTCAAAAAACTGGCCATTTTCCAGCTCAAGCTGAACTTCAACTCTGTTTGATTCTGCTGAGCCGTCGCCTTTGACTTGATCCATCCCCATGGCTAAGCGCTCGCGCTCACTCACACTAAATGAAGTATGCACTGGGTCTAAGCTCACCAATGTCGTCAGCACGCCAGATGAAGGGGAAACAAGATCACCGGTACTCACTTTGGTATCGCTAATGCGACCGCTGAACGGAGCCCGGATTTGAGTATAGGAAAGGTTAACTTCAGCAAGCTTAAGCTGAGCGTTTGCTGCTTCTAGCTCTGCTTTCGCACCAAGAAGTGCCGCAGTTAAGGCGTCAAACTCAGATTGAGAGATACTACCGCGAGGCAACAAGTTTTTACCTCGGGTGTGGTCTAGTTCCGCTTTTTTTAGCGCGGCTTTTGCTTGTGCAAGTGCCGCTTTAGCACTCGCGACTTGTGCTTCAAAAGAAGATGGCTCGATAGAATAAAGAAGCTGCCCTTTTTCTACCATTTGCCCCTCTTCAAAGTGACGAGCTTTTAAATAGCCAGAAATCTGCGCGGTAATATTGGTATCTTCTACTGCTTCAATGCGACCGATATAAGACTTGCTCGGTTGGTAGTCGATAACCGTGACATCCTGAGTCACTACGAGAGGCGCTTGGCCTTCCCTTTGGGCATTATTAGCTTCCCCGCATCCAGCGAGGATTGCTGTAGCCGCCATTAGTGCGACAAGTGGTTTCTTTTGCATGTATTTACCGTCTTTATAGAACAGGATATTGTTGAATTCCCATCAACCTTACTCCTTGCTGCCACTGAAAACTTCACTCAAAAGCCCCCAAAATGTTTCTAAATGTAAACATGAGAAACAAAAAGAAAATAAAGTAATTTAGTTAACAGTGATATTTAACGAACAATACACAAGCAGCTCAATCATAACTATTTGATATACACTCTCAGGCATCGTGCATTTAGAGGCGCCAGGAAACACTAAGTGAGATATCGTATAAAGACGGAAAGTGAGATTCGGTGCTCAAGATAAGAACGTTTTATGGTTGAAAAGACAAAAAATGACGCCTTCATACTCAAGACCCCGATTTTGACTATTTTTTTAATATAAATGGGTTATCATTCAATTAATTCAACGCCTTCGACAGAGAGGATGACTATGATTTCTAAATGGGCAAAACGCTTTTACCAGATGGCAGAACTAGTGGCGTCATGGAGTAAGGACCCATCAACACAAGTCGGTGCAGTTATCACTAAACAGAATCGCATTGTATCTGTTGGATTTAATGGCTACCCGCACGGTGTTTCTGACAGTGTCGATACCGATGAACGCGAGTTGAAATACCTTAAAACACTACACGCGGAAGAGAACGCAATTTTGTTCTCAAAACGTGATTTAGACGGATGTGATATTTGGGTGACGCATTTTCCATGTCCTAACTGCGCGGCAAAGATCATTCAAACAGGGATCTCACACGTGCACTGCCCTGAGCAATCTGAAGACTTTCTATCTCGCTGGGGAGATAAAATCCAAGTCAGCCAAGACATGTTCGATCAAGCGGGTGTGAAAGTCGACTGGCTACCACTAGAAGACATTGAAATTGAAGACAAAGACGTACGTTAATGTTTCGTTTTTGAATTTAAAAATAGCCCAGATGACTCTGGGCTATTTTTCCCCATTCAATCGACAAGAACCGCTCGACCTGGTCTGTTAACCGTGTTTTTTCGCGGTGATTTCAGCAATTTTGACGATGACAAGCACTGACTTCTCCATCATTTCAACCGAAATAAACTCATGAATCCCATGGAAGTTAAAACCACCAGTGAAGATATTCGGGCACGGCAACCCCATAAAAGATAAACGAGCGCCATCTGTACCACCACGAATAGGTTTTATAATCGGCTCCACATCACACGCTTCCATCGCTTGCTTCGCTAGCTCAATGATATGCGGGTAAGGCTCAACCATTTCTCTCATATTGTAATAGCTGTCTGTTATTTTCAGTTCTACAGAACCATGGCGTAAGCCCGCGTTCATGTCATCAACGAGTTTCTGCATAAAGGCTTTTCGCTCTTCAAGGCCCTGACGATCAAAGTCTCGGATAATGTAACCAAGTTCGCTTCGCGCCACGCCCATTTCTGCCGATTTTAAATGGAAGAACCCTTCGTAGCCTTCGGTTGTTTCGGGAGTTTGATCTTGAGGCATTTGAACCTGAAATTTCGCAGCCAAGTTCATCGCATTAACCATTTTACCTTTTGCAGTACCAGGGTGAACGCTGACACCATGAAAAATCACATCGGCGTTTGCCGCATTAAAATTTTCGTATTCCAGCTCACCTTGCGGGCCACCATCAATAGTGTATGCCCATTTCGCGCCAAACTTTTCAACATCAAATAAATCTGCGCCCCGGCCAATCTCTTCATCTGGTGTAAAGCCGATACAAATGTCGCCGTGTGGAATGTCTGGATTTTCTAGTAACAGCGCGACTGCAGAGAGAATCTCAGCAATACCAGCTTTGTTATCCGCGCCAAGTAATGTAGTGCCATCGGTAGTGATAAGATTGTGGCCATGTAGATGATGTAAATCTGGGTATTGCACCGGAGATAACACTTCATCCCCCAACCCTAGCGCAATATCGCCGCCTTGGTAATCTTCAATAAATTGCGGTTTTACGTTTTTTCCTGAGGCGTCAGGCGCGGTATCCATATGGGCAATAAAGCCGATAGGCGGCACCTCATAATCAACGTTAGCTGGCAGTCTAGCCATCAAGTAGCCATTTTTATCTAATGTCACATCACTTAAGCCAAGTTCGATCATCTCTTTCTTAAGCAACTCAGCAAACACAAGCTGACCAGGCGAGCTTGGGCAAAGCGTAACATGTGGATTTGATTGGGTATCGAACGTGACGTAGCGAAGAAATCTTTCAACTAAATGTTTCATATTTATTCTCATTGTTTTTATACGATGAGGCTTTATCAACCATCAATAAGCTGACCTTACCTCATCAAACCTCAAGCTATGTTACGCTCTTAACTCAATAAGAATTTGCTTTGAATCATTTTTTCATAAGAAAGGCTACGGCACATCCCCTCGTCAATTGAAGCATGAATCTAATCTAATAATTCCTCAGCTAGTACTCGCCACTCTTTTACCTTACCGCGAAAATGACGCCATTGTTTATCGGTCATAGATTGAGAAATATCTAATGTCAGTTGATCGACCAGCACAAAGTTAGAATCAATATTTTTAGAAAGCTGCTCACTGTAATAGCTCTCTGGCTCGAACAATAGGCGCATAAATATATCCTGATAAGTGACAGCATTGGACTTGTTGTCGAACAGATATTCGAGCTCTTGATATATCGTTGCTCGATAACCTCTCCATAAAGGACTGTTAAGAGTGACTTGTTGAGAAAACGTTTGAGCTAATTGGCGCTGACTTTCTGATAGGCTTCCCAACCACTCTTCCATCCATTCTTCTGTGTTATCTAGAACAATTTCACGTATTTCATCTTCCGTTCTATCCGCATATTTTGCGTTTCGCTCTTGATAATGCTCTTGTACATTACTCAGAAATTCCCGTTCTTGATCTTTCGTTAACTGTAAGCTCAAAGCAAAAAGGTCTGGTGCTACTTTGCTTACCACTCTATCGTAATGCGCTCGCATTCTATCTCGATTTTCCTGCAAATAATTTAGGGTGATATCGCTCGCTTTTAATCCCTCAAGCTCTTTTAAATGATCGATATATAACGGTAATTCTTCTTTCTTATGCCATTCTGCTAACAATAATAAGCGTTCTTCCACTAGGACTTCTTGTTCACCTTGCAGAGAAACATAATCCTCTATGTAATCGATAACGAACCAATCGATATTGCTGTATAGAAACTTCTTCGTACATCCGGCAAGAAGAAATACGAAACAAAATAGAAGGCCATAGCGAAGCACCTTATTAGATACACCCTGTAATTTAGTCACTTATTCGTATTCCCTTTTCTATTGATTAAGTTCTATACTCAACTTGTATCACTTAATATTGCGGCAAACTTACACCAGTGTGACAAATATTGATTGCCACCTTAATAATATATAGAGTTTGAAATTAACTTTTTGATCACAGCTATCCGCAAAAAAGTGAGTTAGAGCGCAATTATCGGCTAAAAAATACACCGAACGACGCTCCTTATAACGGCATATAATTTGCATGGATGTTTTTTGGATGGTTTATGGAGGCGTAGTATGGCAGCCGCTGAGCAACTTGATACCAGTGTAGAATATGAGATTCGATATTTTGAACAGGGGAAAATGCACTGCATGAGAGTCATTGCTGAAAGCAAAAAAGTGGCTTATCAGTACTATTTAGAGTGCGGTAAGCACAACAGTGACTTGTACTCTATTCGCCCAGACAAATAAAAAAACCGCCTTAAAGGCGGTTTTTTTATTATTAAAATCACGCTAAACAATTGATTCTATTCGTGGTTTGGGATTGTTCTTCAACTGTATTATTTGATGTCGCCAAAGCGCTCAAGATAAAGAACGGTTGCCGCAGTACGAGAAGGAACTTGAAGCTTTTTAAGTAAACTCTTCATATGCACTTTAACCGTTGATTCAGAAATAAAAAGACGATCGGCAATCTGCTTGTTGCGGAAACCTCTTGCCACCTCTCTTAAGATCTGCGTTTCGCGATCCGTCAGCGTATCAAAAACGTCCTCTTGTCCTGAACGCTCACTCAAATACTTAGAAACTTCTTGGCTGTAAGCTTTGTCACCTTGATGCGCTTGTTTTAGCAACTCAACCAACTCATCAGGCTCGGTATCTTTCAACAAATAGCCATCTGCGCCACTTCGAACTATTGCTTCTATGTCAGCAGGACTATCCGATACGGTTAAGATAACAATTCGAGCTTCACAACCATCAGCACGTAGCGCTTGTAAGGTATCGAGGCCTGACATGCCTTTCATATTGAGATCAAGAAGTACAAGATCCAGTTCCAGCTCATGCGCTTTCGCTACCGCATCTGCGCCATTACTTGCTTCTGCAACGACTTCAAACTCAGGCTCAAAGCTTAAAAGTTGGTGAATACCTCGTCGCATGAGTGGATGATCATCCACCAGCATTACTTTACACACTGTCACTGTTTACTTCCTTACTATGTTGGAATTCTAGTTTTACGGTACAGCCTTTGTTTATCGATGCTTCAATGTGAAGATCGGCATGCAGCCTAGCGGCTCGCTCTTGCATGATACTCATACCGTAATGATTTAATTTTTCGTCTTGATGTTCAAAGCCTATTCCATCATCGGTAACGGTTACTGTGACTTTTCCATCATTATCAAGACATTGAATGTGAATATTATCTGCTTGCGCATGCTTGATGGCATTAATTGCCGCTTCTCTAATCAACTGTAGTAAATGAACCTGCTGGTGTGCATCCAGTTCAGTTGAAGAAAGTCTATTTTTTAACGTAATGTCAGCGGCGGTTTGTTCGTTGAGCGTTTCGACCATATCTTGCAATGCTTGGCCAAAACTGCCTTCTTTAATCGTAAGACGAAACGTCGTCAGTAACTCGCGTAGTTGGGTATAAGCAGCAGATAAGCCCGTATCCAACTCGGCAATGACTTGATTCGCCTGAGCTATCGCTTTTTCATCAGGCAAATTCTTTACGCTTCTCTTTAATAAAGCGACCTGAATTTTTAAATAAGAGAGTGCTTGAGCTAATGAATCATGCAGTTCCCGAGCAATGGTGGCTCGCTCTTCCATCAGTAGGATTTGTTCTGCTTGGCGTTGGGCTCGATTGTAATACACGGCACGCGATAAAATCTGCACAAAGTTGTCAATCAGTGCCTCATTCGGACAAGGTAGCCCTGCCTTCCAATACAAATAGCCTAAGTGTTCACCGTCCAACGTTAGAGCCTTACTGTGGCAATCTTCATCACAGTCGTGGCAGCACTCTTCCCCCTCCATCAATATCCAACTCGGTTCTCCCAATTGCTCTATTTCAAGTTTGACCGCTTTAATGCCTTCAAGACTTGCAATATGTTGCAATATGGCTTGGAAGTTATCCTGATTAATACGCGAAGCCGTTAACTCTTTCGACGAGTCATACAACACTTCTAAAGACTGATTCGCATGCTGTAATTTACGCGTTTTTTCATCAACCGCTTGTTCTAGCCCTCGGTATAACTTACCAAGGTCCGTCGCCATCCGATTAAAGGTTCGAGTCAGGATCCCCATTTCATTATCGCTGGATACATCAAGCGATATATTAAATGAGCGATTCTTAATTTGCTCGCTAGCAAAAACTAAAGCACGCAAAGGCCGTACAACTTCGAGGCGCACAAAATGGACAACAAACATACTGACACAAAGGATACCGCCTAACCCTAACCCGCCAATCCAAGCTAAGTTAATCAGCTTTTGCTCCGAAAAGCTTTGCAGCTTAAATACAAACTCATCGATCTGCTTTACAAAACCAGCCACTAGGAGTTGGTACTTCGCCGGATTATCTCCTCTCAACACCGACTTGAGCTCATGCCATCTCATAATAAGACGGTAGTAATCATGAGTAATGTCTTCTGGCACTGACCAATGCTGGAGTGCTTTCATGGAAGGTGAGTATATCGAATGTTCAAATGCGTCAATATGTGAAGAGTAATCAACAGATTTAATCTGAATATCATGTGCCAAACGATAACTTTGCATTCGCATTGAGCCAGCAACATTGACGGCTTCTGCATCATTCAAGCTTGACGCTAACGTAAAAATTGCAAAACCAGTCGTAGCAACTGAAAGCAGCAAAATAAGAAGCATCGCGGACGCAATCGTGCGCGTCACTGACTTTTTCACATTTTTAAACAATCTGAGTTCCTCGCCCATTAACAACCCTATTTGTACGTGCAATGAACCCATTACCTTTCAACTTTATCAATATGTGATCACCTGCGACGGAATTTATTGATCCAAAACAATATTGCATCCCATTTACCTCCTAAGAGGTATTTATACAAATATGTCAAAAACTACAATTTCGTTAGTTTAAATGACAGTTTATTAATGAAAATTGTGGACTATGCTTAGTTTGGGTTCCAAGTTTCGAGGTGACTAAGTGGTAGACCTTTCCAGAAGAAGACTCTTTGCAAGAAAAGCGCACCCCGACAACGCCGTACGTTTGCCTTGGTTAACCAAGCCAGAACAGTTTACGGACGATTGCACTCGCTGCGGTAAATGCATTGAGGCCTGCGAAACAAAGATTATAACTAAAAGTGATGGCGGATTCCCTTCGGTCGATTTTTCTATTGATGAATGCACATTTTGTTATCAGTGTGCAGACGCCTGTCCTGAGCCCCTTTTCTTGCCAAAAACAGAGCAACCTTGGCAAGCGAAAGCAAGCATCAATGATAGCTGCTTAGCAAAACAAAATGTCGAATGCCGAAGCTGTGGGGATATGTGCGACCCGATGGCAATTCAGTTCAAATTAGAGCTGGGGAAAGTAGCACAACCCAATTTAGACCTTGATGAGTGTAACGGCTGCGGCGCCTGTGTTTCAGTGTGCCCGACTTCATCCATCAATGTGAGCAATATAACAGCCTAAGCCGTATGTCGTCGGCCAAAGGCAATAAATGAGAGAGCTATATGTCACTAAATGAAGTGCATATTTCAAGTTTGGTAGTACATGTACTGCCAGAACATCTGGACGAAATCAAACAACAGATCGAAGCACATGAAAATGCGGAAATCTATGGTGACAGTCCAGAAGGCAAGATTATCGTCGTGCTTGAAACCGAAAACCAAGGTTTTATCACAGACACTATCGATGCCATTAACAATTTACCGAATGTCTTGAGCACGGTATTGGTTTATCACCAAATCGAAACTGGGCTCGAAGAAACGGATGAAGAAGACACTGGAACACAACATTCCCAAATCGAGGGTGAAGTATGAAAATGACAAGACGTGCGTTTGTGAAAGCAAACGCGGCTGCATCAGCTGCTGCTGTCGCAGGTGTGACACTACCAGCATCTGCAGCCAACCTGATTGCAAGCTCTGATCAAACCAAAATCACATGGGACAAAGCACCTTGTCGTTTCTGTGGTACAGGCTGTTCTGTTCTTGTTGGTACTCAAAATGGCAAAGTGGTAGCAACACAGGGTGACCCAGAAGCACCAGTAAACAAAGGCTTAAACTGTATTAAAGGCTACTTCCTTTCTAAGATCATGTACGGTCAAGACCGCCTGACTCAGCCGATGCTGAGAATGAAAGATGGCAAATTCCACAAAGACGGTGAATTTACACCTATCTCTTGGGATGACGCTTTCGACATCATGGCTGAGAAATGGAAAGCTTCCCTCGAGAAAAAAGGTCCAACAAGCGTAGGTATGTTTGGCTCAGGCCAATGGACAGTAATGGAAGGCTACGCTGCGTCAAAGCTAATGAAAGCGGGCTTCCGTTCAAATAACATTGATCCAAACGCTCGTCACTGTATGGCTTCTGCTGTAGTTGGCTTTATGCGCGCATTCGGTATCGATGAGCCGATGGGGTGTTACGATGACTTTGAGAACGCAGACGCATTCGTTCTATGGGGCTCGAACATGGCAGAGATGCACCCTGTTCTATGGACTCGTATTACTGACCGTCGCCTAAGTCACCCTCACGTTAAAGTGAACGTGCTTTCTACTTACTACCACCGTTCATTTGAGTTGGCAGATCACGGCTACATTTTTAATCCACAGTCTGACCTAGCGATTGCTAACTTCATCGCGAACTACATCATCGAAAACGATGCGGTAAACTGGGACTTCGTGAACAAGCACACTAACTTCACTCAAGCAGATACCGACATCGGTTACGGCCTACGTGACGATGATCCGCTACAAAAAGCAGCGAAGAATCCTAACTCAGGCAAACTAACGTCTATCTCTTTCGAAGAGTACAAAAAGTCTGTTGCACCTTACACAGCTGAGAAAGCCTCTGAAATCTCTGGTGTTGAAAAAGAAAAGCTTATCGAGCTTGCGAAGCAATACGCCAATCCAAATACGAAAGTAATGTCACTTTGGACAATGGGTATGAACCAACATACTCGTGGCGTGTGGATGAATAACTTGGTTTACAACATCCACCTACTAACCGGTAAGATCTCAACTCCGGGCAACAGCCCATTCTCACTAACGGGTCAACCATCTGCGTGTGGTACGGCTCGTGAGGTTGGTACTTTCGCTCACCGTCTACCTGCAGACATGGTGGTTGCTAACCCGAAACACCGTAAGATTGCAGAAGAGATCTGGAAACTGCCAGAAGGTACGATTCCACCAAAACCTGGCTTCCACGCCGTATTGCAAGACCGTATGCTGAATGACGGCGTTCTGAACTGTTACTGGGTTCAATGTAACAACAACATGCAAGCAGGTCCAAACATCAACACAGAACGTCTTCCAGGTTACCGCAACCCAGAAAACTTCATCGTTGTGTCTGACCCATACCCGACGGCAACAGCGCAAGCAGCAGACCTTATTCTTCCAACAGCAATGTGGATTGAGAAAGAAGGTGCTTACGGTAACGCAGAGCGTCGTACTCAAGCTTGGTACCAACAAGTGGGCACGGTCGGTCAGGCAAAATCTGACCTATGGCAGCTAATGGAGTTCTCGAAACGCTTCAAAATGGAAGAGGTGTGGCCTGAAGAGCTACTAGCGAAAGCGCCTCAGTACCGTGGTAAAACCATGTACGACGTACTATACCGCAATGGTAATGTCGACAAGTTCCCTATCGAAGAAGCTCGCGAACTGAATGACGATGCCCACCACTTCGGTTTCTATGTTCAAAAAGGTCTGTTTGAGGAATACGCAACATTTGGCCGTGGTCACGGGCATGATTTAGCACCATACGACCGTTACCATGAAGTGCGTGGTCTACGTTGGCCAGTTGTTGATGGTAAGGAAACACAATGGCGCTTTAAAGAAGGTTCTGACCCATACGCAAAAGAAGGTTCTGGTTGGGATTTCTACGGCAATGCTGACGGCAAAGCGAAGATTATCTCTGCACCATATGAAGCGCCACCAGAAGTGCCAAACGATGAGTTTGATATGTGGCTATGTACTGGTCGTGTTCTTGAACATTGGCACACAGGCACCATGACTCGTCGTGTACCTGAGCTATACAAAGCAGTACCAGACGCAGTGTGTTACATGCACCCTGAAGACGCAAAAGCGCGTAACGTTCGTCGTGGTGAAGAAGTACTCATGGCAAACAAACGCGGCGAAGTACGCGTTCGTGTTGAAACTCGCGGTCGTAACCGTCCGCCAAAAGGTTTGGTATTCGTACCGTTCTTTGATGCACGTATTTTGATTAATAAGCTCATCCTAGATGCGACTGACCCACTGTCTAAACAGACAGACTTTAAGAAGTGTCCAGTCAAAATCACTAAGATTGCTTAACCTTCAGATACCGAATGCTACGGCCGTCACTATGGCGGCCTAATAAAGAATTTAAGCCATAAAGGCGGAGATGAAATGATGAAAAAATTACTTGTCGCACTTTTATCTGTAGGTGCTTTAGTGACAGGCATTGCGCAAGCTGAGTTAGATAATCCAGGTGGTATTGGCGGTCTAGAGTCTCTACGTGGAATGTCTCAATTGGAAGACACACGCCCAGCAGATGAGTTCAAAGACTTCCCTAAAGATCAGATTGTTGAAGATAGCTTTGTTTATCAACCACCGTTGATCCCACACAGCATCCGTCACTACGAAGTGTCGTTAAATGCTAACAAGTGTCTTGCGTGCCACAGCTGGAAAAATGCAAAAGAGTCAGGCGCGACTAAAATTAGCGTAACGCACTATGTAAACCGAGAAGATGCTGTATTGGCGGATATGTCTCCTCGTCGTTACTTCTGTTTGCAATGCCACGTGCCACAAACTAATGCTAAGCCACTAGTTGAAAACAAGTTCGAGGCAGTTGATTCGCTTCAGTAATTGAAACGCGAGTACGAAGAGGTTATTTATGAAAATACTTAAAGCGTTTTGGAAAAGACTGAAGAACCCAAGTAAAGCTGCCGCTGGTGTGGTTTTGTTCTTAGGTTTTGCTGGCGGTCTTTTATTTTGGGGCGCATTCAACACAGGTATGGAGGCAACCAACACAGAAGAGTTCTGTTCTGGCTGTCACGCACCAATCGTTGCTGAAATTCAAGAAACAATTCACTACTCTAACCGTTCTGGTGTTCGTGCCATCTGCTCAGACTGTCACGTTCCTCATGAATGGACAGATAAGATCGTTCGTAAAGTACAAGCATCCAAAGAGCTATTCGCTCACTATGTTCTACGTACTATCGATACACCAGAGAAGTTCCAAGAGCGTCGAGGACACCTTGCTGAGCGAGAGTGGGCGCGAATGAAAAAGAATGACTCTCTTGAGTGTCGTAACTGTCACGAGTTTGATTACATGGATTACTCTCAACAAGGCTCACGAGCAGCGGAGCAGCACTCTACTGCGCTAGCTTCTGGAGAGAAAACCTGCGTAGATTGTCACAAAGGCATCGCGCACAAACTACCGGACATGAGCGGCGTTGAAGGCTGGCACTAAGGAGACTTCCCATGAGTACTTTAGAATCTGTAATTTGGCATATCCTTGGCTATAGCGCCATGCCTGTAATTATTCTTTCCGGCTTTGTGGCAGTAGCAGCAATCTCTCTCTGGCTGCTGTCATTTGGTAAGGATAAAGAGGTGTAACGTAACGCACTTCTACCCGTCAACTTGCCTATTTGTTGACACTAAGCGCTGAGCATCTACTCGGCGCTTTTTTATTCACCGTCACTTTCAGCCCAAAATGTCCTCAACCGATACATATATTCAATCGGTATAACAAGGTAGTCAGTAACGACCAAAAAAAGCGACCATAAAGGTCGCTAAAATTTACTGCTATAGGGAGTTGTTTAAGACTCTTTTACTGGCAGAACCTGCTTGACGTATTGCCCTGGCGCTTCATCGATTGCTGGGTGATCTTCCGAGCCAATAGGGAATGGTTCGACTTGCTCTTTAGGATTGAATTGAAGTAGCCATTCATTCCAATGTGTCCACCACGACCCCTCTTTGTGCTCGGCATTATTCAACCACTCGTCAGCCGAATCATCCAAAGTATCGTTCAACCAATAACCATACTTATTTTTCGCTGGAGGGTTTACGATACCCGCAATATGACCCGACTCACCGAGAACAAACGTTTTGTTGCCACCAGTGTTCAGGGCACCACGATAAGTTCCCTGCCATAACGCAATGTGGTCTTCTTTCGTTGATACAAAATAGCTAGGAATTTTGATCTTATTTAGGTCAATCCATACCCCACCAATTTTGACGCCTTTGTCTTGCACTAGCTTATTCTCTAAATAGAGCTCACGAAGCAAAAAGTTATGAGAGGCAGCACTCACGTTGGTGCTGTCACTGTTCCAGTACAACAAGTCAAAATCGACTGGGCTGTTGCCCTTCAAGTAGTTGTCGACATAGTAGTTCCAGTACAAGCTGTTTTCACGCAGTAAGCTGAATGTGACGCTTAATGAACGACCGTCCATATACCCTTTTGCGTTGTTTTGCGCCTCAATTGCACTCACAATGGTGTCATTGATGTACGCGCCAACTTCGCCTGGCTGAGAAAAGTCGAGCAATGTGGTGAAGAAAGTCGCAGATTTAATACGCTTCTTCATACGTTTTGCCGCATAGTACGCAACCGTGCTCGCCAGAACCGTACCACCGATACAGTAACCAGCCGCGTTGATTTGCTCTTGGCCCGTTATATCTTCAATTGCGGCGACGGCTTTGACGACGCCTTCTGTCACATAGTCACCAAACTCTACATGCACTTGTGCCTTGCCTGGGTTGCGCCAAGACATCATAAATACGCTATGTCCCTGCTCTAGCAACCATCGAACCATTGAGTTCTTCGCTGTTAAGTCAAGGATGTAGTATTTATTAATGAAAGGCGGAACGATGAGCAGTGGCGTCGCATTCACTTTCTCTGTTAGAGGTCGATATTGAATCAACTCAAACAATTCGTTTTGAAAAACCACATCGCCCGGAGTGGTCGCAACGTCATCACCCACGCGGAACGCATTGTTGTTCGTCATACGAATTTTCAAAATGTCCGCACTGGACTCAACGTCTTCTTTTAACTGCTCTAAGCCAGCCAGAAGGTTTTGACCGTTTTGCTCAAGTGTCAGTTTCAAGAGTTCTGGATTCGTCGCGATGAAATTCGAAGGGGAAAGTGCATTGATGGCTTGACGAGAAAAGAAAAGTATTCGCTCTTTAGATTTTTCATCCAAACCTTCGAGTGACTCAATTGTATCTAAATAAGTCTTACTGAATAACAGGTAGGATTGCTTAATGAAGCTATACATCACCTCATTTTGCCACGCTTCATTAGAAAAACGCTTGTCCCCTTTTTCTGCTTCGATGACCTGTTTTTGATTACCCGCCAACGCGACATTCTGCCAAATTTGTAGCTGCTGTTCCCACCATTCTGCTTGCAGTTTTAAGATCGCAGCAGGTTGATTTACAGCTTGTTCGAAGAGTTTGGCAGTGTCTTCCAAGTTCACTTCTTGCATGGCCTTATTTAAAGGAGAGTTCACGACTGCCTTGTTCACTTCGAAATCATGCCACCACTGTTGATTGGTTTGTTGAAGCTGTACAAGATAGTCCGAAAAGAAGTGCTGAAACATAGTCTTACTCCTATATTCGGAAAAAACAACGCCGCCCAAATTAGGGTCTAGAGACCCTAAGGCGGCGAGAATCGGACAAATTACGCTGGAGTAACAGTCTTTAGATTTTCCGAAGTCATTTTCTCAACGTCTTCTTTGAACTCCTTTGCAATAGCTTGAAGCTTGTTGCTGTCGTCCATCATTTGTTGAGAAAGCTTAGTAAGAACGCTTAGTTGCTGGCTGTTGAAAGCAGTCAATGACGTTACGTCTTTGATTTCTGATGCCGCTTTCATTTGGTTCAGACCCACTTCGCTGTAAGTACGAATTGCGTTCAGTTGAAGCTCAGTCAACACTTCTACGTTTTTTGTCACTAGCTTGTTGAACTTCAAGTAAGGTTCTAGATTTTTTTCAGTTTGATCGCTAAAGGTTTTGAAGAAATCTGTGTACATGGTTTATCTCCTAGAGAAAGAATTAAAAATGTCCGTTTAAATAATTACTTAACTGCTTTTATAACCACAGCCGTCCCCATGCCGCCGCCCACACAAAGTGATGCGACACCATATTGACCATTTTGCTTATGAAGCTCGTGAACAAGCGTCACTAAGATTCGGTTGCCCGATGCACCAAGTGGGTGACCTAGCGCGATAGCACCACCATTAAAGTTCGCTTTATCTTGAATCGCGTTAACGGGAACTTGGTTGGTTTCCGCCAACTGATGAATCACGCCAAGTGCTTGCGCAGCAAATGCTTCGTTCAACTCGTAAACGTCAATGTCGTTTACCGTTAATTCCGCTTTTGCTAATGCTTTATTGACTGACTCCACTGGACCTAGACCCATGATTTTCGGATCAAGTCCCGATTGCGCATAGCTTACGATCTCAGCAATAGGCGTGAGTCCATGCGCTTTAACTGCGCTCTCAGACGCGACGATAATTGCACTCGCACCATCGTTAATACCTGATGCATTCCCCGCAGTCACAGTGCCTTCACGGTCAAAAGCAGGGCGCAGCTTGCTTAACGCTTCCATAGTCGCATTAGCCTTTGGGTATTCGTCGGTATCGAATAGCACCGTTTCACGGCGTTGCTTTACTTCTACAGGCACAATTTCGTCTTTGAATTTGCCCGCTTCGATTGCCGCCACCGCTTTCTGTTGGCTAGACAGCGCATACTCGTCTTGCTGTTGACGGGTTAGGCCGATTTCTTTTGCAACGTTTTCTGCCGTCACACCCATGTGATATTGGTTATAAACGTCGGTTAAACCGTCCGCTACGAGCAGGTCTTTCAGCTCTAGGTTGCCCATTTTGTTGCCATCACGAATATTGCTTGGCGCGGCAAACGGAATCTGAGACATGACCTCAACACCTGCTGCAACAACAATCTCTGCATCGCCACTACGGATATGTGAAACCGCATCCATGACGGTTTTCATGCCACTGCCGCAAACCATGTTTACACCATACGCAGGAACCGCGTCCGGAATCCCAGCGAACAATGCCGCCTGACGACCGACTCCCATGCCTTGACCTGCGCCGACAACGTTGCCAACAATCACCTCATCAATCTTATCACCAGTCAACTTTGCCGCTTCTAACGCGCCTTTAATCGCTACTGCTGCCAAATTGCCAGCAGAGGTATTTTTCAGACTGCCACCAAAGGCGCCAATTGGAGTGCGCTTCGCTGCTACGATAAACACTTTTTCCATCATCTTCTCTCCTTAGTGCATGTATAGGCCGCCGTTCACCGACAAAGTCTCACCGGTGATATAGGCTCCTGCATCGCTGACCAAGAAGCTGACTGATGCTGCAATTTCTTCTGGTGTAGCAAGGCGTTTCATTGGGATTTGATTCGTGATGGATTCCAATACTTCTGGCTTCATTTGCTCAACCATTGGTGTACCAGTGTAACCTGGCGCAATAACATTTACTGTCACACCCGAACGAGCACCTTCATACGCCAACGCTTTAGAGAAACCTATCATCCCAGCTTTCGCCGCCGAGTAGTTTGCTTGACCAAACTGCCCTTTTAGGCCATTGACTGAAGAGATGTTAATAACACGACCACCGCCTTTTTCGCACATAGCAGCGAACAGAGGTTGCGTAACGTTGAATAGACTATTGAGGTTGGTATTAATGACGTCATTCCAAGCTTGCGCAGTCATCTTTTTAAACACGCCATCACGTGTGATACCTGCGTTGTTGATAACGACATCAATGGTCCCTTCTTCCTCAAGCAATTGCGCTAACTTTGCTGCACACTCTGCAGTGTTTGTTACGTCCAACTCAAAAAGGCGAACCTGATCTTTGGTAAACCCTTTACTGTTGAACCACTCCAACGCACATTCATAGTTGCCTGTGAAATACGTAGCGATTACACGGTAACCATCATTCACTAATTGAGAGGAAATAGCAGAACCAATTCCGCCTTTTGATCCGGTGATCAAAGCGACTTTCTTCATCGAAGACTCCATTCTTAACGGCATTTAAAAAAGCAAACTAAATACACTGATGAAATAAATCACCAACTGACGTGTTTATTTATTCTTTTGGCTATCAATCCTGTGATGCCTTTTATTTTAAGTTAAACCAGAAATATTACATTTCAAATAAAAAACTAATCCATTTGCATAAGATTGATTTAGATCTCATTAAACATGAAATGTTATAAAATGGTTAACTCTTTATAAGTCATTGTTTTAAATAAAATAAAGTTAAACACAAGCTTATCAGAACATAAATTTAAGCATTATTTATCAATAGGTTACATACCGAACAGTGAACGTTACATCATCTCATGATTTCAGATACCACTCTCATGCTCAGAGTTGTTCTCTATAAATACGATTAGAATAATAATTCAAATATCAATATAAGCAATTGTCAGTAATATCATTTAATTACTAACTTAAATGATATTTAAGACAGTATAAACTTAATTTTATATTTATAGTTTCGCTTATGAAAAGTGGTATATTTAGAATGTAAACAATAGAAGAAAACGTCTCATTTTGGTGCAGTTCGCACTATTATGACGCAGCAATTAAAAAATAATTTCAGTTTTATTTTAAATATCCAAATAACATCAATTAACTAGCATTTAACGTATCGAATCACTTTTTATCTATTGAAGTACCGGTACGGTGCAATATTCGATGGTGCCATCTCCTAAAGCAATCATCTAGATTCTTTAACCCAGTAAATTGATGTTATACCCAAATGACGTCAAGATGCAGAAATCGTGTCAGTGACATGCTCCGCAGGGCGAGTTTCCTTATCCCACAGCCTTTGTTAACGATTTTTGATTTAGAACCACTAGATCTTCAAATCGTTGCCGTGCCTGTGAGCCAAGTCATTCTCGCTGAACTTAGCACCTTGAGGTTATTTGGGGATATTTGGGGATAGTATCCTTTATCAATTTGCACTATCTTTGTGGCTTCTATCAAATCACTTAGTTATCAACAAACATGAATCTTGCATTGCTCAGTATGTTCATCCCTACCTTCTTTTTTGTCTCAATTACACCAGGAATGTGCATGACGCTCGCCTTAACGCTAGGAATGAGTATCGGTTATCGCCGCACATTATGGATGATGATTGGTGAACTCGTCGGTGTCGCGCTGGTTTCAGTCTCGGCAGTACTAGGGATCGCAGCGATCATGCTCAACTATCCTTGGATGTTTATCGCACTAAAGTTTATTGGTGGCGGCTACTTACTCTATCTTGGTGTAGAAATGTGGCGATCTCGAGGTAAGTTAGCAATAAATGTCGATAATTTGGAGACACCCAGAAGTGGTAATGTCGCGCTCATCATGCAAGGCTTCGTTACCGCTATCGCAAACCCAAAAGGCTGGGCATTTATGATTTCTCTGCTGCCGCCTTTTATCGATCAAAATGCGGCTCTTGCTCCACAGCTGATCGTGCTTGTCTCCATCATCCTTCTTTTTGAGTTCATTTGTATGTCTCTGTATGCCACGGGTGGTAAAGGACTGAAACGCGTGTTGGGTCAATCAAAGAATGTGCGCCTGATGAACCGTATCGCGGGCACTTTAATGATGGGGGTTGGTGTTTGGCTATTACTGAGCTAAAGCAACGCTGGAAATGATGAAAAATATCCTAAGAAAAATTACGCGAAACATAAGTGAAGTATTAGATTTTCAGGCCCGGGTTTGGGTCGTAAACGTTTATGCTGGAGAACACAAAGGCGAATCTTACGTTGTAAACGAAGACAGCTTTTCCGAGCCATTGCAATGGATGAAAAAGAAAAGTTATCACACATCCATGTTGCGCCTGGTTGAATCGATGAAGCGCTCTCAAATCATTGAGTTCGATTTAGGTCACGTCAAACACCGCCTGATGCGTGTGAAATAGCACAAAGTAAAACGCCACTCAAACTGAGTGGCGCGAGCACTTTTTACCTTCAGCACCTCGTATTACGGCGCGGTATCAATCTCAACAGGCAAGTAATGCTTCGGTTCGAGCTTGAACAGTTCAGGTAATACGGTACCAATGGAAATGGAAGACCATGTACCTGATAGCACACCAATAAACATCGCTGTTGAGAAACCCGCTAGCGGTGCTCCCCCCATAATCCATAGTGCACCAACAGTAATCAGTGTTGTACCTGAAGTCACCATCGTTCTAGAGAACGTCGCGATGACAGCCTGGTCATTGATGTCTTCCATTTTCCAACTTTGTTTCGCGATCAGTAGCTCACGAATTCGATCTGAAATGATGATCGAATCATTCAATGAGTAGCCTAAAATTGCCAATACGGCAGCAAAAACCGTTAAGTTGAATTCCATTTGGGTAACGGCGAAGAAGCCGAGGACGACAATTACGTCATGAGCCAGAGCAAATACAGAGCCACTCGCTAAGCGCCATTCAAAACGGAAACACAAGTAACCAAGGATGCTCAGCACACAAATCAATAGTGCTAAACCGCCTTGGTCAAACAAATCCTGGCCAACTTGAGCACCAACAATACTGTTGCTGACGACATCAACTTGATGTGAAACTGGCTTTAATACCTCTTCCACACTTGGCAGAGTTTGCCCTTCTTCAGGGGCGGAGTAGCGAATGAGCCAACGACCATCTTCACCTGTGCGGGTGACAGAGGTTGATTCACCAAGTTTTGGTTGTAGTGCATCAAGCAGATCGTGGTTGGTTAACGACTTATCGACTTTCACTTCTGTCACCATACCACCAGTGAAATCCAAGCCGAGATTCAACCCTTTAAAGCCCAGAGCACCAAGTGCGATCACCGTCAAAACGATAGAAACTAGCGTAGTAAAGTGGCGAATTTTACGAATATTTTGTTTTAGCATTTCGACCATGATTAAACCCTCACATCACGACGGGCATCTCGGCCCCAAATTAAATTGATCATTGCTCGAGAGGCAAATACGCCTGTAAACATACTGGTTAACAAACCTAATCCGAGTGTTAAGGCAAAGCCTTGAATTGGACCGTTACCGATGGCGTATAAAATCACGGCGGTGATCATGGTAGTAATGTTGGCATCAAGGATGGTCGAGAACGCGCTATCAAAGCCCAGATCAATCGCTTGAGCGAAACTGCGGCCTTCACGCATTTTGTCCTTAATACGTTCGAAGATAATAACGTTGGTGTCCACTGCCATACCAACGGTTAACACCAAACCTGCAATACCTGGAAGCGTTAGCACCGCACCTGGTAACAAGGCAATTAGGCCAAGCAAACAAAGCATGTTGGCACAAAGCGCCACATTCGCCACCCAACCTAAGCGGCGGTACCAAAGTGCCATAAAGGTCAGTGTTAACCCCATACCTAAAGCAAGTGCCGCAAAACCATTTTCAATGTTTTCAGCTCCCAAAGAAGCACCAATAGTGCGCTCTTCTACGATAGTAACCGGGGCTGTTAGCGACCCCGCACGAAGTAATAGCGCTAACTGCTGCGCTTCGTCCATGCTGCCAGCGCCGGTAATACGGAACTGGCTACCAAGTTGAGATTGAATAGTCGCAACGCTGATAACGCGCTCGCTGCGCTCTGTTACGCCACGATCGTTTGTCTTGTATTCGCGATAAACCGTCGCCATTGGTTTGCCAATATGCGTTGCAGAGAAATCACTCATCTTTTTACCGCCCGCGTGGTCAAGCGAGATGTTAACTTCTGACATACCCATATTGTCGACGCCTGCACGAGCGTTAACAATGTGCTCACCCGTTAGGACTGGTCGTTTCTCCAGAACAACAGTTCGGCCATCGTTATCTTTCAGCACAAGATCTTGGCCGCTTCGCGCTTGGCCTGCATCTTTCACTTCGTAGAATGCCAAACTCGCAGTGGCACCAATAACGTTTTTCGCTTGTGCTGGGTCTTGTACACCTGGGAGCTCAATACGAATGCTGTCTTTACCCTGACGCTGAACTAATGCTTCCGTAATACCTAGCTCTTCAATACGACCACGCATAATCTTCAAGTTTTGTTGCAATGTCGTTGATTGGAACTCTTGAATATTCTGCTCACTTGGCTCAAGAACAAAACCGCGAGACGAGCTTTTCACCACCCAACCAGGATAGTTTTGACGCAAGAATTTGTTTACTTCAGCTAGGGCGGTATCACTCTCACTGTTTACCGCAATGCGGTTACCACTTTCTGCGCGAATTTGTACACCACGCACGCGCTGATCTCGCAGGCTTGCTTTGATCTCATCGATCAAAGCATTACGTTGCTCCTCAAATGCTTTATTTACGTCGACATTCAAGAGGAACTGTACCCCACCGCGAAGGTCAAGACCGAGTTTGATTGGGCTAAAACCCATCTCATTCAGCCACTCTGGAGCAACAGACACATATGAGAAGGTAATGCTGTCTTCTTTATTTAGCTCATTGTTTAATAACGCACGAGCTTTGCTTTGCGCATTTTCATCATCGAATACAATGGTTGTTTTGCCATCTTTTTCGATGATTTTGTCTGCTGAGATGTGATTGGTTTTCAGTAGTTGATTCAACTGAACAACCGACATTTCACTGCTGTTTTGGTTTGAAAACGTTAGCTGGATCGATGGTTGCTCACCGAACCAAGTCGGAATCGCGCTTAACGTTAAGATAATGACCGTCGTGATTAATACGACATATTTCCAAGCTGAATAGTGATTCATCAGCTTTCTGTTCTTTTGCTGCTTTGCTGTTTTTTTCATGTAAACATCATCCCTTCACTACGAAGTGAAGCTTTTAATAACAAGGCTTAACACACGACAGATGCCCCCAGAAAAAAATTCAGGGTATGAAATGCTCAGGACGGTTACGCCCTGTTGAATACAATCGTCGTGTTAAGAGTGCACAATGGTGCAAATAGATGGTGTTTAGGCAGAAAATTGACTATTGAGTGCGACGTACATTGCGTTGGTCTCTTTCCAACCAGAAATACGATGATCGCTTGTGAAATGATAAAAAGTGTACTGGTTTTGACGCCAATTGATATCCATCAGGCTGTAGGCATAACCTGCGTCAGCATAGAAAGGCGTGTTTAGGTCACCAATAACGTCAACATGCTCATCATCGAGGCCTTCACGTAAGTGAGAAACCCAACGTTGAGTGTTAAATAGGGCTAGCGTATCGAGTCTTGCGTGACTTTCAGAAATCGGAGACTGCGTCGTTTCTTCTGAGACTTCAGAAAAATCGATTGAGGTATTTGCAAAAGCAATACTCGCAACAAATGGTTGCAGCTTAGAAAAGTAAGGTAAATGAGCTTTCTGATCGATTTGCGCAGCAAAAACATGCGCTGGTAGCAATACCATCGCAAGCAGCATAAAAAGCAATTTTTTCAAGCAAATCTGAGACATAAGAACTCACTAAAAACAAAACGAGTCGAGTTTTTTCACTCGACTCGATGATAGTATTCCTATTAATTATGGTTCACAACTAAAAAGTTATAAATCTCTAGAGGCTTTAAACTAAAGGCGCTCTGTTAGCGGTAAAAGATATCGCCTTTATCGACATCTAAATAGATTTTGTTCTCTTGCTCCAAACCACCACAATAAATGAAGTATACATTGCGCTTGTCATAAGTAACCGAACGAACCCAGCCACCGAGCTCTTCAAAATCACTCGGATCACAGGTTTCATCGTCTAACAATTGCTGGGTTTTCTTGCGGAAGATGTCCAAGTGGACTTTTAAATCATCCGACTTCTGCAAATATCCATCCAGTATTTCTAAACGCTCTTGTTCTTTAATAACTGGCTCTGCATCAGATAATCCTTCGGAATTCAACCACTCAGCTTTTTCTTCACCGCCCTCTTCATAAACAAGGTAACCAGAGATTCGATACCAACCATCCACTTTTTCTAACACCGATACTTTTTCTCCCTTATAGAGCGTATCGACAACCAAAGCATTAACATTTGGCTTATTGTAAACATTGATTCGACGCTCAATGACATAGTATTCGGTCACTTCAGGGGGGGCGGTTTCTAAATCCAGAATCGGTTTGGATATTTCTTCTTCCACTGGCGCTTGCTCCACTTGCGCAGCTTTTGGCGCTTCAGGTTCATCTTTTTGCATAAAGAAGAAATAGTATCCAGCACCCGCCCCACCGAGCAACAGTATGACAATCAATGCGATGAGAATTTTCTTCATGTACTTTTCCTTTTCATTCTTTGTTCTTATCTCACCGGCAACACGCATGTCGCGGAAATTTGGGTATATACTCAAAAGGGTCGGTCAACTAACGCGAGCAATAATGATCAACAAACTCAATTGGATACTGTTGCTTCTTCTGTTCCCCATTATGGGGCACGCCAATATTCAATGTAACCCATCGTCGTGGAATGACAATCTTACCCAATTCAATCGTTTAGAGTCCAATTACAATAAGCATGTTGAGGTATTCAATGCACTTTTAGCCGAACATAAGCAGCGCCAGTTATTGTCCCAAACCTTTTCCCTACATGAACTCGTGTTACTTTGGCGCGCTCGCTCAAACCAAAATGCGTTCAAAACTCAATTAAAAGCCTCCATTCAATATAAAGAAGAACTCACGACTAAAGCTAATGAGTTGATTAAATTGAGTACACAATCTCAATGGTCAGCAAATGGATGGAAGAAACTTGCCCAAAAGTGCCGTGAGTCAAACGAAACTGCCAATCAAATCACTGCGGAGTGGTATAACACCAACGCTTTGCAACTTGCCGAGGATTACAAACGCCTTTCTTCACAGTACCAAGCACTAGCACAACTCTATGATAAAGAAGCGAGATCGCTTCAATACGCTCAAGATGTTTCGAGGTAAAAATCGAGCCCGTTTTGAAAAGACGATGTCGGGTTTTCACTCCAATATTGGACGTTATTCGTGCTTTAATTCCCTCTTTTAGTGATCCCAACATTATATGTAAAAAATGGGACTGTTCCCTTTTACAAACTTGACTAAACCATGACCAAGAGAGACAACTTATAGAGACATACGTCACAATAATGCTTTACTTATGGCCAATTTTTGGTTAGTTTACCCATTAATAAAATTTAATAAAAAGTCACATTTGGCTGGAGATGATGCTACAACCATGGTTATCAATCGATTAAGTAACAGGGACTGTCCTAATGCTACCAAAGCCAAGTTTTTGTCAGTAGTTAGGCACGTAAAAGAGTTTGGTTCAATCAGCGATTTGGACCTTTGTAAAATCTTCGGAGAAACAATTTGGAGTGATGGGAGGGAATACCATTCAGCTGCGTTCTCATTCAAGGTTGATAGATACACAGGTAACTGTGAAATCTCACAATACAAGCACCAATAAGGCTTAAGAATTTATAAGGCGGAGTCAGGAAACTGATTCCGCTTTTTTGATCATCGCGATCGTAAAGTCGTGATCGGAATAACCCTCGATCAATTGTGCGTCTGGACATAGCCATCGGCAATAGCGTAACACCCCAACTTTATTATGCGATGCGAGCATTCTCATGCTCGGCAGCTTTTCTTCATCCAATAAGTTAAACACGCACCCTTTCTCTGCGGTCCGGTACATTTTCTCGATCATCTCAATGGTATGATTTGGATTCGCGGATTGATAATTCAATGATCCAGAAGCAAAGACATAATCACTACGGGGCAATACCAACGTTGAAAAGTCACCGCATACGAACTCACTTTGAGTACGAAAGTCCCGCTTTCTGGCCTCAGAGATAAACTGTTTTTGCTGATCAATGCCAATATAACTTTGGGGGCGCAGATTGTTGAACTCAATAAACGCTAATAAGTCTCCGTAGCCACACCCAATATCTAAAAGACTTGAACCGTCTAACGTTAACCCACGGCACAAGGCTTCAAATCGACTGATTTGGCTGTATTTATCTCTCCATCCCAGCGTTCGCGCTCTGTCTGTACCGAACTGTCGGTATCGCTTTCGGTGATAGTGAGCAATCTTAAGTCTATCGAGAAATTTCATCTTTCTTATGCATAAATCGGCAAGCTTCCATTTCCTTTCACTTGTCTAATCGCCAAGTGCGTATGGATATCTTTTACATTTTCTAATCGTTGTAGCTTTCTAGTGAATGTTTCATAACCAGCGAGATCTTTGCTGACCACTTCTAACAAATAATCATAAGCCCCTGATACAACATGGCACGAGATCACCTCGTCCATTTCAACAACAGCATGTTCAAATTCATCAATCGAAGAAGCTTGGTGGTTGTTCAAACTGACTTCAACAAATACGGTCATCGCAATACCCACCGTGTCTCTGGACACAATGGCTCGATAACCGCTAATTACGCCCTCCTGCTCTAAACGCTTAATGCGTCTTGCACAAGGTGATGCCGATAATCCTACTTTGTCAGCGAGCTCTGCCGTAGTCAGGGTCGCATCCTTCTGCATCAAGTTGATCAGTTGCCTGTCAATTTTGTCCATTTGTCCTTCCATGCCAATAATCACTAACAATTAACACTTACACGCGCTTTATCACCAACATCAAGCTTAATTACGTCAAACTTTGCCTCCCTTTGGCACGAGTTTTATTCAACAATTAACACATCATTTACAAATGGACATGCCGACAATGATATTGGGATACGCAGCTATATTAACGACCTTACTGCTTTGGTCTGGTTTCTTTATTTCTTTAAAAGGGGGCGCAATTTCTAGTTTGCAGCCAGCCGATATCGCGTTAGTTCGCTTTCTAATCCCAAGTTTAATTTTATTACCATTTGTGATTAAGCATAAGCAGGCGCTTCGCGTCGTGCCTAAACGCTACCTAACTGGTGTTGTGGTAGGGAGTGGCCTGCCCTACCTGCTGGTCGTCGGCACAGCTATGCACTTCGCTCCCGTGGCGCACGGCAGTGCATTAGTACCTGGCACTTTGCCATTATTTGTTTCTGCTATCGCGGTGTTGTGCTATCAACAGTCGCTGAGTGCTCACCGCTTAATCGGGCTTTCTACGGTGTTGTTAGGGATTTTCGTATTCCTTCTTTCTAATAGCGGTGCAGAGTACAACTGGTCTCAATTACAAGGCCACATCTTGTTTCTAACCGGTAGCATTATGTGGGCTGTTTTCACCATCAGTGCTCGTGTTGCTAACCTTAATGCGCATGTCTGTGCTGGATTCGTTGCAATCGCGTCTTTGGCACTGCTCATCATTGCGGTTGGCTTTGGATGGGTAGATAGTTACCTGGCGATAACGCCGATCAGTCAGTGGCCGTGGGAAGAATTATTTGGCCACGCGATGTTGCAAGGTGTCGGCGCAGGCTTAATCGCCTCTTTTACCTTTATCTATGCAATCCGAATTATTGGCGCCGAAGCCAGTGCTGCTTTTGGGTCATTAACTCCAGTCGTCGCGACACTTCTTGCCGTTCCAATTTTTGGTGAACAACCAGATTCACTGACTTGGTTAGCGCTGATGCTGGTAACCTGCGGCAGTATTGTGGCAAGCCAAATCTTTATGAAAGATGGAATGAGCCAAACTTATCGCCCACCACTTCACAGATAGCGATAATTTTACAAAAACTTTTGTCCTACTATCTTGAATAACAAAATGGCGTTTTGATAGCCTCGATTTAACCAATAATTAAAACGCCAATGTAATGCCTGCCACTCATACTAAAGATGAACTGCATAGATTCCTCAAACCGGGAATGAAACTTTCGACTAATTTCGAGTTTGGGCCTAAGGACCAGTATACGTATTCCACCACCTATCTTGGGATGAAAGAGAACGCGTATTTGATTCTTGATATACCGATGCGTTTGCTTGAAGAGCAAGTGATGAGAAAACTCCCAAACGCCGATGTCATCGTGCGTGGTGTATCAGATACGGAGTTAGGCCATGTCATTGCATTTAAATCCAGTGTTCTAACAACTGCGGTTCGTCCTTCGCCCCTTTTATTTATTCGAATTCCAGGAACATTTGCAACCAAACCAGTCCGGGAACACGAACGATATAAGCTGCAAATGGACTGTAAGATTGTTCACGCGGGGAATGTTTACGACGGTAGCCTTATCGACTTCTCACTGGCAGGTATTGGTATCTCAACCTTTATAGAGCCTGAATTCAACGTTGGTGAAAGTGTCACTATCGACTCTTCTCTAAGTCACTATATCGGAGAAGAAAATCGGTGTGTCATTGCCAACATTAAGAAGTTGGTGAAAGGCTGGGTAATAGGAATTAAGTTTGAAAGCCCAATAGCGATGAGTCACGAGCTAAAAACAGAGTTACTGGAGCAGTCCTTTCTAACCAGTAACGTCTGAACTTACTGTTGGCTAAAGCGCGTCGCCTCAAAGCTGTTGAGCACTCTGTGCACCGCATAGGTCACGAGCAGAGTGACAACAATAGCAAACAAAATACTACTCACGCGATACAGAGCGCTGAACATTAAATCGCCGTCCGGAGTAAGGTATTGGCCAAATAAAATACCTAATGTGGTTAATCCGCCAAATCCGGCTCCTGACCCACTAGACTCTTTTACATGCATATAGCTGAACATCATCGCGCCAATCCACAGTAATGGGACGATAAACAGCAAGGTATCCGACCAATCGTATAGTACGAGCTGCCCAGCAATACCAAAGGTTACCCCCATCAAGGTCCCCATTGCTCTTTTGCGCGCATACCCTAAAGCACCGTTCCAATGCATAGGAAACAATAAAAGCAAGGTTGTCGCCTGAGCGGACATAGAATCACTGAGGTCAAATAGCTGGAATACAAGGAAAGACATTGTAGCGATGCTCGCCCCCATAAGGGCTTCATGACGCATGCGGTGACTCTGTTTAGGCTGAGATGGTTTTGCCGGTGGCTGACGAGGCTCTGCATCAGGGATCAAAAATGTCACGACGTAGGCCACGATCACTGAAATAACGTTCGCTTGTAAGTTGCTGAATATTAGATCATTTAAGTCGGTTGTTGGATAACTCGCAAAATGCAGCATGATGCTCAAGCTCAGCACGCTATTTGCCCCAAACAGGAATAAGCTCCCTTTTGACATACAGGCGAACTTATACAAAAACAACCCGAAGGCGATGATCGTCATCATGCCAGGATGTCCACCAAATAGCCCACCAAGAATACCGACCTCTAATCCGCATACGACCGCTGAAAAAATCAGCTGTCGTGCAGCATGCAGGCTCATGACTGGTACCATTCCAAGTAACAACATCGGTGTTACGGTAAAAAATACGCCATAATTCCAGCCAAAGACCTTACATAAGGTGAAGCCAATGGTCGCGCCAGTTGCAATGCGCAAACACTGACGGAAGTCGTTTTCCGACATGGGATGATCCCATAACTTCATATCGCCTCCCCGTTAATAAATGTAATGAAGAAGACTCAAAAATCGGATCTGACATCTCGCTAACCAGCCAGATAACGAGTTTTCTGGCAACAGTTGCACAGTCGCACGTGCCCCAGCCGGAAATGCGCGCTGTTGAGGTTCATCGATAGCTAAATGTAAACGTAAACGCTGCGCGTCTCTCACCCAGCGGTTTGAGTCTGTCGGTGTCGCTAAACGGCCATCCGCATCAAACTGGCCTGAGCTTACCCCTGCATCCACACTCGTAATACGAGCTTCAAATACGTCACCTGGCAAGCTATCAAAGGCCACTAACGCCCGACTGTTCTGATTGAAGTGTCGCAGACTCTTTTCACGAAAGTCGGCAATAATATCCACGTCATCCGAGACTAAAGCCACAAGAGGCGTACCAGCTGCCGCATAGGCACCCGTTTCCAGCTGCAAGTTAGCGACAACGCCATCATGTTCAGCAATTACTTTAGTGTAAGACAGATTAAGTTCCGCTTGTTTTAGCTGGTTTTGTGCCACGCGGATATTTACATTCGTTGCACCTAAATCGCCTCGGTTTACTTCCAACTCTTTTAAACGAGCGCGCGCGGCCAGTAAGTTTGCTCTGGCTGCCGTTGCACTACTTTGTGCGTCATCACGCTGTTGTTGCGAGGTGCCATTGCGATGAAACAATGTATCAAGACGTTTGGCTTCGCGAACTTTTTGCTCGGCGACAATTTTGCTCGCTTCAACGTCCGCTTTTGCCGCTGCAATGGAGGCATCAAGCTGTTCATTATTTTGAATCACACGCTCAAGGTTAAGTTGAGCCTTTTCTACGGCGAGCTGATAAGGCTGTGGATCAATCTGGAATAGTAGATCGCCTTGGCTTATTTCTTGGTTGTTGGCAACATAAAGATGCGTAATCTGTCCACTCACACGGGGAGCTACTTTAGTTACCACTCGCGTTGCCATTGCCTGAGGCGTCAGTGGCATGGCGAGATCTGCGACTAGAAAATAGGCAAAGACAAGGACAAACGCGACGCAAGAATACTTGATCCAACGTGCGAATTTTTGATCTGGAGTCATAGGCGTTTACTTCTCTTTTAATTCGGGTTTCTGACTTATTCGCTAAGTGAATCAAGTGCATTGTGAGCAATCTGATCGAGGATCAATGAAAGCTTTTGAAGCTCTTGGTCATTGATTTCCGTCAGTAGCTTGCTCCGTACTTGAAGAATTCGGGTCTCCATTTGCTTCAGTAGAGTTTTACCTTCTTCTGTAAGGCTAACAATGCGTGCTCGCTTGTCATGCTCACTGCAATGGCGAGTGATCAGAGATTGCTCTTCTAATAGCTTTAATGTGCGCATCAGCGATGCTAACTCAATCTCAAGCGCTTCAGCCAAATGCTTCTGACTAACGTTGTCGCCCATTCGATAAAGTTTCCATAACGCAGTCCAACGCGGGTACGTCAGGTTTAAAGGCTCCAACTCGCGATCTGCAACCATTTTCCACAAACGGGCAACACGAGATAACTTTTCAGCCAGAGAAAGGTCGCGCAAACTGTTGATGTCTTGAATCATAAGATCTACTCAATTACTTAGCTTGCTAAGTAATATAAAATAGTTAGCACGCTAAGTAAATAAGTTTTTGTGATTTAAATCACATAGAATATGCCATTGGGGAACCAAGTTCGCGTAACGCAACGTAGTACTTGGGTTGTAATAGTAGTGATATACGACACTAAAGGTGATATCAGCACTCCTGGCTTATCAACAAGTGAAGCATTGAGATACAAAAAAGCACAACCCTAAGTTATGGCGTTGTGCTTTTCGGTTTAGTGAGCGATTGAATTATCAATTAAGGCTCATAGCGAATGAGTTCATCACGTTCGTTCAATTAAGAATCGCTGCTTGAAGTCAACAAAGGCTTCATGCAGCGCATTTTCTTTAATCGGTTTGAGCAATACGTAATTCGCGCCCGCCTCCATAAACGCATCACTGGTTTCTTTCGCCGTATCGGCAGTACAAGCATAAATTGGCGTGCCTAACTTCAGCTTCTGTCGGATCTCTTTGGTTGTTTCAATTCCTCCAAGATGCGGCAGTTGGTTGTCCATCAAAATCAAATCGTAAGTATGATCTTTTAAGAACTCCATCGCTTCCAATCCATCTTTTGCCCAATCAACCTGCATTTTGTACTTGTTACAAAATGCTTTGAGAATGAAGGCATTAGTATGGTTATCTTCTACCAACAGTACTTTTAGACTCTCTGCGAATAACTCACCAGGTTTAACTCTCAAGCTTGAATCAAGAGGGGTGAGCACTCGCTCACGATCTTTCACTGGCATTGTAATAACAAAGGTCGTGCCTAAACCTTTTTGACTACGTACTTGAACGTCACCTTCCAGCATATCGACGAGGCTTTTCACAATGGTCAGTCCCAAGCCACTGCCACCGTATTCTCGAGTGGTCGTTGCTTCCTCTTGAACGAAAGGTTCGAACATTTGGTCGAGCTTATCAGGTTCTATGCCGATGCCCGTATCCGTAATTTCCACTACCAACACACTATTTTCGGCGCCGTAGAACTGCTCCAGTTCAGCATGCAAGCGTACGCTGCCCGAGGGGGTAAACTTAACTGAGTTACTGACTAAGTTGAATAAAATTTGGTTCAGACGAACTTGGTCAGTAAAGATTTCAACATTGGGATCAATCTTGTTTTCAATGACAAGGTTAACGCCTTTATTTTCGCAAATTGGACGATAAATGTTTTCTAACGTTCGAATCGTGTCAGTGAACGAAAACGGGTGCTTTTGAATATTAAACTTACCCTGCTCAATCTTCGAAAAATCCAAAATATCATTCAAAACAGCAAGTAAGTGCTCACCACTATGTCGGAGTACATCAATTTGGTTATTCTGCTCTTCCGTTTCGACCGAGTCTTTTAATAACTGAGCAACTCCCAGAATGCCATTGATTGGCGTTCGGATTTCATGGCTCATTTTAGCCAGAAAATCGGCACGTGCTTGGGCGGATTTTTCTGCCTCTTTGCGTGCCAAGTTACTTTGTTTTTCCGCTTCAATAAGCGTCGTAATATCCTGACCTTGAACAATGATACCGCTGATATCACCATCCACTCGAATCGGCGATAAGTTCCAACGATATACCTTGTCTCCAATTGGTACATTGACGCCAGTTAACGTGGCTCCTTGAGCTGCCATTCGCAGGTGCGGCATCAACTTTTCTTTGAAGCCTTTAAATACTGGGTGCATGGTTTCAATGTCGTTTTCCATGACCAATTCTTTGCGGGCTGCCGGATTGATTTGGATGAGTACGCCAGACTCTGACCACACCATAATCGGCGATAACGCAAAGTTAAACAGATCGCGGAATGAACGCTTTTGCGCTTCCAGCTCTTCAAAGGTGTTTTCTAGTGTCGAACCAATATGATCGAACTCCTCGATATCCGATCCGCCAAATCGTTCGAACCCTTTTTCTTCACGAGCCGAACGAGTGTATGCCATCAACGAGCCAAGCTCTTCGACGACTCGATTCTCAATCCACTCTTTGGTCATCAACGCAATCATCACCATCCCGATAACTGAAGCCAACATCGCCAAAAGGTGCTGGATTTGCAGTGTCACAACACTCTGATTGTCTTGCACGGTTAGCAAACACAAATCCGTCGTGGCAGCATTGACTTCGATAGGGGTTTTAATGATCAACAACTGGTCAAGCTTTTGCTGAGACTCTCGCCGCTTCAGAACATCAAATATCTTGTACGCTTCATCTCCGACTAGTGAGCTGGCTAGTGGCGTATCGTTGGCCACCAAAACAACATTATCAACGTTCCCTTCGTTTTTTAGTCTTTCCATCAACCCGAAGTTGTTATCTAGAACAACAACATTGTAAGAATACCCCATCACTTCACCGGTTTTAGGTTGTAAAACCGGTACACGACGCAGTAACAGGTGGCGAGTTCCCATTGGGGTATGTGAAGGAAGGTAATACCAATTGTTGCTAAAAGTCACTTGGCTCGCGAGGCCATTGAGAATCAAGTTATTGATGCCATAGAAATGCGCATTCCCATCGTCCCAAATAATGCCTTGATGATCGGTGAGAAAGCGAAATTCTGGCGTATGAGAAGGATCACTCTGGTCAATACTCATGAAAAAGTAATTGAGAGCTTCTTCATCCCGTTCTGTATAAAAATCTAAAACAACATCACTCTTCGAGTTACTGTTGTGATGAATCTGAATCGCAGCAAAATGGCTATCAAAAATATTAAGAATCAGCGCTGACGTCTGTTGCTTAGTTCTATCCACTTCTTGCCAAATAATTTGCTTCGAGAAGTAATAACTCTGAACGAAGATGCCTAAAATGATCGGAGCAAGTACGAGAATGATTATTTTCGTAATAAGCGTCGACAATGAGCGACGCTTTCTTGTTTTTGATGTAGTTGTCATCAATTGTCTGAGTATCTAAATGCGCGTTTTCTTAATGCTTCAATTCTTTCTGGAGAATCAGATTTCGTGACGACTTCAAAATCACCAGAATAAACGGTTGGAACGGGTTTCCCTTCAAGATCCCACTTAATCGCTTCTGCCATTGCAATGCCAGTATCATCGTTCATACGCATAACAGTAACGTCTAACTCCCCTTTCGAAAGCGCTTCTAATTCTGCAGAGCCGCCACCCCAGCCGTTGATCATGACATCTTCACGCCCTAATTCTTTCAGCGCATCAACAGCCCCTAGCGCCACATCTGTAGAACAAGCATAAATAAAATCGACGTCAGGGTATTTTTCCAAACTCGCTTTTGCTGCTTCATACCCAGACTGCTTTGTCGCTTTGGTATAGTAAGCAGATTGTAGTTCAAAGTTGTTATCACGGTTGACTTGATTGATAAAGGTATTACCTCTGATGTCGCTGATATATCCTTCTGAAAAGTAGAGCACACTATAATGGCTCTGTTTTGGAAAACGCTTACCAAACTCCACGGCAAGCTCACGGCTGCCTTCAGCATGATCAAAACCAACATAAAGGAACGGTTGGTGATCCTCCCAATCTCTTACCGGTGTAGTGATATTTTGTAAGATCAACTTGGTTTTCTTTGAGTCTAAGACGTGTTCAACAAACTTACGATGCCTAGTGGTATCGAGAGTGAAAATCAGATAATCGGAGTTGCTCTTCAGCGCTTCCATTAAAGACAAACTTTGTTGCTTAATATCTGCGTTGGGACGGGTAAATACTTGATTAAGTTGATAGTCGATATCGAGTTTATCTAAACGCTGTTCAAATGCGTCGATATTTCGAATCCAATAATCCGAAATCTGTTGACCTGGATAAACCACAGAAATTTTTAACGGACGTTTTTTGTCTCTTTCAACCGGAACAGGAGTCTCTCGCACGGCGTCAGCCAACGCATTCGTTAACTGCTTCTGTTCTGGAAACTGGTCTAAAAATTCTTGATATGCCCAATACCCATTGAGGACTTGAGTGGCTTGCGCTATCGGCGCGACAGTGGCCATTGACATCAGGGAGAATACTAACGCTTTTTTCATCTACTGCTCTTTTAGCTTTTTATGAGCCTAATTCAGCTCTATTCGTTACCTAGCCGAGTCATCCTTTACTCTTGTAATCTACCTTCCTCTGAGTGCCTGTTTCAATAATAAATTGGTTCTTAGTCTGAGTTGGAACGAATAAACGTTTATTGTGTACCTAATTGCAAGGTCACAAAATATCATTTCTCCTTTTCATACTCTGAGTGCTTAAACAGAACACCAACCCATTATGCGTCAGTTTGTTCTTACATGGTACTCCAAAACTAAAAAGAAACCGCCTCTGTGGACGGTTTCTTTGTTATTCGGCATGTCGCGAACGCTTATTTCGATAAAGCCATTTCTAACATCATCTGCTGATTTTCATCAACGACAATACTTGCTTTTGACATAACGAGCAGCTCTTTCTTAGCTTTTGTTAGTTGCTTAATATAATACTCAGCCCGCATGGCAAGCGTCTTTGAATCAAAATCCGAAGACCACTCCAATACCAAGGGACCTTTTCCTTTTAAAGCTTTCGCTCCTTTGCCCGTTTGGTGCTGATTGAATCTTCGCTCAACATTGTTTGTGACACCGCAATACAGCGCATTGCGGTTATTTCGTATCAAATAGACACTCCAACGCTGCGCTGTATTTTCAATCATGAAAGTAGTGACTCGACCTTAGCTTTGAGTTCATCGAGCTCTTCTTTAAGCTGAGCAACTTCGAGCTCTAACTGGCTGACTCGATCAGAATTAGAGCCAGCCGCTGACACTGGCACTGCTAGCTCAGAGACGTCAACGTCGCCACAGAACAAATGCATATAGCGTGACTCTCGCTTTCCGGCTTCACGCGGTAACTTGACCACTAATGGCCCTTTATCTTCGCTTGCTAAGTGCTCCAGAACCGTTTCAACTTCTTTTACATCATGAAATGTCGCGAGACGATTGGTACGAGTGCGAATTTCCCCAGGCGTTTGAGCACCACGCAAAAGCATACAGCACACGATTCCCTTCTCTTGTTCTGTCAGTTTTAAATCACCAAACTCCGTATTACAGAAACGGTGCTGATACTTGCTAACACGGCTGTTAAACGCACTTTCGTCACTGACGAGCCTACGCTCAATTAGAGCATCAACGGCATCGAGAACGTCTGACTCAGAGAGCGACATTACGGGATCACGGTTGCTTTTTTGATTACACGCGTTGGTTAAAGCGTTTAGGCTGAGGGGGTAAAGATCTGGGGTGGTGACTTCTTTTTCGATCAAGCAACCAATGACTCGTGCTTCAATTGCCGTTAGCTCAACTTTCATAATGCATTTCCTTATTATTTTTGCATTTGACTTGGTACCTAAATCGCTTCGAAATCATGCATCATACATTGGCAAAGAGATGCAAGAAGCGTTAACGATTCAGGTGTCGGTGTCAGGCTAAAGCATAGCGCAAGACCTGGCACCCTTTGCGAATCGGGTCAGGTATCAATGCTCCGAGAGAATTGGCACTTTCGTCAAATTGCCATCTTGATCAACCATCATTATTTTTGAACGATTCAGCTCAACTTCGATGATTTCGAGTTGCTCGCGAGCGTTGATATACGCTGTTTTTAACTTTTCAGCCACAGAGCGAGTGGCTTGCTCATTATCTTGACTACTTACTTGCTCCGCAGTGTTCCCAGAGTCCATATCAAGTTCATCATTTTGCATTCAATGGTGTTGATAATATAGTGAAGGCCACGTTATGACAATGCATCGATGGATTCTACGATGTTGCCCAAAACTCGATTAAAGAAGCGTGATTATGTAGACACATCGCAATTGGTTGAGAAATGTTCAACTCTGCATTGTGATTGATCTAAAGACTGTTATGCCACTGGATGTTGTGCTTTAATCGAGGGAGATATTCATAAAATTAGGAAAGAGAACTATGAGTAGCGTATTTGAAATCGTTAACCAAGCTCGTCGTAAAAACAAACTAAAACGTGAGCTGCTTGATAACGAAAAGAAAGTTCGTGATAACCGCAAACGTGTTGACCTTCTAGAAAACCTTCTAGATTACATCAAACCAGAAATGACTCACGATGAAATCGTCGCAATCATCAAAAATATGAAAGCAGACTACGAAGATCGTGTTGATGACCACATCATCAAAAGTGCAGAAATCTCTAAAGCACGTCGTGACATCAGCCGTCGTATTCGCGAACTGACTGAAGAAGACAAGCAAACTAGCGGCAAAAAATAAACGCTTAAGCTAGATTTTCCAACCCCGAGTAAGGCTACCTTACTCGGGGTTTATTTTTGTCTCTAAACTAAGCGCCGTGTACAATCAATCCAACTCTTATTCCTAACGCATTCAGCTTTCTATGTCCTCAACTACGACAAGTACGCAACCAACACTTGCAAAACAATTATTTACGATGACTTGGCCAATGCTATTTGGCGTTCTATCTTTAATGAGCTTTCAGCTTGTAGATAGTGCATTTATCGGTCAGCTCGGCGTTTTACCTTTGGCCGCTCAAGGTTTTACTCTTCCGTTGCAAATGGTCATTATCGGCATTCAAGTCGGTTTAGGTATCGCCACGACCGCTGTCATTTCTAAAGCGCTTGGTGCGAATGAAAGTCGTTATGCCAAACAGCTCGGTGGCTTAGTTTTGATGATTGGCTCAATCGGTGTAGCCGTTTTTGGAGGGCTAATTTGGCTTTTGCGCTACCCCATTTTATCTTTATTAAGTGCTCCAGAATCTGTGATGCCGATTATCGACAGCTACTGGCCTTGGTGGCTGCTAAGTTCATGGACTGGAGCGGTTTTATATTTTTACTACAGTATTTGCCGAGCTAACGGCAACACCATGTTGCCTGGCACAATGATGATGGTGACCAGCGGTGTGAACCTTGTGCTCGATCCACTATTTATTTTCACGTTTGACTTGGGTATTAACGGAGCCGCAATAGCAACCATCGTTGCTTTTGGGTTTGGTATTTTAGTCGTCGCGCCTCGCGTAAAGAAGAATCACTGGGCAACAACGCAGTGGCAAGACCTCAACGTAGCTAAAAGTGTTGCGTCTATCGGTAACATCATGGGACCTGCGATGATCAGCCAACTGCTGCCTCCGTTGTCGTCCATGTTGGCAACAAAGTTGTTGGCAAGCTTCGGGACCGCAGCAGTCGCCGCTTGGGCGCTCGGTTCACGCTACGAATTCTTTGCTATCGTTTCGGTGTTAGCGCTGACAATGTCTATGCCCCCAATGGTCGGGCGCTTACTTGGCGCAAAGAACTACCAAGATATCCAATCGCTAGTCAGTATTGCCGTAAAATTCATTCTGGGCTTTCAACTTTTGATCGCAGCCATTACGTTTGCCGTCGCAAACCCACTTGCACTACTGATGACCAGTGATGTTCAAGTAGAGCAAGTATTAGAAATGCATTTGCTGATTGTTCCTATCAGCTTAGGTTCACTAGGTGTATGTATGTTGATGGTCTCTCTTTGCAATGCATTAGGTAAGTCTTACACCGCGCTCACCATTTCAGCGCTACGCTTGTTTGTCTTTTTCCTTCCTTGCTTATGGGTTGGCGCTCAAATGGGGGGAATCCGAGGTCTACTTTTAGGCGCTTGTATGGGCAACATTCTGGCGGGCATTTCCGCTTACCTAACCTACCGACAAACCATACGTAAACTCGCTGGCGCTCAAGCAAACGCATAACAATGCATGGTTAAAATAAAGCCCCTTTGATTGGGGCTTTATCGTCTTGAAATGTTATCGATTTAGGCGAGTTTTAATTCATTGAAGAGCTCAAATAGCTGATTCGATTTATAAGGCTTAGGTAAATAAGCATCCATACCTGCAGCAAAACAGTTGTGAATGTCTTCTTCCAAAACACTCGCGGTGAGCGCAATAATGGTCGTTTTCTCACGCCCGGCTTTCTTTTCCCAACGACGAATTTCTTTCGTCGCGGTCAGTCCATCCATCACCGGCATCATACAATCCATTAAAATTGCATCGAATTCTTCTCCCTTTGTGATGGCTTCCAACGCTTCTTGTCCATTGCTTGTTATCAAATAGTCATACCCTGCTTTATCCAGAAAGAAACTCGCGATTTTCTGATTCATCAAGTTATCCTCCGCGATTAAGATCCTCCTGTGAGAGCGCGATGTTCGATATTCAGACTTTGGAAGACCATTAGTGACAGTGTCACTTGAAATGGTTTTTTCTACCTTCGCTAAGTCGTCAATGACATGCTTAAATCGATTGCCAAGAAAAGGCAATGTGAGTACAGCATGTACTCTTTCTGCATTGTCGTAGGGAGTGGATAGATGATGCTGACAAATAATCACACGACGAAGATCATATTTGAGTGACAATTCATCTAAGGCTTCATCCGTATTGGAGTCGTCACTATGGCACAGAAATATGACATCAAAGTCATCGTTTATTGCTTTTACTTCATTAACATTATTCGCACCAAAGAGATTGATTTTTGCTAATCGACACTCTTTCAAAAGTTGATCAGCGTAATCGTAATTTGTGCAGATCAAGAGCCCTTTATTTATCACGTCCGAACGCCAGCCAAACACCGGAATAACGTCAACCTCAATAGAGAATTCAAAGCATGTGCCCACTCCTTTTGTGGATGTCGCTATAAGCTGCCCTCCCATCATGGATACCAGTTGACGACAAATTGCCAATCCCAGTCCCGTTCCACCGAACTGCCTCGACACCCCTTCATCTTCCTGAGTAAAGGGTTCAAAAATCGTCGTTAACTTATCTTGTTCAATACCTATCCCGGTATCTTCGACTTTAAACATCAGTACTCCGCGCTCTTTCTCAGGTGACTCGTCATAACTGACATCAACACGTATATGCCCGCTTTCGGTAAACTTGACCGCATTCGATACCAGATTCGTGATGACCTGCTTGATGCGATGATCATCAACCATCACTCGAGTTGGAATGTTTTCAGCTAAGTTAATCCCCAGCTCTAGCTGTTTAGATGTGGCTTTGGATTGAAATAAAACCATCGACTGGTACACCACCTCTCGGATATCGGCCTCGACTAACGACAACTCCAGTCGACCAGATTCGATTTTAGAAAGATCCAAAATATCGTTAAGCAAGGTAAGTAAAGTTTGGGATGAAGAGTCAATGTCATCAACGACTTCTTGTTGATGGGAAGATAATTCGCTTTGAGAGAGTATCTCCGTCATGCCCATAATACCGTTTAGGGGGGTGCGTATTTCATGCGACATGTTGGCAAGAAATACTGATTTAGCGCGATTAGCAGATACTGCTGACTCTTTAGCATGGAGTATTTCGTCTGTTTGTCTCTGCTTTTCTTCAACCACTCGATTCACTTGCTGAGCGAAAATCGTCAGTTCATCACTGCCATCGACTTTGACTTTCGTCTGTTTCTCTTCATCGTTGATCAGCGCCGTTAAGGTATGAATAATCGCATCTAGTTTGCTATTAACCCGAAACCAAGTGCCAAAGCCAAGCCAGCAAAGCATGACGATAACCAAAATAACGCCAGAGGTAATCATCGCAATATTGGTCTTTTGTTCATGAACTTGTGTTAGGAGCGATTGCTCTGTTTGTTTCGTGAACCCATCAATGAGTACTTGCAAGCGTTGCACACGGAAATCGAGTTCTCTCAAATACGCTTCATAGTCACTACGTGACATGTCCCCTGACATTAATCGCCCACGAGATGCCAAATTTCTCTGATATCTGGGCGACGTAAACAAGCCTAGCAGTTTATCAACTTGATCGTATGACCCTCCTAAATTTAAAAACGCATCCAAATTTTGCTGCTGTCGATCAATAGCCTGAAAAAACAGACTCTGACTCAACCGACTCTTAGGATCTTGAACTAGGCGATGCGTCAACCAGGCTTCTTTCTGTGTCCAAAAAGACAGCTGAGCAAGGTAAGCAATAAAATTCTGCATTCGAATACCGTCCTCACTGCCATACCACTGATGATTTTGTAGCAAAGAGCGCGACATATTTTGAAGCAGTTGAAATGCCCAATCGCCAAGGTCATCCATCTCGTCCAACCTACCGGATAATACCCCTAGCATGGCCTCTTTCAGCTCATCAGCATATTCCGCGGTATTGGGGTTACTGACGAATTTTTGATGCATGGAAGAAATAACACCGTCTTGTTCTTCTATATTAAGTGCGGCTGATGCTTGAAGCGTAGGCTGGCGGCGTGCTTTCTCTATGGAGTATATAAAGTGAGAGGCTTGGGATATCAACTGGAAACCTTGGATATTGATTACCGTTTGATTGAGACGGCTTACGCGCAACGCATTGTCAGAAAACTGCTGAACTGCAAAAACCACTATCACCACCGTGGGTAATAGTGCGAGGAGTGCTAAGCGTGTTTTTATTGATAATCTCAACATCCATCAGCCCAATGGTTGATCTCATCCGATTATTTAATACTAGACTAGTTTCTAGCATTGAAAGGCATATACGACATGGTTACTTTAAAACAACATTCACCTACCAAAACCATGGTCATTCCGCTTATTTCGCCATCGGTCAATGAAATGGTAATTGTGACTCGAATCATACTTTTTGATCTTCAAGCTGAGTACAAACAGTGAAGTTTCACTCATACCTAAGATGCACATCACTTTTCATAAAATTCCAAACCATATGTTCACCTATTTCGTTGCCTTATCGAGACAAATCACACAAAAATGCAAACGAATTCACAGTGACAACAAAACTAATTTGAAAACACACATTATCATCGCGAAAAAAGTGGATGACTTTTTAAATGTCAATACGTGAAAACCACCGCTTTAGTCACATTAATTCACCACTAACACGACCTTAACTAGTGTTTTACACTGGATTTAATTTTCCTAGCAGAATAAGGGCTCCGACCTTAGAATCCGCACACATAACTATTACAACCCGATTACATAACCCACCACACTCTTGCACGCTGCCGAAGAGGCAACAGCAGAGAGTATGGTTAGCCCCCAAAACGTGAAAGGTCTAATACAACAATGAGTCCAGAGAAATATCTCCAAGACTGGCAAACTAGCCAAACGATTGCTGAATCTATTTCCCCTCTAATTGGTAAGCTATATCGTCAAAAAGGAATCGAAGTGGTTCTGTTTGGTAAAACGCTTATCAATGCTACTACTATAGACATTCTCAAAACTCATCGCGTTGCAAGACGTTATACAGGCAGCCCACTCTCACTTGAGCACACAATGCCTATCATTCAAGCGCTATGTGAAATGAGCATTTCTTCGTGTCGTGTCGATGTTGGCCAATTGGCAACTAAGTACTGGAATGAGCATGACGATACTGCATCTTTAAATGATTTCCTTATCACTGCACTCGATGGCGCACGCGATGCAGACTCTTCATTGAAAGCGCGTGATGTAGTTCTTTATGGTTTTGGTCGCATTGGTCGACTACTAACTCGCCTTCTGATCGAGAAAAGTGGCCCAGGTTACCCACTACGACTACGAGCGATTGTGGTTCGTGGCGGTAAAAAAGGCGATTTAGAGAAGCGTGCTAGCTTACTGCGTCGTGACTCAGTCCACGGTCAGTTCAACGGTAGCATCGTGATCGATGAGGAACGTAAAGCTCTGATCGTTAACGGTAACTACATCCAAATCATCTACGCAAACAATCCAAGCGAAGTGGACTACTCTGCTTACGGTATTAACAACGCGCTTGTTGTTGATAACACAGGTGTTTGGCGTGATTCTGAAGGTCTAAGCCAACACTTAGCGTGTCAAGGTGCAGAGAAAGTGCTGCTAACGGCACCAGGTAAAGGTGACATCAAAAACGTTGTATTCGGTGTAAATGAATCAGTTATTCAAGAAGATGACACCATCATCTCTGCAGCGAGCTGTACCACAAACGCAATCACGCCGGTTCTTAAAGCGCTGAATGATAAATATGGTGTCCTTTCTGGTCACATCGAAACCGTGCACTCATACACAAACGACCAAAACTTGATCGACAATTTCCACTCTGGTGACCGCCGTGGACGTAGTGCTTCTCTGAACATGGTTCTAACTTCAACTGGCGCAGCTAAAGCAGTAGCAAAAGCACTGCCAGAGCTAGCTGGTAAGCTAACAGGTAACGCAATTCGCGTACCGACACCAAACGTTTCGATGGCAGTCGCTAACCTAAACTTAGGTGAAGACGTAGACCGTGATTCACTGAACGATTACTTGCGTGAAATGGCGTTGAACTCTGAGCTTTCGGCACAGATTGACTACACCGATTCAACAGAAATTGTATCAACTGACTTAGTTGGTTCTCGCCATGCAGGCGTCGTGGATGGTCAAGCGACTATCGCACAAGACAAACGTTGCGTACTTTACATCTGGTACGACAACGAATTCGGTTACAGCTGCCAGGTTGTGCACTGTATGGAACAAATGATGGGTGTTCGTTACCAAACATTCCCTCGATAGGTGAACTTTGCTCCACAACGTTAACCACATAGCGTAACGGACAATATCTCATATTTGTTCTAAATAATAAGCGCGAAGCGCATTACTAATATTTTTCCCCGTTTATACGCCTGATCACCCTCAGGCGTTTTTTCATTTCGCTCATTTGACACTCTCCGGACAAAGTGAAGACTATCATTCATGTTTTGTTCATGTTCACAGCATTAATCTGAACACATAAATTACAGAGAGGTCATGATTATGAATCGGATTATTGTTACCGCACTGGCACTGATTACGGGCTTTTTTACATTAGTCTTTAGCTTGATCATTGCGATTCCGTTGACCATCGCAGCATTAATTACAGGCAAACGTATTGAGAAGCGCGTGAAGAAAATGCAGAAAGAAATGCATGAAGAGTATGAATTCAATACTGGTAAAGCCGATGCTATTGAAGGTGAGTTCGAAGAGGTTCGCCGATAAGTAAATAGAATTTATATAAGTTTCTCTCCCCCGACAGCTCCTGAGAAACTTCTTGCTTTCACCCTGTCTTTACAATGGCAGGGTGCTTTTTACAAAAAAGGCAGACACCTAGGCTGCCTTTAATATTTTGTTGTCTTTGCAAATTTATACGGTTACGACCACTCGAAGTGCCAATAGCATGAGAACAATCCCTGACAAACGATCAATTAACACTGCTTTAGAACGAATTCTGTCCACCACTTTAGAGCTTGATAACACTAGGGTGATAAAGGTATACCAAAGCCCGTCCACAACAAATGGTGTAGCAACAATGATCATTTGATTGCTCAAATCATTACCTAGCGCTACAAACTGACTGAATAATGCAATAAAAAACAAAGCAATTTTAGGACTTAAAATCGAGATAAAAAAACCTTCTCGAGCAGACTGGCTTACCGTTGTTTCCTCGCCTGACTCCAACTTCGCCGCCACACCGCCTTTCGAACGCAGCGCATTGAACCCTAAATATGCAAGATATGCCGCGCCTGCAAGGCTGATCGTCTTGAACAACATCGGGCTTTGCTGCAAAACAACAGCGAGGCCAATCAGCGTGATAAAGGCATAAACGCCAATTCCAAAAGCGTGTGCCCAAGCCGTTGCCAAACCATTGATGCGTCCACCAGCCAAAGCATGTTTTGCCACAATTGCTAGGCTAGGCCCAGGTGACATAGCGCCGAGTAAACACACGGTAAAAAGTGATAACCAAACTGTTAGTGTCATAAATAACCTCTCTCCATTTGAACTCAATCTATCAATTGAAGAGCTATAATTTGAAATCAAAGTTTCGCATAAAAGTCATGATTTAAAATCATAACTTAATGGATGGAGTATTCCGATATTTTCATCACCGCGTGGATTTGCTCTCGCACCCACTGATGAGCTGGATCATTGTCGTATTTAGGATGCCACATCAGCCAATATTCATGGGTAGGTGTCTCAAAAGGAAGCGCTTTATGAACCAAAGGCCAGTGCTTGGCCAAATTATTTGCAATGTGCTCCGGAACTACCATTAAGTGCTCACTTGAGACCAAACGATTTACCGCCGCAGAGAAAAAAGGCACTTTAAAGGTAACATGACGCATCAACCCCCTGTCTTTTAGTGCCATATCGGTACTTGAGTCTTTGTCTCCCCCACCCGTCACTTGAATATGCGAATGACTGATGAGGTCCTCTATAGAAATCGAAGCCTTACCAGCTAAAGGGTGAGACGCCTTCATCAAACAAACTGACTTATCAGAACCAATATTGATGCTAGATACACCTTCAGGCTGAGTGGGATACATAGAAGAAGCAAGGTGGATTCCTAACTCGTGAAGCTTATCGATAAAATCTAGCTGCCACAGTCGATACGCCAAATCCAATTGTGGTGCTTGTTCACCTAAGTGAGATGCAATATCGGGCAAAACGTATTGTGCCACGTAATCACTTGAGGCAATAACCAGCTCGCCTTGCCACAGTTGCGGCTCAAAAGGTTTGTCATCGAGTAAATGGTCAAACTCAGCCAGTAACGCATCAAGCTTTGATTTTAATGCTATTGCTCGCGGGGTTGGTATCAGCTGATTACCTTGACGAATAAGCAGTGGGTCACCACACAGATCGCGCAATTGTGCAAGCTGTCGGCTAACCGCAGACTGAGTAATGTGCAAACGTTCTGCAGTTCGGCTGACATGACACTCTTCTAAAAGTACATGCAAGGACCTAAGTAGATTTAAATTGATGTTGTTTAACATACCGGCTCAAGAAGGTTTAATAAATAATGACACCCATGATGCTTATTTCACAAACTGGTTGCCAGTCGTATTAAAGAACTCAGCTAAAACGGTATGAGTCATGAGGTGCCTTAGCTCTGGGTAACGTTGAATTTGATCTCTGATTTCGTTCAAACGAGTCATCGTAGGTACTTCGACAAAAACCATCATATCCGTTTCACCACTGATTGCATGGCACCATTTTACGCCATCGATTTTGTATAGTTCGTCGGCATATGATTCGCAATAATACGTGGATGTAGATTTATCGAACTTTAGAGCAAAATAAGCACAAATCGAGTCCCCGCCTGAAGAGGCAATTTCAGCGTGATACCCGAGAATCACTTTGTCATGTTCTAGCTTACGAATACGAGCCGTCACCGCAGAGCGAGAAAGGTTCACTTTATCCGCAATTTCAGTCACCGACAGCCGAGCGTTGTGTCGGAGAAGATCCACAATCTTGTGATCAAACTTGTCCATATACTTACCAAGCTTTCCTTATTTTTCTCATTCTATACCGATTCTAACTGCATAAGAAACCAACATTTTGTTGGAAATATTTAAAACAACCGTCATATTGACGGTTCAGTAAATCATTTTGTTATTAAGATTTTGGATATGCTATTTGGTAAGCATGAGATGAGCACCGTTATCCATTCAAATAAAAGAGCGATAACGCATTGAAATCAAATACGCTTCTTATGCACTCAGCGCACTAGCGGGCTCATTAAACTCCAATAAATGAGATAATTAGAAGCCACAAGCGTTTTCGTCATAAGCCCTACAACATTGGATGAATCAATTAGCATGGAACAGCTCAAAAAAGACATTTCACTCACATCCGGTATCGCCCAACTATCCACAACATTAATGGGAACGGGGCTTTTTATGATACCAGCCATTGCAGCAGGCATAGCGGGTCATTTTTCACTATGGGCCTGGATTTTATTATTCATCGCCATTTGTCCTATTGCGCTGACTTTTGCCCAGCTAGGCAAGCGATATCCCAACGCGGGCGGAACCGCATTTTTTGTGCGTAAAGCATTTAACGCCAAGCTGGAAAGTAGTGTAGCTTGGCTATTTGTTAGTGTCATTCCGGTAGGGGTTCCGGCCGCGATTGCACTCGCCGCAGGCTTTCTACAGCAAATATTGCCAGAGCCTATTAGCAATAATCTGTTTGCACAAATTCTAACGGTATTACTTCTTGTGTTCGTCAACTTGATGGGCACTAAGTCATCAGGTCATTTACAAACTCTTATTGCTTTGAGTGTCTTTGCGCTCGTTGGCACATTTTTATGGAAAGGTGACGTTAACAGCGCCGATCTCGTGATGCCAGCTATCACACAAGAGTCAATTTGGCCTATTACCGCAGCGCTTGGCGTGATGTTCTGGTGTTTTGTTGGCATAGAGGCTTTTGCTCATATGGGGGAAGAATTCAAAAACCCTCAAAGAGACTTCCCTATCGCCATTATTGTCGGTTGTTTTGTAGCGGGAGCTACGTACTGGGCTTGCTCTGTTGTTATTTTAAAGTTTGGTGCATATGGTAATGCTCAATTCGATAATGCATCGATTCCATGGTTGAGTGCTCAACTACTTGGCGATGGGGCCAAATGGATAATCAGTTTGATCGGATTCTCCGCTTGTTTCGCGAGCGTTAACTTATACACACAGAGCCTAGCGCGAATGGTCTGGGCTCAAGCTCGGGAACATCGTCCTTACAGCCCACTAGCCAAGATTTCGCGTCGTGGTGTCCCTTTCTCAGCCACCTTATTAGTTGGCGGCGTACTGCTAATATCTTGCGTGATAGGAACGCTATCGCAGCTCGATCTGGAGTTTTTCCTAAAACTAGCAAATAGTGTATTCGTTTTGGTTTACATGTTGGCGATGTTAGCCGCTTATAAATTGCTCCGTGGGTTTGGTAAAGCGCTTGCGGGACTTTCTCTACTGCTTTGTACCGGTGTTTTTATATGTTTAGGCTGGTCAATGTTTTATGCACTTGGCATTTTCACTCTACTTTTACTGCCTTGGAAACAGTGGCGACATAAACGACAAACACGCGCAGTTGAATAGTCACTGCTTCCCATGTCGAAAAATTAGGGCTAAACGTTGGATACCAGCGTCTATATTCTCTAACGCGATATTGCCATAACCAAGCACGGCACCATGCCAGTGACGTGCTTGGAAACCTGGATGTTCATAATAGCTCAAAGGTCGCAAGATGATCCCTTCATGTTCTGCCAGTTTTGTAAAACGCAGCTCATCCATACCGTTTTGCCATTTCAACGTAATATGAAGTCCCGCCGCTTGGCTAACGACGCAAACACTGTCGCCAAAATGCTGTTGAATGGATAAATGCATCTGTTCATGCTTGGTTTTATATAGTCGGCGCATTTTTCGGATATGGCGCAACAACCCACCCTCGGTAATAAAATCCGCCAACGCTTCTTGAGTGTGCGTCGGTGAATCACCACTTAACGCATCTTTAACCACCAAACATTGCTCTACTAAACGTTCAGGAACCACAAGGTAGCCAAGCCGCAATCCGTTAAACATTACTTTACTGAAGGAACCCACATACAACACACGATCATCTCGACCCATTTGAGCTGCTAGCCCCTGTAAGCTGGTGTAGGGACGATGAGCAAACTGAAATTCGCTGTCATAATCGTCCTCGATGATCCAACTTGATTGCTCGACCGCCCAGTTGATGATCTTTCCTCTTTGCTCGGTATTGAGTGTGGTCCCCATCGGATATTGATTACTTGGTGTGATATACAGCGCATCGGCATCGCTTGAGGTCACCGCTTCCACATCAAAACCTAATTTCTCTCTTACGAACAAAGGCTCAAATTGATAGTTTTGGAACTGAATCAACTTCCGCATTTGCGCGTAACCTGGTTGCTCCATCAGAACCTTATCACCTTGTTTGAGCACTACCATCGTCGCAATTGACAACGCTTGCTGCGCCCCAGAGGTAATAATAATGCGCTCTGGGGAACAATTCACTGAACGACTTGATGCGAGGTAGTCAGCTAAAGCACAGCGCAATGCCCAACTACCCTGAATATCTTGATTCCCCAACAAGCAGGGGCGGGACATGTGGCGATTGAGTAACTTTTGCCACTGCGCCATCGGAAATGCGTCCAAATCCGGCACACCCGGTGCAAATGCAAGGTTGATATCAAAGTGAGTTTTCGGTGATGAGTCTCTCTGAACTGAATTAGGTTCAGGCAAGTACTGCTCCGGCAGTTCTACGGCAACATAAAAGCCAGAACCTTTTTGGCTGTTCAAGTACCCTTCCGCCACTAACTGTTCGTAGGCAGAAATCACGGTATTCCTACTTAGATTAAGCGCCTGTGAAAGCTTCCGCGTAGAAGGCAACTTCCCATTCTTCACCCACAATCCTTGAACAATTTTCTTGCGAATAGCAAAAAACAACGCTTGCTGACGCGTTCCATCACTTTCTTTTAAATGTAGGTCACCGATATCAATCAAAGACAAACTGGATCCATCCATTAAATAAAACTGGCTCTCTTTAAGCTACCAGTTAAGCGTTACATTGCAATTAAAGAATGAGGATCAAGCGCTCGTAATCGTGAGTAAACAAGGAGAGAAAATGCTATCCAACACCAATAGAACAGAAATTAAGAAAGGCGCACATAAAGCAGTCTATGATGTTAGCAAACTGCACGCCATCATAGATGAAAGCCTAATCGCTCATATTGCGATAACCAACGAGTCAGGCCCTGTGATCATCCCTATGCTGGCATGGCGTGTGGATGATTACGTGTATATCCATGGTGCCAACAACAGTCGACTGTTACGCTCACTCAAACAAGGAGTGCAAACGTGCTTAACCTTTACTTTGTTTGATGGTTGGGTATTGGCTCGAAGTGCGTTTCACCACAGTGCGCATTATCGCAGTACAGTGGTCTTTGGCCAATTTGAGATGGTGGAGAATAACCAAGAGAAAGACAGGTTGCTGAATCACTTTATCGAACAGATCGCTCCAGGGAGAACAAAACAAGTCCGTTTGAGTAATGAAAAAGAACTCAAAGCCACCATGCTACTGCGTATCCCGCTCACGGAAGCATCAGTGAAAATCAGCAATTTTGGCGTCAACGACGATGCGGAAGACATGGACATTCCTGTTTGGGCAGGTGTCCTACCCTACCGAACCGTCGTAGGTCCGCTGCAAGCTTGTGAAGATTTGTATGAAGGTATCGCTGAACCAGACTACCGCAGTGCCTACTCTAATCGTTGGCAGGAATAAGCACCGTAAAACGTGCGCCGCCTAAGTGACTCTCGCCGACGGAAAGCTCCCAACCCAGTTGCCGCGCTGCACTGGTAGCGATAGCAAGCCCTAAACCAAAGCCTTTCACGTCGGCGTTGCGGCTTTTATCTAAACGTGAAAATGGCATAAATACTTCTTCTCGCATCGCTTCAGGTATGCCCGGACCATCGTCCTCAATATCGATGCTCCAGCAATCCGCTACCATTCGAATCGTCACCTCAACGCAGGATTCACCGTAACGCTTGGCGTTTTGCAATAAATTATCGAGGACGAGGTTACCCAAAGTAGGCTGAAAGTGAATCAATTGGTTCGCGAGTTCATTTTCTGCTCTCAACATGGCGGACTCTAAGCCTAGGTAATTCATGCGGCTTTTACACCAAAGAGGCAGTTCCATGGTTTCAACAGAATCGCTCAAAGAATGGTTTTTCACACTCAAGCGAGACAGCATGACAATGTCGGACGTTAAGTCCGTCACTACATCAACGTATCGTTCAATATCGTCATGTAACTCTGCCTGCATTTCACCACTCGTGCGCCTAGCTAAATCCGTCGCTAGCTGAATACGACTCAGCGGAGTGCGCACTTCATGAGGAATAGCTTGAGTAAAGATGTGTGTTTGACGTACTCGTCTCTCAATCTCTTCAGACATGCAGTTGAAGCCTTGGGCGAGCTCTTTCACGGGTTGCGAAAATTGCTTTAGATCGACTCGCGTATTCAACTCACCATAACCAAATTTTTGTTGTGCAGCCGTTAGTTGCCGAATTTGGCGGTCAAGACGTCGTACAGGTATGTAAACCATAATGCCTAAACTGCACACAACAACCAAAAGTAGAGTCAGTATAAATACAATCTCAGAATCTTCATTCCAATCAACATCTGGGCTAAAGAAATCCGTTTTTTCTTTGAAAACTAAACTCTTCGAGGTGTTAGGTAAAGGGAATATCGCAGCATAGGTACTGCCATCAATAAGATAAACAGGTATCCCTTGTATTCGGTACAGTAGCTTACAATCTCGACAAGGCGGTGATCCGTCCCAGTTTTCAACCAATGTTAAATCAAAGATAAAGAAATCTTGCTTGCCGTTTTCGGTTAACTTCTTGTAGAGAGAATCCGGAGTGCCTCGTTGCTCAATGTATTGATCGACAAAATAAGCACCATCACTCAAAAAAACACCGACTTCTGTTTTGCGCATGTACTCTTCCCCCATAAAGAGAAACAAAGCAACAGTCAGCGCAAGGCCAGTAACTAACCCCACATATAGACGAGTAAACAGGGAAAACATGCGTCATTTACCTGTCAGCATATAGCCGTGGTGACGTATGGTCTTAATGGTAGCAGTATGGATATGAGCCTTAGAGAATTTCTTCCTTAGTGAGGATATACGCATATCAATCGAACGATCAGTAATGCAGTATTCAATGCCTCTGGCAAGACGGCAACATGATTCACGAGATACTGGCTTATCGACATTCAGCATCAGGAGCTCTAGAATTTCAAACTCAGAGCTCGTTAAACCAATATCTTTTTGCAAATAAAATGCTTGGGAGCGACGAAGACAAAGGCTAATGCCATATCGGCTCAGCTTTTCTTCTTCAACGGTATCAACTTGACGACGATAGCGACGTAGCGCCGCTTCAATACGGGCGAGAAGGATATTGCCTTTTATCGGTTTGGTAAGGTAATCATCAGCACCGAACTTAAATAAGCTCACCTCGCTCATTTCATCATCGGTTGCAGTCAAAACAATGATAATCCCATGATAAAATTTACGTGCCTCTTGGCATATTTCTGCGCCATTTTTTCCCGGCAACATCAAATCTAACAGCACTAGGTCCGGATTGAGTCCGTGAATCGTTTCTAATGCATTTTGACCGTTGTCGATAACGGTTACTGTATAGCCTTCGGCTTCGAGGTACATTTTGGTTAATCGAGCAATCTCAGAGTCGTCTTCTACCAGTAAGATTGTATTGCCCACCATGAATCATTTACTCCACCAATATGATGGAGGGAGTATATCGCTCGTCCTATACTGCGCAACCCACTTAAATGATAATTTTAATAAAAAGCGGGCTTACATACGCTTACAAACCATACATATACGATAATCCTAATCATTCCACGCCCCTAAAACCATGCAATAACCTGATGTTTTATTTATTAGCAGAATATAGCTTCACATAAAAAATAAATTTCGGAATAAAAATCTACTACATTTTTAAATATATCGAATGATAGTCCTTACCAAAAAACAATATCGATATATATGACTTGGTTTGCTTATATAGACAGGACTTTATGTTGCTTCTAAGTTTCTTGCTCTAATAAAGTCTACGAGTAACATGAAATGAGATATTCCCAATTAACACCTTTAGCCATATTTTGCGCGATAAGTCTAACTGCTTGCGGCGGCAGTGAATCTAATTCGAAACCATCGACAACGACACCTCCAACACCACCAGCGCCAACATTGAGCACTGTCACAATCCCAACTGTCGTTTCTACAGAGCTTCCAGCCAAGTTAAAAGTGGCTGCTGATGCGGGCTTCACCCACTATGTGAAAATCTCCCTTTCTGAAGCAAATAACAATGATGCATTTCACATTGTGGCTGTTGATGACGGTGCGAATAATGAAAAAATCTTTCGTGCAGCCAAAATCATCCAACACCTTCTCACAAACCAACCAGACTCTAAGTACGGCGCTGACAAGTCTCGTATCGCTAAGACATTAGCCGAGCGTGATGCCACACTAATGCTGACCGAAAACGACGAACAGAATGATGAGATGTTAACCAAAATCTTTATCAACGAACTGATTCGCCAAGACAAACTGAACGATGCAGTGACAAACTCGGGCTTAGCACACTCTTTTGATACGAGTTCTCTAGAAAAGTTTGTTGTAAGCATGATGGTACTTAACGAAGAAGATATGGATACACTTGTCACATCTATCGTGGCAACATTAGTAAATAGTAAAGAAACACCAAACTGGCTAAGGAACAGCCAATCTTTGATGTATCGAGAACTGACAGTTGAAGGCGATTGCCATTACATGAGTAATTTTGCCGATTACTGTGCCAATCTTGGTAAAAAAGCCGAACGAGACGCCGCTTTTGAAGAAATTTTACACTTGGTCCAAGCGCAAGGTATTGCACCTAACACGGGGACTGCGGCACTGCAAAATGACATTCAAGCTCATGCGTTAAAAATCTATAACGATATTCAAGCGGGCAAACCGACGGTGTGGCGCCCAACTCAGTATGACTGGGACGATTGGAAATCGGACGACTTCGATCCTGAAAGTGTTAAACAAACGGGCCCTTCATATTCTCACGAATACTTTGCTGCCGCTTTTGAAGCTTACATGGGTGTAGCAAAAGCAAACGGACAAGGTTTAGATGGCTACCAAGCGTTAACACGTGAAGAAATGCAAACTCAAGATCCACAAGCCGTTGATTGGATCAGCGGCTTATTCCACGGATACTTGCAATACACCGCGAACATCGACTCTGCGGGCGTCAAACTTTACACAGAAAAGACAAATCCAGGCACAGTGCCTACCTTCCGTATGGCTCCCAACAAAGACGGCTTGATAGAAGCATACACCTACAAATCTCAGTGGCTGACAAGAGTGAAGATCATTGGCGACGACGCAATGAATGTCATCGGTAATGACCAAGACAATACCTTTGAAGGCAACAGCAAAGACAACAGCATTTATGGTGAAGGCGGCGTCAACACCTATATCGTGCCACACAAACTGGCAGAATGTACCGTTATCAAAGCAAAGAGCGTTTCTGTTAAGTGCCCGAGTACAGGCTCGGATGAGTTGTACGACATTCAAAAGATCCAATTCACCGACCAAATCTTAGATGTAACCGAGCTATAAACGATGAAAAACATGAAGAAACTTACTCTATTCGCTCCCCTACTCCTTGTAGGTTGTGGTGGCCTAGCCGTCATGGATCGTACTGACGCCGTAAAAGCACAACCAGAAATGCTGATCAAAACCGACGGAGATTTTTGGGGATTCGGTGCAGATGGTCATTTTGATTTTGCTGGTAAGTACAAAGGCAACTATTCACGCAGTGCTTCTAACTCAAGTTGGTTTAACCATATCTCTTTCAAAGAAGGTGCGATGGGCGCAGAAGTGACTCGTATCGACAACGGGGAAACTTGGCTTTTGAACTGCACTGGGGGCGGTATGTCGGTTAACTACATGGGCGTCGATTTTGGTGGGAATGATCCTTACACCTGTGACATTACTCAAGATGGTAAAAAAGTCGGTGAGTTTGCGATGGAGCCAAAATCCGCTCTCATCGACATCAGCTTTGAGAAAAAAGAGACTGGCGTAGTGCGTATTGGCAGCACCCACTTTAATGTAGAAACCGTACATACTAGTCCCGACGCCATGATGGCGGTAGACATTCCATTGGGTTATAGCTTTAAGGAAGGCACACAAGAAATTGCCGCCGTACAGACGAACGGTACCATTGCGGTACAAATGCTCCCAGAACTTAGTGAACAAAAAAAGGATGTGATTGCCATCGGCGCTGTTGCAAGTGCACTAAGCTGGCGCCCTAAGAAATAGCTATTACATTAAACAACACCACACAAAAAATAATAAAGCCCTCTACCTTGAGGGCTTTTATTGCTTGTTTTCATAAAGACAAGTGAAGCATTACTTTTCTAATCTTCCTGCGTACTGCTTGGGTGTTAATCCACGATGCTTCTTAAACATACGATTGAAGCTCGCCACATTGGTGTAACCAAGGCGCATAGCTATGTCATCAATACTCACGCGCTTACTCAATAACCCAGCCGCAACATTACTCAATACATAGCCGGATACCATCGAGAAGTTGAGGCCTAATTTGTGCAAACGACGTTGAAACTGCTGTTCAGATAAATCAAGCAGAGAAGAAACGCGCTCTAACGTTGGCAATCCATAATGACTGCTGTAGTTCACCACTTCATAAATCACTTTCAACTCATCTTCTGGGTCGGGCATATTAAGCAAATCATCCAAATCGGAAAAACTCATCGCTAGACGGCTGTCTTCGCGATGGCTCACTTGGCGGGAAGCTAATCGGTCATCTCCCGGAATCCATATTTCTGTTTTTGGCTGACTCCATTCCACCTCGCAGCCGAAATATTCTCGGTATGGTTCAGTATTTTTTCTCGACCCTGAAACCTTCACGCGCAAAGGCTGATAGTCTTTACCAAGAAATTCGCGTAGCACTTTAATCATAAATACCGCACAGCGGATACTATCGTGCACCTTTACTGACGTTTCTATAAACGGATTGTGGTAAGTCCATTTGATGATTTTGCCCGACTGTTCGCCAGCAAAAAACGCCCCAGATTGTAAATTACTCGCACCATAATTAACGCGTCGAATCGCGCTGGCTAAATCATTCCCAGAAAATAGCCAGCGTCCCACAGGTCCAAGCTTTTGCAGTTCAATACCTCGGCTGAGACTCAAAACCACATCTGGATCACTACTGGCTTGTTCAACACAACGATACCATTCTGCGACGGCTTTTAGCGGGATCAGTGTCATTGGGTTGTGAAATACCGACGACGGAATCCCCAGTTCATCCGAGCCCAAATTATATTTAGATAACGCGAGGTTATGCATGTTTAGAATGCCCATCGCGCGAATAAATCGAACCGTCTTCATTACCAATCACATCAAATTTAATCCTCTATTGATTGAATCTGTCACAAAGAAAGACCTAAATCAAATCCAGATCACAATACGCCAACCGTTTGATAGAGGAGTGTTTAATGAGTTTACTGAGTGTCCCATTTGTCGGAACAGGCGCAGATACAGCGTTACATGTTGTCGCTGCCGTCGTTTTAATCGCGAGTGTCGCTGGCGCGTGTTACGGCTTTTGGAAAATCCATGAGTTGCCAATTAATAAGGCGCACAGCAAAGACCATCATCAGATAGGGCTCATCACCGCCCTCACCTGGATAGGATTTGTCTGGCACTGGGTATGGGTGCTAGCCGTGATCTTTGCATTCGTTGATATGGAAAAAGCCATCATCAATCTGCGTGATACATGGAAAAGTAAACCGCAAACAGAAACACAGCCACAAGAGGAGGCATAATGTTAGAAGGTTTAGCGGTATGGGCACTCTTCATCTATCTGCTCCGTTTAGTCGGCATGCCTTGGAACAAAGCAACCAAATCGTTCGCTTACCTAGGCGGTTTGAGTTGGCTAATGTTCGTATGGGTAGGTTTGATTAATTTCACCCCGATGGATTTATCCGGTGGTTCTGTCGTGCAGTCACCACACATCCAATTGCGTCCAGATTCAACCAATGTAAAAGGTAAAGTTGACCACATTTACATTAATCCAAATCAGCAAGTTAAAGAGGGTCAGCTCATTTATGAACTTGACCCAACGCAATACGAAATCGCATTAAATCAGGCGAACGTATCCGCCGATTCTGCACGAGTCGCATTAGCTACGGCAAAAGGCGACATCGAGATTGAAGAAGCGAATCATCAAGCATTGGTGCAAGATCTAGAAACATCAAAGAACCAATTGGAAGCGGCGAAAGTTGACTACAAATTGCAGAAAAAGATGCTAGATCGTTATGTTGAGCAAAACCGAGTGGTGCAAAACACCATCACGGAAAGCGACATCGACAAACAATCGAGTGCGGTTGATATGGCACGTCACAACGTGTTAACCCTTGAGTCTCAAATTAAGAAGAAACAAGTCGATATTTCCCGTGCAAAACTGGCGATTCATAAAGCAGAGCTCGCAGTTGAAACCAAACAAGCCGAACTGCGCCAAGCTGAAGAGCAAATTGCAAAAGCGCAATGGGATTTGAACAGCACCAAAGTTCATGCCCCAACAGATGGCTTTGTCACCAACTTTATCCTGCGTGAAGGTCAGCGTGTTTCGATGATGCCACGTATTAATATGTACACCAACGAGAAGTACGTGCTGATGCGAGTCAACCACCAGGCGATTCGTAACATCAAACCGGGTCAGCCAGCGGAATTCTCTTCGTCCGTTTACCCAGGTAAGATCTTCTCAGCGACCGTCGAAAGCATTGTTGAAGCAACAGGTGAGTCACAAGGTAATCTGCTGGGTTTCGATGATTCCGTACGTATCACCACTGGAAAGAATTTACAGAACAAACACCACTTTGTTCGTCTTAAGATTGATGAGCCAGAAGGCTACGACATTCCTGTTGGCTCTGTTGGCCTCGCATGGGTCAGCGGTGAAAAACCGATAGGCTTCATGGCCTTCTTAGATGTGATTCGCGGGATCATCATTCGAATGAAGTCTCAGCTGTACTTCTTCTACTCCATCTAAACTCACAAACCGCCAGTTTCGCTGGCGGTTTTTTCATTTGTATCCAAACACATCCTTTTCCCGTATAACAATTAGTTAGTAGACAGCGGAGAAGATTCATGTCGGCAAAGGAAAGAAGCCTACCTACCCATCGTATCTCAAGGTTCAGCAAGTTCGCTTCACTTGCTACCCGTGTCGCAGGCAATGTGATTGCAGAAGGCACGAAACAAATCGCCAAAGGCAATAAACCAAAAGCGAAAGACCTCTTGCTGACGCCACAAAACATCGCACGGTTGACAGACCAACTTGCTCACCTACGTGGCGCTGCAATGAAGCTTGGTCAAATGCTCTCAATGGATGCTGGTGATGTTTTAGAACCTGAACTCGCAGATATTCTCTCCCGTCTTCGTTCCAACGCAGACCCAATGCCTGCAAAGCAACTGAACGGAGTCATGGAAAGTTCGCTAGGAACGAGTTGGAAAGCTGAGTTTCTATCATTTAACTTCAAACCAATCGCCAGTGCATCAATAGGACAGGTGCACCAAGCCTACAGCGATGCGGGCGATAACCTAGCCGTCAAAGTGCAATATCCGGGCATACGAAAAAGTATCGATAGCGACGTAGACAACGTAGGTACGCTGCTTAAAGTGGTTGGGTTGATTCCAGAATCCGTCGACTACAAAGGGCTACTAGAAGAAGCCAAAAAGCAACTGCATGATGAAGCCGATTACACCCGAGAAGCGCAATTTGCGATTCGTTACCATGATGCTTTGAAGGAGCATCCTCACTTTGTCGTACCAAAGATTCACACTGAAAGTTGCTCAGACTCCGTTCTCGCCATGGAATTTATTGACGGCGTACCCATTGAACACATCGAACATTATGATCAAAGTACGCGAGATTTTGTCATGCACAGTTTGCTCGAATTGCTGTTCAGAGAGCTGTTCGAATTTAAGATGGTGCAAACCGATCCTAACTTCGCCAATTACTTGTACATTGAAAGTACTCGCCAAATCGGCTTGTTAGATTTCGGTGCAACTCGCGAATACAGCGAACGATTCAGTGCCGGCTATCGCCAAGCCTTTGCGTCCGTCATGAATAATGACGAACAATGCTTGAATGACGCGCTTGAGCAAATTGGCTTCTTCAGCCAAACCATCTTACCTGATCAGCGCCAAGCGATTCTCGATTTAGTAAAAATGGCATGTGAACCCATGTTAGTCGATGAGCCATATGATTTTAAAGCCAGTGGCTTAGCGCAAAAACTTCGCGAAGCTGGCACTATTTTGAGCATGGAACAAGAGTACTGGCATACCCCACCTGCCGATGCCCTATTTTTACATCGTAAAATTGGTGGCATGTATTTGCTCGCAGCGAGAATTGGCGCAAAAGTGAACATTCGCCAATTGGTACAGCCATATCTCACTATCAACAGCGAATAGCCTATTGTTTTTCTGTTACTTTCAAGTACCTTGAGCAAGGTTAAGATGCATAGTTGTGCATCTCAATAACATGCCATACTTCCATAAAACGAATTAACTATCGGGGTACTCGGTGAGCAAGTTTCAAGATCTCTCCACTCTAATCCAGCAAATTGGCCAAGCCGAAGAAGCGGATCAAGTCGCAACGCTCAATGAATCTATTGAAGCGGGTCTCGAACCTGGCGCAGTCGCCCTAATTCTGGAAGCCTTTCCAATCGATGATCGTGTTCGCTTGTGGCGAGCTTTGCCACTAGAACTGCATATCGACGTGTTAACGGAAATGCGTGCCGACGTACGTTTTTCTATCATCAATGCATTATCTGAAGTCGAGCTAAAACTCACCCTCGCTAAACTTGATAACTTATCGCTGATCGAATGGGCGGATTCGTTGCCTGAGTCGATCATCAACGAAGCGCTCGCGTTAATCGAAAAAGATGAGTTAGAGCTTTACGATCAAGCAAACGAATATGAAGATGAAGAACTCGGCCACTGGGCTGAGCGTAAAATCATCACCCTGCCCTTTAATATTACGATTGGAACGGCTAAGCAGTTAATGGAGCGCTATAGCTACGACACGCCTCAACAAGTCTACCTGATCAACCGTAATAAACAGTATCGAGGGACAGTCAATTACTACGAAATTTTACGTAGTGATCCTGATACTCGCTTGAAAACACTCGTTATTGAAGCGGTGACGGTGCTAGACAGTAAGATGATGCTTCCCGAAGCGGTAGAAGCATTAGAGCACAGCACACTGCCCGCTCTGCCTGTGACTGATGCAGACCAAACTCTGATTGGTGAAGTCGATTGGCAATTTGCATTAAGTACGCAACGTGAAATCTACGAAGCGCGCTTAATGGCCGGTACTGGTATGGATGAAGGCGATGACTTGTTTGCGCCAGTATTAAAAAGCTCACAAAAACGCGGCGTGTGGCTGGGCATCAATTTGCTGACTGCAATTTTAGCGTCTGTCACTATCGGGCTATTTGAAGACGTGATTGCTCAAGTGGTGGCTTTGGCCGTACTAATGCCAATTGTTGCATCGATGGGTGGCATTGCAGGCAGCCAAACCCTGACTCTAATGGTTCGTGCGATGGCGCTCAATCAGATTACCCCAGGTAACCGATTCAAATTCTTAAAAAATGAGCTGGGTATTGGCTCACTGAACGGCATTGCTTGGGCGCTAATCATCGGCGGGTTAGCCGGATTGTGGTTCCAATCGCCAGTTTTAGGTGGAACCATCGCGCTGGCCATTATCGTCAACATTATTACCGCTGCTTTATTTGGCGTGTTGATACCCATTATTTTGGATAAGTTTAAATTGGATCCAGCCTTAGCAGGTTCGGTTATTCTAACGACGGTGACAGATGTGGTTGGTTTTTTCGCCTTTTTGGGAACGGCGAGTTTAGTCATGCTCTAAAAAGTCCACTGTTTATTAATCAATCATTAGCATAATAGAGTCAAATTGCATAACGCAGTTGCAAATTGCAAACAAACTCAAACTTTAAGCAACGCATGTCACAGAAACTACGTATTTTAGGGCATATTAAAGTTGGCACAGTAACTGCATTATATAAATCGACCCTTCTTAAGCCGAGGGTCACCTAGCCAACTGACGTTGTTAGTGAACTTGATTTTGTTCACATGTATATAAGCCAATCGCACTCTTTGCGGTTGGCTATTTTTTTATGTGGCTATTGCTCTCTTATCCTCTGACCGAGCTCGGTTGTACTTTTCTTGCCCACAACAGATTGTTTACTGTTTATAAAATTCAAATATTCGCCCACTAAACCATTAGAAATACCAGCCTCAACAAAAACAAAGCACCTAAACGAAATAAAACCAAGAAAACACACCTCAAAAAAGAACAAATAACGTCCAAACCAAAAATCTCATCATGAAATCGTTTTCTTTTCATAGAAATCGACTGAGCAATCCAGAGTTATAGATAAATTTAATCCATAAAAACAAATGGCAATTCAAAACACTCATTTCACATAGAAAACCTGCCTATAAGTCATGGAAAATACGTAAAAATAAACTTTTCACTTTTATAATTTAAAAATCAACCCATTGTTATTAAAAGAAAAAATAGACACCAAAAATCCAGCAAACGTTTAAATTGCAATTTTATCATTGACTATTAAATTTACATCACGATAATACGCGCCGTTTGCCTGAAAACCAGGTGCTATAATTTAACGTTTCAATGTGCGGAGGTAATAATGGCTGGAGACAATAACTACAGTCTTGGACCAGTTCCCAACACGGCCAGAAAAGGCGTGGCATCACTAACCATGGTGATGTTAGGACTCACTTTTTTCTCCGCAAGTATGTGGACAGGGGGTTCTCTCGGTACTGGGCTCTCCTTTAATGATTTTTTCCTCGCTGTTCTCATCGGTAACCTAATCCTCGGTATTTACACTTCTTTCCTCGGTTACATCGGCGCTTCTACTGGTCTCTCCACTCACCTTCTTGCTCGTTTCTCTTTTGGTTCTAAAGGATCTTGGCTTCCTTCTGCTCTTCTTGGTGGTACTCAAGTTGGGTGGTTTGGAGTTGGTGTCGCGATGTTTGCGATTCCGGTGCATAAAGCAACGGACATCGATACCAATACTTTGATCCTTGTCTCCGGTTTGCTCATGACCGCGACCGTTTACTTTGGCATCTCAGCACTGATGGTGTTGTCAGCAATTGCCGTTCCTGCCATTGCGCTACTTGGCGGCTACTCTGTCATCGAGGCAGTAAATAGCGTTGGCGGTATTAGCGAACTACAACAGGTTCAACCAACCGAGCCACTCGATTTTTCAATAGCTCTCGCGATGGTTGTCGGCTCTTTTGTCAGTGCTGGTACATTAACGGCAGATTTCGTGCGCTTTGGCAAAAAGCCGCGCAGCGCCGTGATGATCACCATGGTGGCATTTTTCATCGGTAACTCGTTAATGTTTATCTTTGGCGCAGCAGGTGCGTCGGTGACTGGTCAATCAGACATCTCTGAAGTGATGATTGCGCAAGGCTTATTAATTCCCGCCATCATCGTACTTGGATTAAACATTTGGACGACCAACGACAACGCGCTCTACGCATCGGGTCTTGGATTTTCCAACATCACAGGCTTACCAAGTAAATACATCTCGATGGCGAACGGGCTTGTTGGCACACTTTGCGCTCTCTGGCTCTACAATAACTTTGTTGGCTGGCTAACCTTCTTATCGTTGGCAATTCCACCGATTGGCGGCGTGATCATCGCTGACTTCTTCACGAACCGTAAACGCTACGCAAACTTTGAAGCCACCCAGTTCCAAAGCGTAAACTGGGCTGGCATTATCGCTGTAGCGATTGGCGTTGGTGCTGGACACTTCCTTCCTGGCGTAGTACCGATTAACGCTGTACTTGGCGGCGCAATTAGCTTCCTGATTCTTAATCCTATTCTTAACAAAAAAGCACTGGCTACACAGCCAGCGTAAGGAACCATCATGACAACACTACTGATCAAAAACGTAACGCTAAAAGGACAAGAAGGTCTGCAGCAAATTTTGATTGAAGATGGTCAATTCAAGCGCATTGAAAGCAACGATGTGGAGCTTAATCATAACGGTGACACCATCGATGCTGAAGGCGGCATGGCGGTGGCGCCTTTCTGCGAGCCGCACATCCACTTAGACACAACGCAAACCGCAGGCGAGCCAAGCTGGAACATCTCTGGCACATTGTTTGAGGGTATTGAACGTTGGGCTGAGCGCAAAGAAATGCTGTCGATTGAAGACGTGAAAACGCGCGCAAAACAAACCTTAAAATGGCAGATCGCAAACGGTGTACAACACGTTCGAACTCACGTAGATGTTTCAGACCCTACCCTAATTGCCCTAAAAGCGATGGTAGAAGTGCGTGAAGAGATGAAAGAGTGGGTAGATATCCAAGTCGTCGCCTTCCCGCAGGAAGGTATTCTCTCTTACCCAAATGGCAAAGAGCTACTAGAAGAAGCCGTCAAATTAGGTGCGGACGTGATTGGCGCGATTCCACACTTTGAATTCACACGCGAATACGGCATTGAATCACTGCACTACGTATTCGAGTTAGCGCAAAAATACGACCGTCTGATCGACGTACATTGTGATGAAATTGATGACGAACAATCTCGCTTCGTTGAAACGCTGGCAGCATTAGCGCACAAGTTCGATATGGGAAGTAAAGTCACGGCCAGTCACACCACAGCGATGGGTTCCTACAACGGCGCATACGCATCTCGCCTGTTCCGTTTACTACGCATGTCCGGTATCAACTTCGTGGCAAATCCATTGGTGAACATTCACTTACAAGGCCGTTTTGATGATTATCCGAAACGTCGTGGCGTAACACGAGTGAAAGAGATGCTGAATGCCAACATCAACGTCTGCTTTGGACACGATGACGTATTCGACCCATGGTATCCACTTGGTACAGCAAACATGCTGCAAGTGCTGCATATGGGTCTGCACGTGTGTCAGGTGATGGGTTACGACCAAATCAACAACTCACTGGATCTGATCAGCACCAATTCAGCACGTACACTGAACATTCAAGACAAGCACGGCATTGAAGAAGGCAAACCAGGTAGCCTACTGATTCTTCCTGCAGAAAATGGTTTTGACGCCGTACGTCGCCAAGTGCCGGTTCGCTACTCTGTTCGTCACGGTAAAGTGATTGCAGAAACACTGCCTGCGACGACTCATATTCATCTTGAACAAGCAGAGCAAGTGACGTTCAAGCGCTAAGGTTCGTAAAAATACCGACTAAAACGAAAAAGGGTCTGACGAAATCATCAGGCCCTTTTGCTATTGGCAAACGTCACTGCTGTTCTGTGTCTTACGACCTGAGTAGCCAACCGAACGCACAAAAATGCTATTTAAGATGACCCGATACCCACTAAGTTGCATAAGGTTCTGATGGCTAAATCTCAATTACACTATCGAACTTGGAAATTCCTCTCTGCGTTCGGCATACTTCTGCCTTCACTTTAGTTGTAGATATAACTCATGACCTTATTAAGCCAGATAGAATCGCAATTTTTGGAATTTATGCAGCAAGAGATGCAAGTCGATGCAGCTCATGATCTTAAACACGTAAAGCGCGTAGTCAAAACAGCAAAGCAGCTCTGCGAAGAAGAAAATGCAAACATCGCGATTGTATTACCGGCTGCCTATTTGCATGATTGCTTTACTTATCCGAAAGATCACCCAAATCGCAAAGAGAGCTCAATCATCGCAGCCAAAAAAGCGGTCGCATTTTTAGAGAGTATCGATTATCCGCAGCAATATCATGATGCCATTGCTCATGCGATAGAGGCACACAGCTTTAGCGCAAACATCAGGCCAAATACGTTGGAAGCCAAAATCGTCCAAGATGCCGACCGTCTGGACGCTTTAGGCGCAATTGGCGTGACGCGATGCATTCAAGTCAGCACTCAATTTAACGCGCAACTTTACAACGACAGCGATATATTTGCCGAAGAACGTGAACTTAACGATAAACAATTCACTCTGGATCACTTTCAAACCAAGTTATTCAAAATCGCTGAAACCATGAACACGGAGTCAGCGAGACGCGAGGCGCAAAAACGCAAAACCTTTATGCAAACGTACCTAGAGCAGTTACACGACGAGGTAACAGCGTAAATGTCAGAAAGCTGTACGTTAATTAAAGAGCTTAAACGCCAACTAAAGTTAGCAGGGCTGCATTATGCCGATGTTGCACAACACCTTGATTTAAGTGAAGGAAGCGTCAAACGTTTACTCGCTGAAGGTCAACATATTAGCCTTGAACGCTTAGAACGCATTTGCCAATTGATTGGTTTAGAAATGGCGGAACTGTTTAAGCTCGCGGCTGCGCACAATAAAGGCCTAGAGTCGCTAACGTTAGAGCAAGAAAAGCAGTTGGTTGACGATAAAGCCCTGCTACTCGTGGCAATCTGTGTTGTAAATGGCTATCAGTTTGAACAAATCGTTCAGCAATACACCTTCAATGAGTTGGAACTGGTGCAAAAGCTGGCTCAGTTGGATCGTCTGAACATCATCGACTTGCAGCCAAATAACAAAATTCGTTTGCGTATATCTCCGACATTTAAGTGGCAGATGGGCGGCCCTATTCAACGGTTCTTCCAACAGCAAGTTCAAGACGCCTTTTTCCAAAGCTACTTTTCTGGTGAAGATGAACAGTTGTCCATGGCAACAGGATTGATGAGCGTACCAACCAACAAGAAGCTGCAACAGAAACTGCAAAAGGTCATCGATGAGTTTTATCAGGCTTGCCAAAGTGATAGCTCTCTCGATATGGACGAGAAACACGGCACCTCTCTGATTATTGCGATGCGTCGCTGGACGTTCCCTCTGTTTGAACCATGGGAAAGAAAATCCACTCAGAAGTCTCGAAATTAGTAACTCAATAAACAAATGGAAATGAAAGTAACGAATTTCGTTACTTTTGGTGGCATGCAACGTCACTTGAAAGAGAAAGCTGGTTTAATCGTTCATTGAGCATAAAGTGCTCCTATCTCATTCGACTTTGTTTAATCGGGGCCAGCATGTTTTTCTCAAAACGCTTTTTTCCTTACTTTGTGACGCAATGCCTTGGCGCACTCAATGACAACATCTACAAAAACGTTCTGTTATTGATGGTGACTTACAGCCAAATTGATAACTTACCAATATCCGTTAATCTATTTGTTAATTTGGCAGCAGGCTTATTCATCCTACCTTTCTTTCTATTCTCTGCGCATGCTGGTGCCGTCGCTGACAGCATGGACAAAGCCAAATTAATCCGACGTCTAAAGCTCATCGAACTGACTATCATGTCTTGCGCAGCAACCGCTATTGCGACCCAAAGTGCTATGCTGATGCTGGTTCTGCTGTTTATGACAGGCACTCAATCGGCCTATTTTGGTCCCGTAAAATACGCCTTGCTACCACAAGCGCTCAAACCAAATGAGCTTGTTAAAGGAAATGCTTGGGTTGAAATGGGCACGTTCCTTTCGATTCTTATAGGTACGCTTAGCGCAGGCCTGCTGTTAGCCATTCCTAATGGTACCTTGATTGCTTCTTGTGTCGTGATTGCCTTGTCTTTGCTTGGGTTTATGAGCAGTGTGAATATTCCAACGATGCCTAGCCAATCGACTGACAAAGCGAAGTTTGAACCGATTTCTGGTTTAAAAAACACGTTAAAAGTGGCAAAAAAACAGAGAGGCATTTGGATGTCTATTCTAGCCATCAGTTGGTTTTGGTTCATGGGTGCGACTTACCTGACTCAATTCCCTAACTTTGCGCGTGAACATTTGTTTGCAGACAGCACTGTCGTTTCTTTACTGTTGGCATTGTTTTCCATTGGTATCGCGACAGGCTCTTGGTTGTGTGAAAAGCTCTCTTTCAACCACGTTGAGCTTGGTATTTTGCCATTCGGTATCCTTGGTCTGACAGTCTTTGGCGTCGACTTGCTATGGGCAGTCCCAAGTTATCCATCACTTCCGGTGCACTTTTATGATGTGCAAAACTTCGTTGCTGAATCCAAACATCTGCGCGTCATGATTGACCTGTTCCTTGTTGGTGTAAGCGGCGGTGTCTTTATTGTTCCTCTTTATGCGTTCATCCAATCGCGTTCAAACAAAGGTGAATGTGCACGTGCCATTGCTGCTAACAACATCATGAATGCGTTGTTTATGGTGGTGTCTGCTTTGGTTTCGATCGTTGCACTCAGCGTACTAGAACTTTCTATTGTGGAACTGTTTGCCATGATGGCAATAGGTAACTTCTTCGTGGCAATCTATGTCTATCGTCAAGTACCGGAATTTACACAACGCTTTATCAGTTATTTACTCAGCCATTGTATGTATCGTGTGTCAGTAAAGGGGCGCCAACATATTCCTGAACAAGGTGCTGCGTTAATCGTGGCTAACCATGTTAGCTATGTCGATGCGTTGATTTTGATGGGAACCTCTACTCGCCCGGTTCGTTTTGTGATGGACAAGTCCATCAGCGAGCTGCCTGTTCTTAGATATGTTTTCCGTCATGCAGGTGTTATCCCGATCTGTTCTCCACGTAAGTGTGCCGACACTTATCGACGAGCATTTGAACAGATTGAACAAGCACTTAACGACGGTGAAGTTGTCTGTATCTTCCCTGAGGGTCGTTTAACGTCTAACGGTCAATTGGGTGAGTTTCGCCCTGGTGTGGAAAAAATCCTTGAACGTAATCCTGTACCTGTCATCCCTATGGCACTAAAAGGGCTTTGGGGTTCTTTTTTCAGCCACAAAGGCGGACATGCTCTCACAAAACGACCGACTCGTTTTTGGTCAAAAGTGGACGTTGTTATCGGTGACGTGTTAAGCCCAGCTTCTTTAAATCGTCATCAATTGCAACAACAAGTACAGGATTTACTGGGCTGATATGCTTGCTTTACCGATCAAACTTTGCAGCAAAACGTAAATATGCACAACAAAGCACAAGTAGTTCTTTGTTAATTAGAGTAGGATATCTACAACGTCATAAATCTAGGAGGTATTATGAAAATCATCATCTTACATGGTCTTTATATGCATGGGCTGGTCATGCAGCCTCTTAGCCAAAAGCTGCGAAAGCTCGGATACGAAACGCAAGTACTCAGCTATAACACTGTTGCTATCGATGAGTCTTCACTGTTTGATTCTATTGACCATTCGCTTAACCCACTGACCGCAAACGTGCTCGTGGGGCACAGCTTGGGAGGCTTGATGATTAAGCGCTATCTCGCCAACAGACAACCGAGCACCAGCTTGATCTCTCATATTGTCGCTATCGGTTCGCCTCTTAAAGGCGCGTCCATTGTAGGTCGAATTCAAGATCTCGGATTGGGTGCAATTTTAGGCAATTCGCCACACCACGGATTAAACAAACATGATGACGCTTGGGATTTCCCTCAAAAGCTCGGCAGTATCGCAGGAACGATGCCGATTGGCGCTCGCCCATTGTTGATCCGTAATGACAACACCATGTCGGACGGTACGGTTACCGTAGAAGAGACAAGACTGGACGGTATGCAAGATCATATCGAAGTGAAGCAAACGCATACGAGCCTGATTTACAACACCTTCGTGCCACAGCAGATTGATCACTTTATTCGCACAGATTATTTCCGTCGATAGCACACTTTTCCATCATACAGATGGAATCGACTTTCCAAGCTATTCAGTTCGCAGTACTATCCTAGCTCCACTTCCTCACAACTTGGATGAAGTGGCACATTTTTAATTGTTCTCAGGGCGGGGCGAAATTCCCCACCGGCGGTATACTTTTTCAAGTGAGCCCGCGAGCGCTCGATTCGTCGAGGTCAGCAGATCTGGTGAGATGCCAGAGCCGACGGTTATAGTCCGGATGAAAGAGAATAAGAATACACCAGCATAGCGAGTCAGATTGCTAAGAGTGCTGGTGCACTTCTTTTTGATCGTATTTTACGACGATCTCTCATACCGCCCTGATTCTGGTGAAATTTAGGAGTTAACCATGAATCAGTCATCACTACTTGCCGAATTCGGCGACCCAATTACTCGCGTTGAAAACGCACTTATCGCTTTAAAAGAAGGTCGTGGCGTACTACTTCTTGATGATGAAGATCGCGAAAACGAAGGCGATATCATTTATTCAGTCGAGCACCTCACTAACGAGCAAATGGCATTGATGATCCGCGAATGTAGCGGCATCGTTTGTTTGTGCTTAACAGATGCTCAAGCAGACAAACTGGAACTGCCTCCAATGGTAGTAAACAACAACAGCGCAAACCAAACCGCATTTACGGTTTCTATTGAAGCGAAGGTTGGTGTAACAACGGGTGTTTCAGCAGCAGACCGCGTGACGACCATTAAAACGGCGGCAAACCCGCATGCGAAACCTGAAGATCTTGCTCGTCCGGGTCACGTATTCCCTCTGCGCGCACGTCCAGGTGGTGTAATGACTCGCCGTGGTCACACAGAAGGTACGATTGACCTGATGCAAATGGCAGGGCTTCAACCCGCTGGCGTACTATGTGAAGTGACCAACCCAGATGGCACGATGGCAAAAGCACCAGAGATCGTTGCGCTTGGTCGCCTGCACAACATGCCAGTGCTGACGATTGAAGACATGGTGATGTACCGCAACCAGTTCGAATTAAAACTGGCATAATTAAATCCCAGCTCTGAAAAAAGCCGCGCATTTGTGCGGCTTTTTTGATCGATCCTCTTTGCGCTTGAGTAGTTATACTTATTGAAAACAAAGGGAACAACACCATGAAAGGATTACTGAAACTCGTCGCTCTCGTTGGCTTTATCTCCATGAATTCGCTTACTCTTGCATCTGAGTGCCCTGATATTCTTCAAGGTAAGCAAAGGTTGTTAAACTCAACAGAAGAAGTCAATCTATGCGAAAGCTTTAAGGGAAAGACACTACTAGTCGTCAATACAGCAAGCCAGTGCGGCTTCACTCCTCAGTTCGAACAGTTAGAAACCCTCTATCAAACTTACAAAGAGCAAAACTTCACCGTTATCGGTTTCCCGAGTAATGACTTCCGACAGGATAGAGGAAGCGAAACAAACACAGCGAAAGTCTGTTATCTCGATTACGGGGTCACCTTTCCAATGATGGCTCGCTCCTCAGTATTAGGCGTAGATGCAAACCCCGTATTCAGCGAGATTACTAACCAAGCTGGCATCAAACCAAAATGGAACTTCTATAAGTTTCTAATTAGCTCCGAAGGCAAAGTTATTGCTACTTTTCCAAGCTCCACTTCACCGACAAGTACTACGCTTACCAATATGATAGAGCAACAATTGTAAGGTGACGACCATGACAACACGCTCAACCATGCTACAACTCGGTTACTTAGGCTTGGTTCCATTTGTGTTTAGCTTAGGGCTGATTTTCACTGACATCTCACTCTTCAATTTAAGTGGTCAGCAATTTTTCATCGCATATAGCGCCGTTATATTAAGTTTTTTATCCGGCATCCTTTGGGGTAATGGCATTGAGCATTACTACCACCGCCTTAGCCGAAATATATTAATTCTCAGCAACCTTTTTGTCTTACTGGCTTGGGGCGCATTACTGCAGGGCCACAAACATTACGCAGTCGCAACCCTACTCTTAGCAATTGGGTACCTTGCTGTTTGGTATGCAGAAAAGCTCGTGAGGAAAGTCGAACAAGACGCCGAGCCCAAGGGATATCAAGGAATGAGGAGCAAACTGACCTTCGGCGTAATCGTAATGCACGGATTGACTTTAGTTTCATAACCTGGTCTGTCCAGTATTAAGATCACAAAAAAACGTCTTTTTATAAAACAATGTTCATTTCGTGAATGCACACATATTTTGAACACTGTTTTTTTCATTTATGAATCAATCCACATATAAGCAATTCAAAGCATTCACAAAGGATATGAATATGTTTTTTCGCAAACTTTTGTTTAGCACTGCGATGATCAATGCAACGACAGGTTGCGTGTCTTACCAGGCACAACAAGCCGCCGCTCAAACAGTAAATAATACAGGCGCCGTGCTTACCAATGTGATTAAAACCACGATTGCTCAGCCATGTAATGTTGCAATCACTGCTGCTAGCTTGTTTTATCCGCATGCCATATTTATGACTAGTGTTCCGACTCAAGCATGTACAAGCGTTCTTAGATAATACGAGTGTGATAAGCATAAAAAATGGCGACTCTACCGTCGCCATTTTTAAGTATCAATGCTATTTATAGTTACAGCGTCAATAAGTAATTAACTAATTGATTGTACTCGTCGTAAGTACGAATTTCGTTGGCCAAAACAATGTATTTATTGTTCACAACCACACCCGGAACCCCTCTCAACGTGCTAGCAGAGAATTGCTTATCAAAACCTTTCTGCATTGAGTTTACGGCGAAACTGTTGTACGCCGCATCAAACTTCTTACCTTCTACGCCATTATCAACGAAGAGCTGTTTCAGCTCAGCTTCATCTTTTGGCGCTTGTCGCTTTTGATGAATTTGGGCAAACATGGCAGGAATCATTGTATCTTCAACCCCGAGCGACACCATCGTCGCGTAGGACTTGGCCATCGGAATCGCCATATCTCCGCCCATGAATCCCACATGTACCTTTTCAAACTTTGCCTCTTTTGGCAGAGCAGGTTTTAAACGCTCAATAAGCGACTCAAACTTGTAGCAATGTGGGCAATAAAAAGAAAAGAATTCCGTCACAACAGGTTTCGATGCTTTCTTAACATCCAGAACTTTGTAGTGCTTCCCTTCTTCAAATTGCGCTGCGTGAGCGGTAAAAGTCAGTAAAAGTGCGCTACATAAGGCAAGTAGTTTTTTCATTGTTTATTTCCTTGTGGCATTCAAATGCCAAATCATTTCATTTGGTAAAAAGGGGGGAAACCCCAAGTAATTTGAGATGAGGAATTAAACAATCGGAGGACGATAAAGCTTGGTGATCACTGTCACTACTTTTTCGACTAAAGGCCTATCAATCAATGCAAGGCTGTAAGGAAGAAGCAGTAAGTCGTTTTGAGATAAGTTGGCGGGAATTTTGACCATACAGGAAGAGCTACAACTCGTGTGAGACTGTTGCACCTTATTGATAGTTGACTCATCGTGATGTGATTCTACGCAGTCGTCATTGACGCCAAGTTGTTTGTGCAGAGCAGCCTGTTGAACAATAATATCGCGTACTTCAATTGTTTTCACCGGGGCTGAAGCCTTCGCCATAGGAGCGACACTGCTCAAAAGCATAGCGGCTAAACAAACTATCGCGGTCAACAATGTACGGTTAAACTTCAACATAGCTACATCAACAAAAATGGTGATTTAAGATAATACATGATAACGGTTTGACTTCAAGATACGGACTCTGAGTTCCGCCTCGCCTAAAAACTTGGTACGTTAACGGTTCCATATCCTTGAGGCTTCTCAATACCGCTCCCCTCTCACAAGAACTCATAGCGATTAAGCTATTCATCATTTAGATAGTTCTTCACCTGATACCAGCGACAATTCGATAAAACTTGAAATCGTTATGAAACACGAGTAATAGTTAGAACAGTTTTTGTACGAACAAGGAAAGATCAATGCTTAAAAAGAGATTCTTTAAGACAAAAGATGAAGTTGAAGTCACGTTCGAGCTAGATAAAGACCAGTGGGACTCCATCCATATTGCTGGGGATTTTAACAACTGGCAGCCAGAACCGATGAAATTAGTGAAGAAAAGCCGTCAATTTAAATTTAAAACGCGCTTACCTAAAGAGCAGAATGTTCAGTTCCGCTACTTGCTCAATGATGCAAAGTGGGAAAACGATCCTCAAGCCGACGCTTATGTTCCCAATGCTTTTGGCAGCGACAACAGCGTCGTGTGCACCACCGAATAAAACGTAAGTTCACTCTAATATTCCATATTAAGGCGCAGCAGTTGCGCCTTTTTTAGCCTCTTCATAATGTGATTAATGATTAAGTTTGAATCATTACTTGGGGTATTTATCGAATCAACTCATCCGATAACCTTATTCTGAGAAAGCTTTATTTGAAATAATTCGTAAATTTGTTTAAGTTCCAGTGATATTAAATATTGTATACATCACTCAAATGAACGCACAACAAGTCAAACCATCTTTAATCATCGTGGAAGACGATCCCAAATTACAAGCTATGCTGGGAGAGTATTTTGTTGAACAAGGTTTCCAGGTCAAATGTATCGACAACGGGACAGACGCACCCGAAGCGATTATTGACACACAGCCAGACGTGGTTTTGTTAGATTTGATGCTACCTGGACAAGACGGCCTGAGCGTATGTCGTCAAATCCGTGAATGCTACAAAGGCAAAGTGTTGATGCTGACAGCGAGTGATGACGACTTCGATCACGTCGCCGCATTAGAAATTGGCGCCGATGACTTTGTTACCAAGCCAATCAAACCTCGCGTGCTGCTGGCACGCATTCGCATGCTATTGAGAAGAAAAGAGGCAGCCTCTACCGAGTCCGAAAACGGTCTACAAATTGGAGTACTGTGTTTAAACCGATTACGTAAATCATGCGTCATGAACCAGGAAGAAATTGCGCTGACTGACGGTGAGTTCGATTTATTATGGGTTCTCGCAACACACGCAGAAAAAACACTCTCACGTGAGTGGTTAACGAAAACACTACGTGGTATTGAGTACGACGGTACAGATCGCACCATTGACAACCGTATTGTGACATTGAGAAAAAAATTAGGCGATGCCTCTTGCTCTCCACAAAAAATCATCACGGTTCGCGGCAAAGGCTATCTATTTATGCCTGATGCATGGAATGAATAATGAGACGGATTTATCTGGAAAGCTTTGTCGGTCTTATCATTCTATTTATGGTGAGTTTGTGGGGTTACGAATTCTTAGTCTATGAGATCAACACAGATTACGATTACCTGCTACAAGAGCAAGAAGGTCAAGCTTTCCACGATCTTATCTATCCTATCTACGAAGAGCACGGACTAGAATACACTCAGCAACAGCTTGAGCAATTTGCCACGTCCAGCCATCGCTTGTTGATTCCTCACACGCTCGAAGAACTTCCAGAGGACATCAGAAAAGCATTTGAAAGTGACACCTCTGTTAACGTTGCTTACGACGAAGAAAGGGATATATGGTTCCGCCTAGATGCGGACACCCCTATTTTCAAAATGATCGATGATCCGGATAGCTCAGTTATTCAGGCGATTAACTTTGATGACAACATTGTATGGTTATTCTTTTTAGCCGGATTTGCTCTGTATTGCATACTGCTGATCTGGTTTTTGAGTCGTCGAATTCGTGAGTTAGAAAGAGTCACAGTAGAGTTTGCTTCAGGCAACTTCAAAGCACGAGCAAGCACCTCAAGTGCCAAGTCCGTTGGAACGCTGAACAAAAGCTTTAATACGATGGCTGACAAAGTTTCTCGCCTGATCACTAGTAATAAAATGCTGACCAATGCAGTTGCGCATGAATTACGCACTCCTATTTTTCGTTTACAGTGGCAAGCTGACTTGTTATCGGACTCTACATTAACCGAACAACAGAAAAAGCATGTACGTAGTATCGTCGAGGACATTGACGAGATGGAAGACATGGTTGAAGAGTTGCTTTATTACGCCAAAATGGAACGCCCAGATACGGCGTTGCAAACAGAAAACGTAGCACTCGCCAAGTTAGTTAGTGAGTTAAAACAGAGATGGCAAAAAGAGACCAAATTATCAATCTCACTCAATGAAACAAACTCTGAAAACGCGCGCGCATTCGCCGATCCAAAACTGCTAAAACGTGCCTTGGATAATCTGCTACGCAATGCAATGCGATACGCAAATACTCAAATTATGGTTGAGATAAAAAGTGATCAGCAAAGCTGCTTAATCCATGTACATGATGATGGTATAGGTATAGAAGAGCAGCATTGGCCTCACCTTTTTGAAGCATTTTATAGCGCGGATGAGTCCCGAAACAAAAACACGAGTGGATTTGGGCTCGGTTTGGCGATCGTCAGGCAGATAATGGAACTTCAACATGGTGAGGTTTCGATTTCTCATAGCCCACTTGGTGGTGCTTGCTTCACACTTCGTCTTCCAAAATCAGACAGTTAAGTTAACGTCTTTCCTCCTTTACAGAAGACGACACTTCAATACACTCCAGCGACAGAGCCCAACAATAAAACAGTGTACATTTAATCCATAAATTCACAGAACAAATGGATAATACTCATGTACAAACCTTTTATTCTGGTTATGACGCTTGCCTCTACTCTTAGCGCTTGTACTTATAATCAAAAGCCTGTTGTCGACATGACCAATGTTGATCCTGCTAAATATGAACAAGATTTTCTTTATTGCCAAGGGTATGCGGACAACGTAGACAAAGCGGAAGCTGCAAAATCTGAAGCCGCTAATGGCGCAGTTACAGGTGCACTAATTGGGGCAGCAGCTGGAGCGCTAGAAAGCGGGATAGGTGGGGCTGCTGTAGGTGCCGCTGCAGGCGGTTCTGTAGGGGCTGGGGCCGGAGCGTTGAGTGGAAGCAATGACTCCACCAAGACACAATCTCTCGTACTGCGAAAATGCCTTCAGAATAAAGGCTATACCGTCTACGACCTTGATTAATTCAACTCTTTTTTCTTATTCAAACCCTATATCGTTGTGTGATGAATGCCATTCACAAATGTTTCACGCAAGAACGATTAGTCTCATCTCATCGTTTGGATAGATGCACAATCTAAATTATTAAGCTGTAGTAAGGTCATATTTTGAAGCCAGGAAAAACAGGTCTACGCCGTGTCATGGATGCGACCGGCTATTCATTTCAGGGATTGAAAGCCGCATGGAAATACGAAGCCGCCTTCAGACAAGAATTGATTCTAGCCTTAGTGCTTTCCGTCTGTGCTTTTTTCCTTCCAGTCACCACATTTGAAAGAGTACTGATGATCAGTAGCCTGTTATTGGTCCTGATCGTCGAACTTATTAATTCCGCCGTAGAAGCGGTTGTCGACCGTGTTAGCGATGACTGGCACGAGCTCAGTGGTAGAGCCAAAGATATCGGCTCGGCTGCAGTATTTGTTGCGCTCACTCTTGCCCTTTTTGTTTGGGCTTCGTTCTTGCTCTAATTTTGATTCAAGACATTTACTTATGAAGACACATAATTTGCAACAGAAAGGTATCTCGTACGTTACCTTTACTTTCTTGTTGGCATTCTATTTCGCGCTGGTTGTAAACATTCCTATTTACAAAGAGCTGAATGGTATTTTTTCAAGCCTAGATAATGTCAAAATTGGTTTTATTATTACGATACCCATTTTCTTTCTTGCCGCGCTCAATTTCCTTTTTAACTTATTTAGTTGGCCTTGGGTTGGAAAACCATTCTTTATTACTTTGCTCATAATTTCGAGTATGGTTAGCTACGCAAGTTACAACTATGGCACACTTTTCGATTCTGGAATGATTGCTAATATTGCTGAAACCGATTCGAGCGAGGCAAGCTCTTACCTGAGTACTTATTCTGTCATCTGGACGCTACTTATGGGGGGCGTCCCTGCGATGATTGTCTATAAGGTCAAGTTGCAATCTCAGCGCCACCAATTGCTGTATTTTTCTCTCACGAAGTTGGTGTCGATGTTGTCATCTCTTGCAGTAATTGCTGTTATTGCCAGTGTTTACTACCAAGACTATGCATCTGTCGGTCGCAATAACAGCTATCTGAAAAAAATCATTATTCCCACTCAATTCGTTTACAGCGCGACTGGGTATGTAAAGGAGAAATACTTCACCACGCCAGAGCCGTATCGCGAGATTGGAATCGATGCAAAGCAGTCAGATAGCGCAGTAAAGCAAGCACAGAACAAGCCGACACTACTGGTGTTTGTTGTCGGAGAAACCGCTCGAACACAGAACTACCAACTCAATGGCTATAAGCGAGAGACAAACCCTTACACCAGTAAGCTGGATGTAATTTCATTTCAAGAGGTTGCGTCTTGTGGCACTGCAACTGCAGTATCTGTGCCTTGCATGTTTTCTCAGCTCACGCGAAGCGAGTTTGAACGGACCAAGGCAGATAACCAAGATAATGCTCTCGACATCATGCAGCGCGCTGGAGTTGACCTCATCTGGAAAGAAAATGATGGCGGAGACAAAGAAGTCGCCCACAAGATCAAGAAAATTGAAGTGAACCGAAAGCAAGCAAGTCCTCTGTGTAACGGTCAAACCTGTTACGATATGGCGCTGTTAGATCACTTTGATCAAGAAGTTGCGGATATGCACGGCAATCGCGTTGTCGCCATGCACCTTATAGGAAGCCATGGTCCTACCTACTTCCAGCGTTATCCTAGAGACAAAGCGTTTTTCAAACCAGACTGCCCACGTGCAGATATAGAAAACTGTAGCGTCGAACAAATCGTGAATACGTACGACAATACGATACGCTACACTGATCTTGTGTTGGCAGAAACCATCAACAAACTCAAAGCATTAGAGTCTCAATATAATACCGCTCTCATCTACGTATCGGATCATGGTGAATCATTAGGCGAAAACGGATTGTTCTTACATGGCATGCCTTACGGCCTTGCACCAGACTTCCAAAAACGTGTTCCTTTGCTCATGTGGCTATCTTCCGGCTTTAAGCAAGTGAAACAAATCAACACCGACTGTTTGTCGAATGAAGCGCAAAAGGCAGGCCAGTACTCACATGATAACGTGTTCCACTCTTTATTAGGCGTTATGGATGTACAAACCCAAGCCTACGACGGCAAGTTGGATATATTCAAAGATTGCCGCACGACTTCCTAAGTAGACCAACAAAGCCTGACTCAAAATGTGAGTCAGGCTCTTTTCTAACAAGGCATTTAAACTCATCAGCTTGCCAAGCGTTATACTACAACCTGCCATCCATACATCGAAATAAGGACTAGGATGAAAATTGGTATTATTGGTTTAGGAGATATTGCTCAGAAAGCATACCTTCCCGTTATCACTCAGCTTCCAAATATCGAACTTGTATTTTGTACCCGCAACGCAAATGCACTTGAGAGTCTGGCTAAGCAATATCGAATCTCAGAGACCTGTCAAGACTACCAGCAGCTTCTGCACTTTGGCGTAGATGCTGTCATGATTCATGCGGCAACAAGCGTACATCCTCAAATCGCAGCATTCTTTTTGCAACATGGAATCCCAACCTTTGTCGACAAACCATTAGCGGACAATGCTGATGACGTGGAAAAACTGTACGATATTGCCGAAAAAGAAAAACAACCACTTTATGTGGGCTTCAACCGACGTCATATTCCGCTTTACAACCAACACATGCCAGAGGTACAGCAAGGCAACATTTCTGACCTAAAATCGCTACGCTGGGAAAAGAACCGTCACCAACTACCAGGCGATATTCGTACCTTTATATTTGATGATTTTATTCACCCATTAGACAGTATTAACGTGACAGCCAAAACCGATTTAAAAGAGGCTTACATAACGCATCAGCTTGAGGGTGACCAATTGGCGCGTTTAGATATTCAGTGGCAACACGGAGATACTTTACTCCACGCTTCGATGAATCGTCACTTCGGTGTGACTGTGGAGCGCGTTCAAGCTTGTTATGCTAACAAAGCAGTGGAATTCGACTCTTTCGTTGAAGGGAAACGATGGCAAGCGAACCAAGAGCAAAAAATCAATTTGAAAGATTGGACGCCAATGCTGACGAGCAAAGGTTTTCATGCGATGTTGCTCGACTGGTTTAGCGTCGTTGAATCTGGAAAAATCGCTAGTGAAGTAGTGAAACGCAACATTGCTAGCCATCAGTTAGCAGAGCAAATTTGTCAATATATCGAGAAAGTTACCTCTAGGTAGCTTAATTCTTGGCTATGTGCTTAATCGAGTATTACGCTCTATACTAAAACAAACGTAGCTTCAGAGAGTCATTCATTCTCTGTTAATACTTATGCGGCTATTCTATCAAGCAAGTGAATGAGGGAACGGATCACGTTTATTAACGGAGTGGTTCTAGTTTTACATTACTATACCCTCAGGAACCTGCATCGTCATATTCAAGAGTAAAGGAAATAGAATGAGAACACTCGGTAACATCATTTGGTTTGTATTTGGTGGCGTATTTATGGGGTTGCTATGGTGGTTTTTCGGTATCTTAGCCTTTATTAGCATCATCGGAATACCTTGGGGGCGTGCGTGTATCGTTATGGGTAATTTTTCCTTTTTCCCATTCGGAAAAGAAGCCATTTCACGCGATGAATTGACCAATGAAATGGACATTGGTACGAGCCCTCTAGGCGTTATCGGTAACGTCCTTTGGTTTGTCTTTGCAGGCCTTTGGTTAGCAATCGGTCACGTACTTTCCGCCGCAGCGTGTTTTGTAACCATCATTGGTATTCCGTTTGCACTCCAACACCTGAAGCTTGCGGTTATTTCACTCGCACCAATTGGTAAAACGGTTGTGTCGTCAGAAGAAGCTGCAATGGCTCGGTACAATATCAACCGCTAACAAACAGCCAATATACTTTCTATCCTCTGGGCAGTATTGCTCAGAGGGCAACTCCCGTCAAAAGTAAGCCTATTATCGCTATCGTATATTCAATAATGGTTGATTGTATATCCATACCGTCACCTTTAAGTTGAAGTTCACCCTAGCTCTGTACTACTTTACTTTTTTATTAATCAATGGATTAGCTTAACCCTCCAAGCTCACCCACGCTCAAAAATCAGTATTATTTCCGCTCCTCTAAATTGAGTTCATTTACGAAAAGTCGAACTATAAGCATAGTTGATATTAATGATTTTTGACGATAAATAACTCACACCAATCCAGCGATAGTTCCAGCGTTTACTTTTTCTCAATAAACGTAAGCCGTTACGAAAGCGGGTTTCTTCCCGATCAAAGCCACCACTTCGCATCACTATCGCTTTTCTTTAAAAGGCAACAAATATTCGTTGTTATCTTGAGTAAATTATTTTGTTTGTCGCATTTAAGTTCAATCAATATTATTCGCGACATCAGAGAAATAGACCATTGAGCTCCTTAGCATTTATCACAGACATAGAACGTAAAGCCCCTTTTTTGCTCGTTTTTCTTTTTACAAATGTTCTAACTCAACGTCTATTCAGACAGGAATACACCGTGGATAAATATCAAGCTGCTTATGCCAAACGCCTAGAGAAGTTAAAGGGTAATCAATCTCCAAAAACGATAGCCCGTCTTTCGGCTTGGGAGGCATTTCTTAACAAAGAGTACGAACTCCAAGACTTAGAATACCAACTATCAGACGCAGCACACCTACACTATGAACAATCTCATGTGAAAAATGATATTTCTTTTAAGGCGTTCAAGCGGGCGTTCTATAACGAATCCATCAAAATCTACAACCTAACCGATGGCGCCTCTATACAGAAAGTATTCACTCCGCTGCTCGCATTAACGACAGTTTGGGTGCTATTTATCTGCTTTTTTGACAAGTGATCATCACTTTTATTAGAACAATAAACTTAGGGCGCTTGCATCATGATTCAAAACGATAACCAGACGCACAACGCCCCACTTAAATATAAAAAAGGAGTTTGATCTTGTATGTCTAAGATGACACTTCTTTTAATTACAACAACGATCAGTATCGGAATTACAGGCGCCGCTTTCTGTGTGGGAGTGACATATTTATTCAGTGTGCTTTCACTAAATGAGCTGCTCAATAACCTGTAACTCCCTAGGCTTAATATGAAAAGGGCATCCATCGATGCCCTTTTCTTTTACTTAAGGAGATGCCCTAGCACTTAGGGCCACTTGGGTATAAAACCGTTATGCGTTAAGCTGCATTCTATTCATCCAATAGGTAAAGAATGGAACACAGTGATGGAACAAGTAGGAGAGCGTGCATTGATTGTCGAAGGTGGGGCGATGCGAGGTGTATTTTCTTGCGGCATACTCGATCATTTTCTCGCTAACGATTTCTCTCCATTTGATAGCTTTTGGGGCGTATCGGCGGGCGCAAGTAACTTGGCGGCGTATTTAGCTAAAATGCCCGGGCGCAACTTAAAAATCTATCTCGATTACAGTTTAAGGAAAGAATTCATCTCACCATCTCAGATTCTACGTGGCGGCGATATGATGAACTTAGATTGGATGTGGAACGTCACTCTCGAAGAGCTTGGTATCGACAAGTCCGCACTAAAAGCGGATTCGAGACCTTTCTTTTTAGGCGTAACACGTCAAGACAATGGCCAAGCCGAGTACCATACTCCTAATGTCGACGAGCTCGCAGAAACAATGAAAGCCAGCAGCGCGCTTCCCGTGCTTTACCGAAATGGTGTCTTACTGAACGGCACCCGATACGTTGATGGTGGGGTTTCTGATGCACTTCCTGTCGCAGAAGCAATAAAGCGAGGAGCCAAAAAGATTATGGTTTTACGCAGCCAACCCTCTAGCTATCAAAAGCCGAAAGGAAAGTTCAGCGCGCTAACCAAACGGATGTTGAAAGAAACGCCAGGATTAATTGAGCCGATGTTGACGCGTAAAGTTCGCTACAATCAAACTTTAGCACTGATCGACAATCCACCATCGGGAGTCGAAATCATCCAAGTGTGTCCTCCCGAATCATTTAAATTAAAACGATTGAGTCGCTCGCCAGTACCATTGCGTCAAGCTTATGAGTTAGGTATTGAAGCAGGAAAAGAAGCCATCATGCGATGGAATCAGAAGTAGAAAAAAGCCACGTGGATTAGACGTGGCTAACGCAAATTCGATGGCAGTGGATTATCGTATTTGCTTCTGGTCGAGCCCAATAGTCAGGCTCAAAACTGTTGATAACTGCGCTACTCACAGAAAAGGGAGTTAGGATGTTGACGCTAGTAGGTTTCAAACAATCCTGAATTGTAGTCTTGGATTGCTTGTTCTATTTCTTCCATGCTATTCATTACAAAAGGGCCATAGTGAACCACTGGTTCATTGATTGGTTCGCCAATAAAAATCAGAGCACCACACTCCTTTTCGGCTTGTAGTTCAACCCATTCACCTTTCGATAGAATCGCCATTTCGCCTTGATTGATCTCACGATCTTTTAACTGAATACGACCTTTGTAAACGTAGATCATCATGTTGCGGTCTTGCTCCGTGGTCAAATTCAAAGCGTTACCAACCATCGCTCTCCAATCGGCCACCGTGGCAGCAACACCTGTTTCTGTTAGAGGCCCCTTAATACGTTCGTTGCTTATAGTCAGATGACCAGCAATCAAGCGCACAACGCCCGAGCTTTGAGTTTCGAATTCCGTTATCGTTTCAGGTTGAAAGTCATGATATTGAGCCGGTGACATCTTATTTTTCGCAGGCTGGTTTATCCAAATTTGGAAACCATGCAATTCACCTTCCTGCATAATAGGCATCTCACTGTGAATGACGCCTCTTCCTGCCGCCATCCATTGAGCGCCACCAGAACGAAGCTCACCAACATTATCCATGTGGTCACGATGCTGGAAATGACCTTTCAACATATAAGTAAGCGTCTCGATGCCGCGATGCGGATGAGGAGGAAAGCCACCCACATAATCAGCACGGTCGTCAGACTTAAGTTCATCCATCATCAAAAATGGAGAAAAACTTGCATTATTAAACCCTGCTACTCGACGAATTTTCACTCCGTCACCATCAGCAGTGGGTTGTGATTGAATAAGCTGACGAATTTCTCTGAATGTACTCATACTATTTCTCCTCGTTTACCTTTGTGGCCGCTTGCAAACCGCATGTTCAGCCATGGTTATCGATATGGTTCTATTTTAGATTGAAGAAAAATAATCATGAGCCTTGCTATTTGAGCTACTTATTCAAATTTTTCGAACAGCCCACTAATCCAAGCTGTCGAAATATATTTAAAAATAAGTGTAGCTATTTCCTAAACAAGGTGTATAGTAGGCCTTGGCTCTTAGAAGAGAGCTGTTAATGCAACATTTAGTTTAAGTTTCCTCTCAGTAAAATCTTGAATCCCCCAATTCAGACACCTGCGTACAACTTCCTCTTGATTGAACATTCAATAGCTTAGAAAAGATCCACAAAACAAATTCAAATTTTAATGTTTAATTCAAAGGTATTTTTATGTCTAAAGTAAACGGCTCAGTAAAATGGTTTAACGAAACTAAAGGCTTTGGCTTCCTATCTCAAGACAACGGTGGTCAAGATGTATTCGTACACTTCAACGCTATCGTTTCTGACGGTTTCAAAACACTGACTGAAGGTCAGAAAGTAAGCTTCAACGTAGAGCAAGGTAAAAAAGGTCCTCAAGCGACTGAAGTAACTCCTCTATAAGACTGCTTTTCTTGGTGTAGCATGCCCATGCTGCACCAAATCTCTCTCCTTCAAAAATATTCTCACTTTAATCACTCAGCCTAATATCAGGCATTGCTTTGTGCTACCTAAAATAAATAGGATAGTACTGCTTAATTTATTATTTATAGGAAAAATCATGTCCTCAAAAAGAACAGGCCGTCAAAGGCATTGGTATCAATTACTTAACAAAGACAAAATCACTAAGAAACAGGAGAATAAATGTTAGAAATTGAATTTAATCTAGAACAACCTCACACCTCTTGGAACGCTAAAATACATCAATTAAATGGTGATATTTTACGAAGGCACGTATTACCTAAGCTTCATTCTCATAGCTACATGATCGATTTTGAATATTGTGAGAAAACGCAATCTGGAACTATTCTCTGTGATTCAGGTTCAAAGTTAGGAAGTTTTACTGTTAACTAATTCAGTTTTCATGCATTAATGAATGATGCAACTAATTTGGAAGGTATCCAATGGCTAGAAAAAGTAAGAAGCAAGCAGAAAAAGACAAGAAAGAGTCTGAGCAAAACGCGGCGGCGGTAAAACAAAAAACGCGACGCCGTATAGAAGACATTATGGAACAAAGAGAATTTGACAAGTTATTTGATCTATAAGCTACCCTTGACTCTCTCAGTGCTTTCTCTGCTCCATCGTTGTGCAAGGTACCGCCACCTACCTTTGCTCAAACGAAGCCTCACTCTTTTTCCTCACTTATAACAACACGATAAGCCTCGTTCACGCTTAAAAGCCAATTTGCTCCTCTATACCCAAGTGACTTATACGGTTGCCAGTTACTTTTCTTAGAAAAACCCTTCGACTACTGACAACTAGGTTATTTGCGTATAGCCAAATTGAGAATTTTGCGTATAATCGCCTCGTTTGCTTCGTATAACCCCAATGATATGGTTTGGGGGTCTCTACCAGTTCCCGCAAAGTGCTGATTACGAAGAGTTGAGATCATCGTGGGTCTTACTCTTTGTGATAGCGTTCGATTTATTCTTATCTATACCTATTCTTAGAGTAACTGCATCCACAATACACATAAGGTGGAATATGAACGCATTTATTCAAGGTCTTCCAAAAGTAGAGCTGCACTTACATATCGAAGGTTCACTTGAGCCAGAACTTCTCTTCAAGTTAGCACAACGAAACGGCATCGACATTCCTTACTCTTCTCCGAGTGAACTACGCAGCGCGTATCAGTTCGAAGACTTACAGTCATTCCTTGACCTTTATTACCAAGGGGCGGATGTTTTGCGTACAGAGCAAGACTTTTACGATCTCACTTGGGAATACTTACTGCACTGTAAAGCGGATAACGTTATTCATACCGAAATCTTTTTTGACCCACAAACGCATACAGAGCGCGGTATTGACTTTGACACCGTTATCCACGGGATCGCCCGCGCACTACAAGATGGGCACGAGAAGCTCGGCATTACTTCACAAATCATTGCGTGTTTCCTCCGTCACCTTTCAGAAGAAAGCGCTATGGAGACTCTGCAAGCCGTTCTGAAACACCGTGATAAGATCATCGGTGTCGGTCTAGATTCTTCAGAACAAGGCCATCCACCAGCTAAGTTCAAACGAGTATTTAAACAAGCGGTAGAAGCAGGCTTACTGACTGTTGCTCACGCAGGTGAAGAAGGCCCCGCACAAAACATTACCGATGCAATTGAAATGCTTCACGTCAGCCGCGTGGATCATGGTGTTCGCTGTGTTGAGGATGAAGCATTAGTCGAGTCGTTAATTGAAAGCAAAATGCCACTGACGGTATGTCCATTATCGAACCTTAAATTGTGTGTATTTGACGATATGAAAGATCACAATATTGTCGAGCTACTGCGCAAAGGTGTCGCTGTGACAATTAATTCGGACGATCCGGTATACTTTGGTGGTTACATGACAGATAACTTTTTAGCCGTCAACAACGCACACCCAATGAGTAAGAATGAACTAGCTCAATTCACAATGAATGCGATTGATGCTAGCTTCATCGATAATGAGTTGAAAGCGAAGTATCGCCATCTCGTTAGTCAATACGTAAGTCAGCATGAAGCGTTGTAATAAAGCCATCAGTGCTACATCTTGGGTCAAACACTTAGGTGTTAAAACCTTACAAAAGCTCTGTGGTTAACCGCATTTATAAGCGCTAGACTGAGAAAGCTAAACTAGCACACAAAAAGGAATAAAATCATGATTCAACAAGGCCAAGCTCTACCAGTTGCGACTCTAAGCGAATTGACTGCCAATGGTATGGTTAACCACGACGTTACTGAGCTGTTTGCAAACAAGAAAGTCGTACTCTTCGCTGTACCTGGCGCATTCACCCCAACGTGCTCGGAAGCTCACCTACCAGGCTATGTGGTATTAGCCGACGAGTTGAAGGCAAAAGGTGTTGATTTAATTGCGTGTGTTTCTGTAAACGATGCATTTGTGATGCAAGCTTGGGGCGAAGCTCAAAACGCTTCAGAAATCCTGATGTTGGGTGATGGCGACGCAAGCTTTACTAAAGCATTAGGTCTTGAAATGGATACCGGCGGCTTTGGTGGTATTCGCTCACAACGCTACGCCATGATCATTGAAAACGGCATTGTGACCAAACTTAACGTTGAAGAACCAAAAGAGTTTGAAGCAAGCAAAGCAGAAACGATTTTAGCGGCGCTTTAAGCTTACCCTTAGATACAAAAACGGAAGCCATCGCTTCCGTTTTTTGTTGGCTAACGCATTCTCACAACACTCGTTTGTTGCTTACGCTGCATTTCCGCAAAAGTCAGCACAAATGGGGATGACTGCTTTACGCGGCTCGGCAGTGAAGAAAGCGCATTGTAGGCATCCTGTTTCGTTTTAAAATCGCCAACAGTTACCGTATACCAACGCGTGCCTCGGCTGTTTTTCCAGTTAACCCAAACCGGATGCTTAGGATCGATATAACGAATGTAATCTTTCACATCTTTTTCTTGCTTTAGCGCGAGTACCTGCATCGTGTAATGGTTTGGGTTTAAATAACCATACGCATCCTGAGAGGTCATTACTCCAACACATTGGCCACTATCGACCTGCTGCTGGTAAGGCATAGCGCAGCCCATGAGCGATAAAATCAATGTCAAAGATAAAATCTTGTGCACGTGTCACTCCATTTTTGTTCTAGTTTCTTTTCTCTCGCACTCAAAAACACAAAAACGCTTCTAATTAGGCGAAAATAGCCTACACAAGAAGGTTCGATGTTTTAGCGCAACGAGTATTCCAAAAAAGTAAGGCGACCACGTTGGCCGCCTTAGTAAATTGATTTAATAGAACAATAACAAGATAGAGTGATAATGGCAGAAGTTAGCTGTTTTTTAGAGCCAACTCGCGACCAATTGCTTAAACCAGTCTAAAATTCGCTTGAATAAGCTGCCTTCTTCCACTGATTCCAACGCAACAAGTTCGGCTTCATTCACAACTTTACCTTCGACTTTGTAAAGCACTTTACCAACCACTTGTTGCTCAGAAATTGGCGCTACCAAATCGCCATTATATTCAACTTCAGCTTGTAGCTTTTTCACATCCCCTTTTGGTAAAGTGAGATAAACGTCATTGGCCACGCCTACTTTAAGCTCATCTTGTTCGCCCATCCAAACTCGAGCGTTCGCAACTTCCGTTCCTGCCTCGGTTGGCATTACCGTATCGTAAAAGCGGAAGCCATAACTTAGCAGTTGTTTGCTTTCGGATTCACGGATATTCTCACTTTTTGCTCCCATCACAAACGCAATCAAACGCATATCACCTTGAGTCGCTGAAGTCGCTAGACTATAACCAGCACCGCTCGTATAACCAGTTTTCATGCCATCAACATCCATACTGCGATCACGAAGCAAGCCATTGCGGTTATATTGCGTAATGCCGTTGTAGGTAAACGAGGTTTCGCTATACAGTGGGTAGATATCAGGTAAGTCACGAATAATAGCTTGACCCAACTTGGCAATGTCATAAGGTGTTGAATATAAACCGTCACTGTCTAGACCATGAGGGTTGGTGAAAGCCGTGTTATTTAATTCAAGCTTAGCAGCCCAACTATTCATCAAGCTTACAAACCCTGACTCACTACCTGCGACATGTTCAGCAATGGCCACACTAGCATCATTACCTGATTGAACAACCAGGCCACGGTATAAGTCAGATAAAGAAACGGAAGTATTGACTTCAATAAACATCTTTGAGGAATCTGGGAAGTTTTTTGCCCAAGCATTTCGGCTAATGACGACCTCATCATCCAAAGTAATATTACCTGCGTTAATTTCTTGACCAGCCACATAAGCCGTCATTAACTTCGTTAAGCTCGCAGGATTTAGCCGTTTATGTGCATCACGTTCAACCAGCACTTTCCCAGTGTGAAAGTCCATCAAAACATAGCCACGAGAACTGAGTTCCGGTGCATTTGGCACAACCGTTGGTGCTGCATAAGCCAACGAAGATACAGCAGCGAACCCTGTAATTAACACTTTGTTTAATGTAGTACTTTTTCTCATCATGACATCTTATCTTAGTAGCATTTAAGGCTTACAAACGGTACCCGAATGAATTCAAAGCGCAGGGTTACCTAGGTAAAGAGCGAGTATATTGAAACGGCGCTCAGTTACAGCCACCTTGTTACGATTAGTTACTTTTACTCAATGTTTGTCGAGAATAATGAGAGGTAGGTAGAGCTTTCGTCTAGAAAGATGAGACAAGAGGCGAGAAATCATGCCGTTATGCTATGTAATTAGTGTTAAGAGAAAAAACCGTACAAGCCAGATCTAAAACTAAGCTTGTACGTGAAAAGATAGCTAAAAATTTTATCACTATCTAACTAGGGGCAACTAAGAAAATCTACAATTCAATTGATAATCCGAACTAATAATTTACTAACCAATGCTTCATCTCGGTCATAACAACATAATAATTTATTGTCAGAATTTCAGATAAAAATAAAAATTCAATTTATATATAACCTAAATATTATCTATTACTAGACAGGAGAAAAGTATAATTTCCCTTTCTTAAAACTAAGGGAGGCTTTTTTCGATGCCTTTGAGTTTGTATCGTCATCAGTAAACTGAGTGTAACAATGAGGGATAAGGCATCCGGCTTTAGCGCGAAAAGATAAGCCACTGTTATTTAAGTTCACTCTCTGCTTTTTTATCACTAAAGACTTTAAATTTCGGTTACCTTCAGTTTGTATAGCAATTCTTTCACGTACCCCAACCCAGTACGACTCAAACGACGACATTATACATATCCTCTTTCATGGTATAAGCAGTTGTAACTAAACATTGCTCAAAGCTAGATGTAGAATTCAGTAAATTATTTAAATTTTATTTATCTATAAATTTTGATTTAAATAGATTAACCCGCATATTCCACACAAAATAAAAGGTTATGTCAAAGATTAATTATCATTAAGTTTATTTATATTAGATATAAAATTAAGTTATAAATTTAAGGTTATCTAAAGTATAAATTTTTAGAATGTCATCAGCTAATAGTTAATAGAAATACAGAGGGCTTGTTGAATATGAAAACGACAAATAGAAGCAAAGAACTATCTATAGATTGAATAATCCTCAACGGGGTTACAATTCAAATAAAAGTAGCGCATCTAGTAAGATGCGCTATGGATTTGATCAATTTTGGAGTATGAGTTCGGATGAAAACAAACTTACTTGAAGTGACTGAGCCAAGGTTGCTTATGGTTTAAGCTTCAATACCTTATCAATATCTTCTGCGCTGTGACGTTCAGGTAACTGCTCCCACTCTTCTCCCCATGAGCGATTCACAATACGACCACGCTGGACAGCTTCTCGCTCATCAATCGCTTTCGCCCAACGCACAACGTTTTTGTAGCTTTCTACGTCTAAGAATTCAGCCGCATCGTAAGCACGACCCAGTACAAGGTTGCCGTACCATGGCCATATTGCGATATCAGCGATACTGTACTCATCGCCACCTAGGAATTCATTGTTTGCGAGGCGCTTGTCTAATACATCTAACTGACGTTTTGCTTCCATTGTAAAACGGTTGATTGGGTACTCGAACTTCTCTGGTGCGTACGCGTAGAAGTGACCAAAACCACCGCCTAGGTATGGCGCAGAACCTTGCAGCCAGAATAACCAGTTCATTACCTCAGCACGCTTAGCGCCTTCTTTTGGTAGAAAGTGACCAAACTTCTCTGCTAGGTAGAACAGGATGTTACCTGATTCAAACACGTTCACTGGCTCAGAACCTGAACGATCAACCAGTGCCGGAATTTTCGAGTTTGGGTTAACAGCAACAAAACCAGAACCAAACTGGTCGCCGTCACCAATCTTGATCAGGTATGCATCATATTCTGCTTCTTTTACGCCTGCCGCCAGAAGCTCTTCAAACATGATCGTTACTTTCTGGCCGTTTGGAGTCCCCATGGAATAAAGTTGGAATGGGTGCTCCCCAACAGGCAATTCTTGCTCATGACGAGCGCCTGAGTCCGGGCGGTTAATGCTCGCCCACTGGCCACCGTTTTCGTTATCGTTTGTCCAAACTTTTGGTGGAATGTATTCGTTAGCCATTGTTATCCCTTATTGTGTTTGAATGCATTATCAAACTGGCAAACTCAGTGCGCCAGCAAGCATGATGAAGTAACCCACCGCATTCGATAAATGGGCATATCCAAGATATTAGGCCGGAATCTTCAAATAAAAGTCCTGACCTTTCACTTAATTAGAACCTTTGGTTATGGGATTTTCTTTCACGCTATAAGGAAAAAAGTTGTGTTAATGTGGGTTAGGTTCGAGATGCTAACAATAATGAGTAAGCCCAACTCGGCGGCGCATCTCTGTTTGGTGATTTAGAACAACCGCTTAACTTTACAGTCACCAAGAGTGAAGTTGTTTTGGATACCTTAGTTCAAACCACTTACGTGCATGAAAGATAGTTAGGCTAGATAGTTAAAAAGAAAAACGCCCTTCACTGAGTCAATGAAGGGCGTTTTAATATCTTTGTAATCGAAACCGTTACTTAGCTGATTCAAACAAACCAGTGATGCCTTTCAAAGGGAAAAGCCTTGCTTGCTCCAACCCTTTCAACGTTACCTTGTTGAGGTCATCAATAAAGAAACGACTGGTCATCGTGTGTTTACCACCATTAATAAAAATCTCGATGACAGAGTTGTCGATATATATATCAATCGTCTGCTTAGCGTCCAATCTTGGTGCTTTTCGAATGCTACCAAATTCTTCTGCGTACAAGTGCGACATGTGACGACGATCCAGCATAAACTCGTGCTCTGTCGCACTAAAGACGATGTTGTCACCTTTGAGGTTACTCAGCTCAAGTTCAAAACCATCACCCACAAGGTCTAATTGGATCAAACAACTTGTGCTTTCCAGTGTATGGGATTGTGCAAAGACCACCTCTTCTTTTCTTAAACTCTCCAGCTCAGGGAGTGGAGTTTGAACAAGAAAACCATCTTTCAACGTTAGTTCTCTAGGAAGAGACAACATTCCTGCCCACTGGTGTGTGACCGATGGTGTGTCGATTTCTGGCAACCCTATCCATGCAATAAGAATGCGACGCCCACTCTCATCTAAATAGGTTTGGGGGGCGTAGAAATCAAACCCATAATCTGGCTGTAAAATATCTTGGTGGTTTTCTAAAGTCATCGACTCTAGGTTCAACTGATCACCCACGATATACGCGACAGAATAGATGTTTTTGAAATCATAAGGATTACTACTGCTCACACCCTGTGGAGAAAACAGCATCACCGATTGACCATTAATCTCAAAGAAATCAGGACACTCCCACATGTACCCAAGGTCAGAAAACTTGGTCTTGATAGGACCTTTATGCTGCCACGTTTTCAAATCTTTGCTTTGATAAAGCGCCATTGAGCCATGCTCAGTTTTGGTTTGAGCACCCACCACCATCAAATAGTCGTCGCCTTTCTTCCAAACTTTTGGATCACGAAAGTGCTCCGTGTAATGTTCGTTCTCAATGACCACACCGTGCTTTTCAATGTTGCCGTCTGAATCCATGGTGGCAAAACACTGTGTTGGGATTCGATTCCAATTTTGGTCACGCTTGTTGCCAGTAAAAAACAGCAAAGCCTTGTTGTTTTCCACCAAAGCGCCGCCCGAATAGACACCATGTGAATCGTAGTCTTGGTCAGGATGAAGACCTACGCCATGATCAGTAAAATGGATGAAGTCTTTAGTAGAAAGGTGATACCAATACTTCATTCCATGGACTGGTCCCACTGGCGTCCACTGGTAAAAGATGTGGTGCTCACCATTGAAATAGCACAACCCATTTGGGTCATTTAACAGCCCAAATCTAGGGGCGATATGAAAACTAGGAAAGCCTTTATCTTGCTGACGTAAAAGTGTCATTTCTTCGATATCACACTGAGGGATTTGCTCAAGTCGGCGATATCTTTGCTCTACAGTCCAACGGTTGTTTAAGCTCATAATTTTTCTCAACTGAAATTGGATCTGGAGATCATTGCCCAATAAATTGCAGCAATTCTGTCTGGGTCGGAAGCGCAGTCATTGCGCCTTTTTGCGTCGTCGCTAATGCACCACAGCCATTTGCCCATTGAATCGCAGAGCTAACAACAGGATGATTTTTCCAATCGTCATGTTGAGACAGACATGCCAGTAGCCCTCCGACAAAAGCATCACCCGCACCTGTGGTATCAATCGGACTAACGACTTGACCTGTGATCAGCTCACTCTGACTTTCAAAGACGCGCCAAACGCCTTTCGCACCTTGTGTCACCAAGACCAACGCAATATTCATAGCGGCTATTTGTTGTAAACCTTGTGCCATCGATGTTGAGTCAGTTAAGAACAAAAGCTCCTCTTCAGAGAGCTTAACCACATCAGCCATCGCTACAGCCTTCATTACGACAGCTTGGATTTCTGATTGATCTTGCCACACTTCATCACGCAGGTTAGGGTCAAAGCTAATGAAACCACCAGCGGCTTTTGCTCTTTTGATCGCCTCAAATGTGCTGCTTCTACTTGGCTCATTTGCCAGTGAAATCGAGCAAACATGCAGCCAGTCACCTTGCTTAAAGTTTGGGATATCTTCAACAGACATAAACTGATCAGCGCTCGGTTTTACCATAAACGTAAAGCTGCGCTCACCTTGATCGTCTAAATCCACCACCACTGTTGATGTTCTTTGCTCAGGATCTTTAACGAGAAACTCCGTGCACACGCCCTCTTGATCCAGAGTTGATTTCATAAAGCGACCAAATGGGTCATCACCCACACGTCCAAAAAACGCACTCTTACCAGATAGACGAGCAATCGCTACGGCGACATTCGCTGGTGCACCACCGGGACATTTGAGTAAAGAAGTCTCAGACTCCGGTATTAGATCGACAACAGCATCACCAGTTACCCACACTTGATTCATCTTGCTTACCTTAAAATTAAAGCTCTGATAGTCCAACGTGTTGAACACATTCACTACCAAGTAAAAATTGAAAAAGGCTAGCCAAGCCATTAGTGCTTGGCTAGCACCCCAAACATTTAGGAAAAGAAGTGGATTTTGGGGGACTCCACCCTTAAGGAGTTCAGATTAAGCCGCTGCTTTTTTACCGACTTTAGCGCGGTCACGCATACCAAGAACAATGGTGAGAACAAATGCGGTCAAGAACGCGATCACCATACCCGCGATGTAGTACCCAATCTTATCTGGCGTGATGGAAATGATGCCTGGAAGACCAGCTGCACCCAATGCCTGAGCTTTCACATTAAACATTGTGATGAACGCACTTGATAACGCCGCAGCGCAAACTGCCGCAATAAATGGGTAACGTAGTTTTAAGTTAACACCAAACATGGCTGGTTCTGTAATACCCAGCAAACCCGTGACACCCGATGGAATCGCAATACCTTTCATCTTCTTATCTTTGCTCATCACGCCCACCGCCAACGCTGCCGCACCTTGAGAAACGTTAGACATCGCCGCAATAGGAAAGATAAAGGTGCCGCCCGTCGTCGCAATATCCGCAAGAAGTTGCGTTTCAATCGCAATGAAGCTGTGGTGCATACCAGTAATAACAAATGGAGCATAGATAAGACCAAATACCGCACCACCAACAAAGCCAGCTGTGTTGTATAGCCAGTTCAGACCATCACCCAATAGGAAACCGATATCACGCGTGAACGGACCGACGACAGTAAACGTCAGCAAACCCGCTATGAAAATCGCCAGTAATGGCGTTAAAAGGTTGTCTAAAACAGAAGGTATGACTTTACGTAAGCCTAGCTCAACCTTCGCAAGAATGAATGCCGATACCAAAACCGGTAACACCGAACCTTGGTAGCCCACTTTTTGAATTTCAAAGCCAAGAATATTCCAAACCGGAATGTTGCCAGATACCGCAGCCCCCCCGAAGCCCCACCCGTTAAGTAATTCTGGGTGGACCATCAACATACCTAGCGCCGCCCCTAAATAAGGGTTGCCGCCAAACTTCTTACTGGCTGAAAATGCCAGCAGAATAGGCAGGTAAACAAACGGAGCGTTCGCAAACGTGTTGATCATGTTCGCCAAGTCTGTCAGTCCTAGGTTGGCATCAATCAAAGATTTGCCATCAATAAACAAGCCTTGAGCAGTCAATAGGTTATAGATACCCATCAACAAACCGCCAGCGACGATTGCTGGAATGATTGGGACGAAAATATCAGACAGCCCTTTCACCGCGCGCTGAACGATGTTTTGTTTCTCTGCGCCAGCAGACGCAACGTCGTTGGTGGACATTTCACTCATCCCCGTCAACTTCACCATTTCTGCATAAACTTGGTTTACGATGCCTGATCCAAAAATGATTTGGTACTGACCCGCAACTTTGAACTGCCCTTTTACCCCTTCAAGGCTATCAATCGCTTGTTCATCTATTTTTTGCTCATCTGCAACGGCAAGGCGTAAGCGTGTCGCACAATGCGCAAGTGCGGTGATGTTGCTTTTACCACCTAATAGAGTTAACAACTCTTTTGCTACTGCCGGATAATTCATTTCATACCCCATTGGATTATTATCTGAGCTTGCGAAATTTTCGGGAACGTTTGCAAAATAGATTTTTGCTCAATAAAACCAAATGATCAAAGATAAAGCAGAGAGAATGTGAGAATGATCGTCAAATTCTCTCCCTAAGAGCAGTATAGGAAGTTAGAATCGCTACTTATCAAAGAGCTTTTCATCTTCTCTTTGCAAACAATCCCAAAAACGAAAAACAGAATGGATAGGAACAATGGCGAGTCTGCATGATGTCGCCCGTCTGGCTGGCGTATCAAAATCAACAGTGTCACGGGTTATAAACGATGAGTATGGCGTAAAAGAAGCGACAAAACAGAAGGTCCGCCAAGCAGTAGCGGAGTGTGGCTATGTGCCGAACCAAGTCGCTAAAGATCTAAAATCTCAAAAGACCAATCTGGTTGGTGTCATTGTTCCTCGGGTTTCCTCTCATGCCACATCCCAAGGTGTCGATGGATTAACCGATGTCCTTGAAAAAGCTGGGAAACATGTCTTACTTGCTAGCACTCACCAAGCCCACGAAAAAGAACTGGAATACATTCAGATCTTTAACCAAAAACGGGTTGAAGGGATCATTCTTTACGCCACCCACCTCGATTCCAAGCTGGTAAAAGCAATTCAAAACTCAGCGGTCCCAGTTGTGCTCGTCGGTCAAGATGGTTCCATGTTTAATATTCCAAGCATCATTCATGATGACGCACGAGTGGGGTTTGAAGCGGGAAATAGACTAGTTGCAAAAGGTTGCCAAACTATGGGGTTTATTGGCGTGCAAGGTGACGATATCGCGGTAGATAAACAACGCTCTGAAGGATTTGTTCAAGCCCTGCAACACCATGGTTTTGAGCTCGCCTTTCATGCTCGTGGTGACTTTACCATCGACTCTGGCTATTCATTGGCAAAACAACACTTAACAAAGAACCCTAAGCTAGATGGCTTGTTCTGTGCGACAGACCGTATTGCTATCGGTGCGATGAGAGCGATTCAAGAGCTCGGATTAACACCGGGTAAAGACGTTTTAGTGCTAGGAGTTGGTGATGATGAGCTCGCATCAGTGTGCACCCCAACCTTATCAACATTTAACTATGCATTTGATAAAGCAGGGGAAAATGGTGCGAAACTGTTACTAGATAGAATTGCCAACAGAAGTTTTGAAATGAGTAAGATGGTACTAACCTTCAAAACAATTGAGCGTCAGTCCTGTTAATGAAAAAGCGCCAACTGAAATCAGTTGGCGCTTTTCTTATTACTCTTTGTAGGTTAGATCCCTTTAGAACCAAGTTTCCATTTGCAGTGCAAACAGAACTTCACCACCATCACCCATCGTTGCAGCGCCCGCATCCTGGCTAATCGAGTAGCCATTCAAGTCTTCGCTCCAATCAACGTAGCTAACTGCAAAACGTAGCTCAGGACGGTCAAAGAAACCTGCTGCGGTAGACATCTTAAGCGTTGGTGCAATTGTCGCTTTGTAAAAACTGCCACTTGCTTTATCAATCGCATTGTCTAGGTCCATGTATTGGTATGAGCCTTCGTAAACCATCTCAAAGTTTTGCGTAAACTCTTGCGCTAAGCGGATGTTGAACGATGCCCACGTGAATTCATCATTTTTAGCAAAGCGATCTTGGCTGTGTTCTGCTAGCAACGCAGGTGCTACACGCCAGTTGTCGCCGATGCGTGTTACACCATAACTGAACAAACGTACGGCTTTTGCGTCTTCTAGCAAATCACCGTTTGAACCAATGCCTTTAAGTTCCGCACCCAGTCCATCACCCATCAAAATACCGGTTTTAGAGAAGCCTTCACTCATGCCAAAGAAGTTATCGCCATGGTAAGCAAACATCGCATGTAAACCTTTGTCCGCTGCACCTTCTACGCGATCATTGTTATCAGCAGACGTCATGCCGCTCAGCATCAATTGCCAATTACCAAAACGGTTGTTCATTGTCGCGATATAGTTTTCAACATCAGTTGACGAGCTATCAATCTCACCAAAATCACGACCATAGATCGAGAAGTTTGCTTTCCATGAATCGTTCATTTGGACGTCATACACACCTGCACCAGTACCAGAGAGGAAAACGATATCCGAGTCAAAGAAGTGAATGTCAAAGTTATCACGGTCAAATCGTTTACCTGCCCAAAACGTTGCGTCAGCAAACGCACTTGATTCAGAGAACATGCTCAACTTGTTTAGCTCAGCATATACCTGACGAACGTTTAATTGACTCTCACTCGCTGTCCATTCGTTATTGGTTTCCGTACTATCTGCCAGCATGATTCGGAACAAAGCGCTGGAACCATCATCTGCAAAACGTTTGTGAATAAGGTTTGCTTCCACATAATGATCATCCTCAACCCCTAATCGTCCAATTGGCGCTCCAATAGCACCAGCTGCCGTCATGTAAGGACCAGTACCAACTGCACCATTCAGATCGTCATTAATGAGCAACCCGGAACGAGCGTAGCCATGAAACTCAAAGCTTGAGGCTTTTTCATTTGCTTCTACGGATACTTTTTCTGTCTGTTCAAGCCTCTGTTCTAATTCATTAATTCGCTTTTCAAGAGCGGCAACATCTGTTGTTGCGAATGCAGGTGCAGTAACCAGCCCAAGCGCTACTGCCATCGTCAAAGTGTGTAGTTTCATTTCCATGGTCTCACGTAAATTTATACTCAGGGTTTTGCAAACGTTCCCAAGAAAAATTGCAAACATATGGTGACTTTAAATGTCCATCTAAAGCCTGAATTTCAGAGCGCTCAGATACAGAGCGTCTCTATCACTTGTATCAATGGGGCGATAATATATAAAATTTTCGGGAACGTTACCGCAAGGAAGCAATTTTGTTACTTCTATCACGTTCAATTGTGTTACTTACAGAAAAATCATTAACCAGCGCACATTTGAATGGTAATGAGAAACAGGCATTGAAATTCAGCCTTATTAACAGGTGGCATTGTGGCAGAGACGTTGGCTCAACGTCTTTTATAGATTGTCTTGTGGTTAGAGCGCACAAAAAACTTCATAGAATCAGTGAGAGCATTGGCTCCATGCATTTTAATATCTACAAAACTCATTTTTTGAACATAAATGAGTTTTGTAAAATCCAATAATCTTGCTCATGGTCACATCGGTTTCGAAAAGCCACTCATTACCAAAAAGTAATCAAGCTAATGTAGTCTAATGCATCTCAACGTTATTCTCTTTGGCGACTAGTAAGTATTTAATTTGATGTTGAAAATCTGCCTCAATTATCTCTTCTCGACCTTTGGACATAACGGTGTCGTAAGCCATGTTTACATATTCATACGGCAGATATTTATCAAAAACATGAACTATATCGTCGTTAATTAAAATTTCACCGTAACAAGCTAAGTCTTCATCAAACGTATTTTGGTAACAAGATATTTTAGAACTATCCCATCCAGAGTAAAATTTGACACTCTTGACATCGTCATACATCGCAATGAATAACTTTTCGATTCCAAGCTTTCCTTCAGCCTCAAACCTCGACTCAAAGTTAACATAGCCGATAGCAATACCTTCATTAGAAGCTGAGTAATCTTTATTAACTCCGTAGTGGACTTGGTTTTCTCTAAGTTTAGAATTGCCAATAGCTTTCCAAGTTAGGCGGTTCCCATCAATATTTTCACCAAATGTAAGCTCTTCTTTGACCTCAATAATTTGGTTCGCCAATTGGTAAGTTAAAGGCAGGTCAAGATCCGGAACGTTAGTGGCAAGACTTAGACCTTTCCTGCTATGTTTTTCGTAAATTACCTGATGTTTTCTTGGCTCGGAGTGAGAGCTTACAACTATCCATCCGCTTTCTTCAGTAGATGGGCAGGGCAAGATCATGAAAATCCTTTATGGCATAAGGGGTGACGTGAAGTGATGTTTCCACTAATTTGTACATTTAAATCACAATAATTTCAATACATTCAAGATCGATTTGATGATCAGAT